>CAYZFN010000014.1:0-33879 GCA_964477695.1 uncultured Enterobacteriaceae bacterium | reverse complement strand
GTGGGGCTCGTCGTTCTACACCCTGCACCCGGGCGACGTGCTCCTGACCGGGACGCCGCAGGGCGTCGGCCCGGTCCGCCCGGGCGACGTGATGACGGCCAGCATCGAGCGCATCGGCGCGATGCGCATCGCGGTTTCCGCTGCCTAGAAAAAGAAAAGCCGCTGCGGTTCGCGCAGCGGCTTCCCTTGCTTGGAACGCTTACTTCGAGGTCGAGGAGCTCGAGCTCGACGGGCTCGACTTGTCCTGCGACGACGGGCTCGAGCTCGCGCCGGTACCGGCCGAGCCGCTCGTGTCCGACGACGACGAGGAGCTGGAAGGGCTGGACGAGGCGCCGCCGCCCGACTGGCTCTTCGTCGCGTCCGAAGACGAGGACGAGGAGCTGGAGGGCGAGGAGCTGGAGGGCGAGGAGCTCATGGAGCCGCTCGCGGAGCCCGACGGGCTCGACGGCGTGGTGGCCCCCGAGGACGACGAGGACGACGGCGAGGTCGAGGACGGGCTGGTCGTCGAGGACGCGCCGGTGGCGGAACGGTCGCTGCCGCGGTCGCACGCCGTCAGCAGGCTCGTGCCGAGCGCGAGGGAAACAGCAATAGCAAGAGTTGAAAGTCTCATGGGGCCTCCGTGGTTGGGTACAACAGGGTGAGCAAGGATTGGGCCGGGCGGCCCGACACTAAAGCAGCTATTTGTTACGCGTCATAGGTGCGGCATCTGGGCTTTTCGGACCAGCCGCGTCGCCGCTCTGTTGAAAATCGCGGCGCTGCTCGGCTTGGTTCGGATCCACCTGCTGCTGGTGCGGATTGGCACCGTTTCGGTTGTCCGCGCTGTTTCCGGCGCCCGAATTGGCCGACGTAGTGACCGGCGCGGAGCCGCCGGCGGCGCCCGATGGGCTCGCTGCGCTGGTCTTCGGCGCCGGAATGTTGCCCGGGGCGTTGCGATTGCAACCGGCGAGCGCCGCGGCAAGCGAAATTGCAACGGCGAGCGTCAAAATTTTCATGCAAGCCTCCGATGAAAGGTTACCGGGGGCTATTGCTGCAAACGCTATGCCTGCAGCACGATCTTCCCGAAGTGCCGGTTGGAGCGCATGAGATCCTGCGCGGCCTGCGCTTGCCCGAGCGGAAACACCCGCTCGACCGGCAGGCGCAGCTTGCCGCCCTCGAGCGCCGGCCACAGGTCCTCCCGCATCCGCCGCGCGATCTCGCGGATCTCATCGGCGCTCCGCGTACGGAAGGTCACGCCGATGTAGTCGATGCGCCGCAGCGCGTGCAGGTTGAAGTCGAACGGCGCGCTCATGCCGCCGAGGCGGCCGACGTTGACGATGCGCCCGCGGATCGCGGTCGCCTTCTGCGTGGCGTTGAAAAGCTCGCCCGACACCTGGTCGACGACCAGGTCGACCCCTTTGCCGCGCGTCGCGTCCAGCACCTCGTCCACCCAGCGGGCGTCGCTCGTATCGATGGCCAGGCCGGCGCCGAACTCCCTGAGCTTGTCGCGGTGCGCCGCATTGCGCGACGAGCCGATGATCAGCGAGGCGCCCAGCTGCCGCGCGATCTGCAGGCCCATCAGTCCCACGCCCGAGGCGGCGCCCTGGATCAGCACGCTCTCGCCGGCCTTCAGCCGGCCGTTGCCGACGATCGCGTCGTGCATGGTGAGGAGCGCGAGCGGCAGCGCGGCCGCCTGGTCGAGCGAAACGCCCCTCGGCACCGGCAGCACGCAGCTCGACACCGCGTATTCGGCATAGCCGCCCGCGCCCATGCACATGACCGCCTCGCCGGTGTCTACCCGCTCGCCCGCCCAGTCCATGCCCGGGATCGTTCCTTCGTCGCCCGGCGCGCGCGTGAGGTCGCGCCGGTTCAGGCCGGCGTAGCGCACGCGCACCAGCACCTCGCCCGCCTTGGGCTGCGGTTGGGAAACGTCCCGCAGCTCGAGACCCTGTTTCGCAAAGATCGCTGCTTTCATGCGTGTACCATCGCCCGGGAGGAGAAACCATGAATTTACCGCTTCGCCTGCACCATTACGCGTGGGTGACGAAGGACCACGAGGCGAACCGCCGTTTCTTCGAGGACGTGCTCGGCATCCCGCTGGTCGCCACCTGGTGCGAGCGGGCCTACGTCGCCGAGGTCGGGCGCGAGCTCGAGTACTGCCACACCTTCTTCGGCCTGGCCGACGGCGGCGCGATCGCCTTCTTCCAGTTCGCCGACCCCGAGCACTACGAGGCGTTCCGCGCCCGCCATCCGAAGCAGGCGCGCTTCGGCCACATCGCGCTGAAGGTGGACCGCGCAACCTTCGCCGACGTGCAGCGCCGCCTCAAGGCGGCCGGCATTGCGCACCGCCTCACCGACCACGGCTACTGCCAGTCGGTCTACGTGATGACGCCCGACGAGATGAAGCTCGAGTTCACGCTCGACCCGGACAACATGGGCGACATCGCCGCGCGGCGCAAGGCGGATGCGCATTCGGAGCTGGCGCGCTGGCTCGCCGGCGACCGCACGCCCAACAACACCGACCACAAGAGCGTGTTCAGTGAATGAGCCGTTGCTGCCGACCACGGTGGTCGGCAGCTACCCGCAGCCCGACTGGCTGATCGACCGCGACAAGCTCGGCGCCAAGGTGCCGCGCGTACGCGCCCCCGAGATCTGGCGCATCGCGCGCGAATTCCTCGAGGAAGCGCAGGACGACGCGACGCGGCTCGCCATCCGCGACATGGAGCTGGCCGGCATCGACGTCATCAGCGACGGCGAGATGCGCCGCGAAAGCTATTCCAACCGCTTCGCCACCGCGCTCGAAGGCGTCGACATCGAGCGCCCCGGCACGACCGTCAACCGCACCGGCGCGCGCTCGGTCGTTCCGCGCATAGCGGGGCCGATCCGCCGCAGGGGCCCGGTGGAAGTGCGCGACGTGCAATTCCTGCGTGCGAATACCGCGAAGCGCATCAAGATCACCCTGCCCGGCCCCTTCACCATGGCGCAGCAGGCGCAGGACGACTATTACAAGGACGAGGAAGCGCTCGCCATGGCCTACGCCGCGGCGGTGAACGAGGAGATCCGCGACTTGAAGCGCGCCGGGGCCGACGTGATCCAGCTCGACGAGCCGTGGCTGCAGGCGCGCGCCGATCGCGCCGCGCGCTACGGCGTCAGGGCCATCAACCGGGCGCTCGAGGGCATCGAGGGCACGACGGTCGTGCACCTGTGCTTCGGCTACGCCGCGGCGGTGAAGGACAAGCCCACGACGGGCTACTCGTTCCTCGCCCAGCTCGCCGATACGCGCGCGGCGCAGATTTCGATCGAGGCCGCGCAGCCGCGGCTCGACCTGTCGATCGTGCGCGCGCTCGCCCCGAAGTCGGTGATGGTCGGCGTAATCGACCTCGGCACGAACGCGGTCGAGACGCCGGAAGTGGTGGCGCAGCGCATCCGCGCCGCGCTCAAGTTCGTTGCCGCCGAGAAGCTGGTGGTCGCACCCGACTGCGGCATGAAATACCTGCCGCGCGAGGCGGCGTTCGGCAAGCTCGTTTCCCTAGCGAAAGGCGCGGCGCTGGTGCGCCGCGAGCTCTCATGATCCCCAAGGTCCTCCACGAGCACATCAACACCGCTTTCCCGGCCAACGTGTGCCTGGTCGGCGTCGCGCTGCCCGACGGCTACGCCCAGATCAGCCCGCGCGGCAGCACGATGGTGTACGACGAGCAGCATCTCGCGCTCTGGGAGCGCGGCAAGGGCTCCACCAATGCGCAGCTGCACGACGGCACCAAGGTGACGGTGTTCCTGAGGAAGCCGGCGCTGCGCGAGGCCGGCATCCTGCCGAAGGGCGGCATCGCCCGTTTCTACGGCACGGCGAAGGTCCACAAGTCAGGCGAGGTCTACAACCGCGTGTGGCAGCGCCTCATCCAGCCCGAGAAGGACCGCGATCCGGAGAAGAAGGGCTTCGCCGTGCTGATCCGCGTCGAGCGCGCCGAAGATCTCGACGGGCAACCGCTCAAGATCTGAAAGCAAACCAGGGACGGACCACGGTTTCTCGATGTCGATGTCCGATAAAACGGGGCCTGTCCCTGTTTTGATCGTGGGCGGCGGCCCGGTCGGCCTCGCGGCGGCGATCGAGCTCGGCTGGCGAGGCGTGCCGTGCCTGCTGGTAGAGCAGGGCGACGGCCGCGTGGTCGAGGCGAAGATGTTCGCCACCGGCATCCGCACGCTCGAGTTCTGCCGCCGCTGGGGCATCGCCAAGCGTGTGCGCGACTGGGGATTCCCGCGCGACTTTCCGTTCGATAACGTGTTCGTCACCACGCTCGCCGGCTACGAGCTGGCGCGCATCGCGATGCCGTCCCTCGCGCGCACGCCGCCGATCGCGCAGAGCCCGGAGAATTTCGCGCATTGCCCGCAATTCGTGTTCGATCCGATCCTCGCCGAGCGCGCGCGCGGCTTTCCGGGCGTGACGCTGCGCTACCGGACGCGCCTTGCTTCATTCTCCGAGGACGCGGACGGCGTGCATTGCGCGCTCGAGCATGACGGCCGGGTCGAGGCGGTCAGGGCGAAGTATGTGGTGGCCTGCGACGGCTACTCGAGCGGCGTGCGCAAGAGCCTCGGCATCGAGATGCAGGGCGACGAGTTCCTCAACCGCTCGGTCAACATCATGTTCCGCACGAAGCACCTCGCGTCGCTGCACGGCAAGGGCGACGCGGGGCGCTATGTCGTGATCGGCAGCGAAGGCCCCTGGGCGAGCCTCACGGCGGCCGACGGGGCCGAGCGCTGGCGCCTCATGGTCTACCAGCATGACACGCTGTCGAGCATGAGCGACCCGGCCGATGCGGTTCGCCGTGCGGTCGGGCGCGATTTCGAGTTCGAGATCCTCACCGTCGGCATCTGGGTCCGGCGCAACCTGCTCGCCGAGCGCTATGGTTCCCGGCGCGTGCTGCTCGCCGGCGATGCCGTGCACGTGATGCCGCCGAACGGCGGTCTCGGCATGAACACCGGCATCGGCGACGCCGTGGACCTCGGCTGGAAGCTCGCCGCCGTGCACGAAGGCTGGGGCGGCGCGCACCTGCTCGCGAGCTACGAGGCGGAGCGCCGTCCGGCCGGCCGGCGCGCCTGCGAGGCGGCGATGAAGAACTTCGAGCGCATCACGCCGCGGCGCAGCTTTCCCGCAATCCACGAGGACTCGCCCGAAGGTCGCAAGACCCGGGCGCAGCTCGGCGCGAAGCTCTCGGTCTCGATGCGCAATGCCTGGGACAACCCGCTCAACACGCATCTCGGCTACCGCTACGACGGCTCGCCCATCTGCGTCGCCGACGGCACGCCGCCGCCCGAGCCGGCGGATTCGCGCGAATACCGCCAGTCGAGCCATCCCGGGGGCCGCGCGCCGCACGCCTGGCTCGCCGACGGCCGATCGACGCTGGATCTGTTCGGCCGCGCCTTTACGCTGCTCCAGCTCGGCGCCGACGGCGCCGCGTTCGTCGCCGAAGCCAAGCGCCGCAGCATGCCGCTCGAGGTGGCTCGCATCGACGACGCGGCGATCGCGGCGCTCTATGAGAAGAAGCTCGTGCTGGTGCGCCCCGACGGGCACGTCGCCTGGCGCGGCGATGCGCCGCCGCGCGATCCCGGCGCGCTGCTCGACCGCGTGCGCGGCGCGGTTCAGACAACCATCCTTGAGGAGGAGACTTCGTGAAAAAAGCCGTTCTCGGATTGATGCTGCTCGCGTGGGCGGCAATTGCCGGGGCCCAGCAGGAATTCAAGATCGGCGTCGTCGCCTCGATGTCGGGCGGCTTCACCGCCGCGGCGAAGGACACGATCGACGGCTGGCAGGCGTGGCAGAAGGCGCACGGACTGCCGGGACGCAAGATCAGCGTCGAGACGCTCGATGACGAGACCAACCCGGTGAGCGCATCGAACGCTTTCCGCCGCCTCGCCTCGGATCCGGGCGTGCAGCTCATCTACCTGTTCATCCCGTCCAACTCGGTGATGGCGGTGAAGTCGCTCGCCTCGGAGTTCAAGGTGCCGATCGTCGCCGGCGGCGCGGCGGACGCGATCGGCGTGCCCGCCGACCCCTGGCTCTTCAAGGTGGCGCCCGCGGTGCGCGACTTCATGACCGTGCTCTCGCAGTACGCGCAGAAGAAGGGCTACAAGCGCATCGCGTCGCTCAACTCGGCGGACGCCTTCGGCCAGGCCGAGATCAGCAACCTGAAAGAGCTCGCGCCCAAGCACGGCCTGACGATCGTCGCGGCCGAGACCTTCAACGTCGAGGACACGAACTTCAACGCGCAGCTGACGCGCATCCGCGCCGCGAAGCCCGACATCCTCTACAACGGGGCGAGCGGGCGCGCCGCCATCCTGACCTGGCGCGCCTTCCAGCAGATGGGGTTCAAGCAGCCGCTGGTGGTCACGCAGGCGGCGATCAGCAAGGCGTTCTTCGACGCGATCGGCTCGCCGGCAGCGGCCGACGGGCTGATGACGCCGATGCAGACCGGCGTGTTCGGCGGCGCGGCGGCTGCCGACGAGCGGCTCTATGGCGAGATGGAGAAGGCGCTCGGCCGCACGCCGGTCTACTTCAACACCTTCGGCTTCGACGTCGGGCTCATCACCGAGTACGCGGTGCAGCACTCCGACGGCAGCCGCCAGGGACTGCGCGATGCGCTCGAGAAGATCCATGACCTGCCCGCCGTGAACGGCCCGGTGACCTACACGAAGGACGACCATACGGGCCAGAACTACCGCTCGATCATCATGGGGCAGCTGAAGAACGGCAAGCCGGTCCCAGCGCCCTAGCGGCAGCGGCCAGTGGATCTCTCCGTCTTCGTCCAGCTCCTGCTCCCGGGGCTGACGACCGGCTGCGTCTACGCGCTCGTCGCGCTCGGCTTCGTGCTGTGCGCGAACGTCTCCGGCGTCGTCAACTTCGCGCAGGGCGAGTACGTGATGCTGGGCGGAGTGGTCGGCGCCTGGGTCTTCAACCAGCACGTTCCTCTCCCCGTTGCCATCCTGGCGGCGACGCTCGTCGGAGGAGTGCTTGGCATGGCGCAGGAGCGCCTGACGCTCGCGCCGGTGCGCACGGCGCCGGATTTCATCCAGATCACGATCACGCTCGGCGTTGCGGTCGTGCTGCGCGGCCTCGCGCTCATCGCCTTTGGCAAGGATCCGCTGTCGATGCCGGGATTCAGCGGCGATGGCGCGTTCGCGCTGGCAGGCGCCGTGCTGCCGGTGCAGAGCCTCTGGGTCTGGGCCGCGACCGCGCTCATGCTGGCGGCGACCTTCGGCTTCCTCATGCGCACCAACCCGGGCCGCGCGGTGCGCGCCTGCTCGATCAACCTGCACGCGGCGCGGTTGATGGGCGTCGACGCGGAGCGCCTTACGCTCATGGTGTTCGCCGTCGCCGGAGCGAGCGCCGCGCTCGCCGGCGCGGTGATCACGCCGATCGTGCTCGCCAGCTGGGACGCCGGCATCGCCTATGGCCTGAAGGGCTTCGTCGGCGCGATCCTCGGCAACTTCCGCTCGCCGCTGGTCGCGGTGCTCGGCGGACTCGGCATCGGCGTGCTCGAGTCGTTCGCCGCCGGCTACGTCTCCTCCGGCTACAAGGACGCCATGGTGTACGGCGTGCTGCTGGCCTACCTGCTGATCCGCGGCGGCGTGTTCGTGTTCGGCCGCGCCGCGCTCCTGTCTCGATGAAGCACCGGGCCGCGCTGGCGAGCTTCGTCGTCCTGGTCGGCCTCTATCCGTGGCTGGTGAGCGGCAGCTATCCGCTGGGCGTCGGCATCATCACCGGCGCACTCGCCGCCGGCACGGTCGGATTCGTGCTGCTGCTCGGGTACGCGCACCAGCTGGCGCTCGGCCAGGCGGGCTTCTGCATGGTGGGCGGCTACGCGAGCGCGATCCTCTGCGTGCAGCACCGCTGGGACCCGCTCGCTGCCCTCCTCGCCGGCGCCGCCGCGGCGATGGCGCTCGCCTGGGCGATAGCCGCGCCGATCCTCAAGCTGCGCGGCTTCGTGCTCGCGATGGCCTCGCTCGCGTTGCACCTGATCCTCGTCGTGGTCGCCATGGAGGCCGCCTTCACCGGCGGCGCGCTCGGGACCTACGGCGTGCCGAAGTTCGCGCTGCTCGGCCTGCCGCTCGCGAGCGACCTCGCGTTCTACTACGTCGTCTGGACGTTCGTGCTGGCGTTCGTCGGCATCGGCCTCGCGCTCGACCGCTCGCGCGTCGGCCGGGCGCTGAAAGCGCTCGCCGCGAGCGAGACCGCGGCGCTTTCCGCGGGCATCGACATCCGCCGCTACAAGCTGCAGATGTTCGTGCTCTCGGCGGGCATGGCGAGCGTCTGCGGCAGCCTCGCGGTGCATTACCTGCGCGCCATGGATCCGAACGTGTTCGGCTTCGCCTTCAGCCTGAACTTCATCACCGCCGTGATCGTCGGCGGCCTCACTACCGTCTGGGGCGGTGTGGTCGGCGCGGCGCTCGTCACCGGGCTGCGCGAGCTGCTGCGCGGGTTGTCGCTGCCGGCCTGGGAAGGCGTGATCATGGGAGCGCTCACGGTAATCGTGCTGATCGCTTTCCGGCGCGGCTTCGCGGGCTTCCTGTCGCTGCTCTTCGATCGATTCGTGCGCAGCGAGGCGGCGCCGCGCGTGTCGGTCGTCGCGCCCGAGCCGGCGGCGCTGGCGCGGCTCGGCAAAGCGGCCGCGCTGGAGGTCGAGCAGGCCTGCCGCGCGTTCGGCAATCTGCGCGCCGTGCAGGATGTGAGCTTCCGGATCGACGCCGGCTCGATCAGCGCGCTCATCGGCCCGAACGGCGCGGGAAAGACGACGCTCTTCAACCTGGTCGGCGGCTACCAGCCGCTCGATTCCGGCCGCGTGCTGCTCGACGCGCGGCCGATCGAAAAGCGGCTGCCGAACGAGATCGCGGCGCTCGGCGTCGGGCGCACATTTCAGAATCTGCAGCTGTTCGACAATCTGAGCGTGCTCGACAACGTGATGTGCGGCGCGCACCGCCATTTCGCGGCCGAGGAAGCGAATCGCCGCAAAGCGCGTGCGGCGCTCTCCTTCGTGGGGCTGCAAGGCGCGGAGACGCTGTTTCCGGGCGCTCTCGCCTTCGGGCACCAGCGGCTGCTCGAGATCGCGCGCGCGCTCGCGCTCGAGCCGCGCCTGCTGCTCATGGACGAGCCCGCGTCCGGCCTCAACGATTCGGAGACCGAGCGCCTCGCCGAGCTCGTGCTGCGCATCGCCGCCCTTGGCGTAACCGTCCTGCTGGTGGAGCACGACATGCGGCTGGTGATGGGCCTCGCCGACCACGTCGTGGTCATGCACCACGGCGAGAAGATCGCCGACGGCTCGCCCGACGAGATCCGCAGCGAGCGCGCAGTGATCGAGGCTTACCTCGGGATCGAGGAACATGCTCCGGCTTGAGGGCGTGTCGGGCGGCTACGGCCGCTTCCCGGTGCTGCACGCCGTTTCGCTCGAAGTGCGCGCGGGCGAGATCGTGGCGCTGATCGGCGCGAACGGCGCCGGCAAGAGCACGCTCCTGAACACGATCATGGGCCTGGTTCGGCTTTCCGCCGGCGAGATTTTGTACGAGGGAAAGTCGCTCAGCCGGCTGCCGACGCCGGCCATCGTGCGCGCCGGGCTGGCGCAGGTTCCCGAGCGCCGCCAGCTATTCGGCACGATGACCGTGGAGGAGAACCTGCGCATGGGCGCGTATGCCCGGCCGCAACGCGTGGCGGAGCGGCTCGCCGAGCAGTTCCGGCTCTTTCCGCTGCTCGGCGAGCGCCGCAGGCAGGCGGCGCAGACGCTGTCCGGCGGCGAGCAGCAGATGCTCGCCATCGCACGTGCCAACATGTCCGAGCCGCGGCTCCTGCTGCTCGACGAGCCGAGTCTCGGGCTCGCGCCGCTCGTCGTGCAGCTCGTGCTGCGCGAGATCCGCCGCCTGCGCGAGGCGGGGCGCACGGTGCTGGTCGTCGAGCAGAACGCGCGCGCGGCGCTCGGCATCGCCGACCGCGGCTACGTGCTCGAGAACGGCCGTGTCAGCCTCGCCGGCGAAGCGCGCGAGCTGCTCGGCGACCGCAGCGTCCAGCAGGCGTACCTCGGCGGCGAAGGCGGCAGCTCGCGCGCCATCGAGGCGCGCATCCGCGCGCGGCGGCAGGCGTTACTCGGAAATGCGGATGCTTAGGCGGCTTCGGGGGCGCGCTGCTTGCGGGGCTCGTAGCCCGCTTCGCGCGCGGCGCTTACGCACTCGAAATACAAGGCGTAGCTTTCCTTGGACTCGACCGTGCGGCCGTCGGCGCCGGTATGGCGCCACTTCCAGCGAAAGCTTTTCTTGGAAGGGATATGGAATATTTCGCAGCTTTTCATGCCTTCCTTTATACGCGGAAGGCGCGTGGCTGCGGCCTGAATCTGAAGTAGAGATTACAACGACATTCACGGCGGTTCCGCACACGTCGGGCAAAGCCGACGTGTACGGGCCGCGTTTGGCGAGTGCCTATGCTACTTGCTGCTGCCGCTGCTGCTCGAGCCGCTCTTCGACGGCGAGCTCGGGCTGCCGCTCGGCGTCGAGGTCGAGCCCGAGGAAGCGCCGCCCGAGGTCGTTCCCGAGGAGCTGCCGCTGGCCGCCGACGAGGGGCTCTTGGAAGCGCTGCTGCTTCCGGAGCCGGCGCTGTGGTCGCGGTTGCAGCCGGCGAGCGCAAGAGCGAGGGACGCTGCGAGAATGGCAAGTAGTCTCATGAATCCTCCTTAACGTGGTATCTGCTGCTAGTGCAAGGATCGGGCCCGCATGAAGATCACCGCCATCGAGACCGCGCTGCTCACCGTTCCGACGCCCAAGCCCATGGCGCTGCAATACCCGCAGCACAAGCTGGTCGTGGCCGACATCGCCACCGACCAGGGCCTGCGGGGCTTGGGCTACAGCCTGGTCTTCAACGGCGGCGGCGCCGAGGCCGTGCTCGCTTACCTCGAGACGCGGCTGAAGCCGCTCCTGCTCGGCGAGGATCCGACCTTCGTCGAGCGGCTCTGGGAGAAGATGTTTCGCGCCGACATGGGCATACGCAAGCAGGGCATAGCGGCCTATGCGCTCTCGGCGCTCGACATCGGGCTGTGGGACATCGCCGGCAAGGCAGCCGGCCAGCCGCTCTACAAGCTGTGGGGCGCGACGAGCGACCGGATCGGCGCCTACGGCAGCGGCGGCTGGGCGAAGTACAGCGTCGCGGACCTGGTCGCGGAGGCCGAAAAATACGCCGCTCTCGGCTGCAAGTACTACAAGATGAAGATCCATCATCCGGACGAGAGCGTGAACCGCGACCGCGTCGCGGCGGTGAAGCAGGCGCTCGGACCCGGGGTTCGCATGATGGTCGACGTGAACCAGGGTCGCGACGTGCTCGGCAACGTGCGCCAGGCGGCCGCGCTCGAAGCGTTCGACCTGCTGTGGTACGAGGAGCCGGTGCTCGCCGACGACTATGCCGGCATGGCCGAAGTGGCGCGCCGGATCCGCATCCCCGTCGCCGCGGGCGAGAACCACTACACCCGCTGGGAATTCAGGGAGCTTTTCGAGCGCAAGGCGCTCGCCTACGCCATGCCCGACGTGTGCCGCGCCAACGGCTTCACCGAGACGCTGCGCATCGCGCGGCTCGCCGCCGCGCACGGCGTACCGCTCACGCCGCATCTCGTGCATGAGATCGCCGTCCACGTGGTCGGCGCTTCGCCGAACGGGTTCCTGGTCGAGTTCATGGATTGGGCGCCGCCCGATCTCTTCGAGGAGCTGCCGGCCTGCAAGGACGGCTACCTCAGGATTCCGGAGCGGCCCGGGCACGGCATTTCGCTCGCGCGAGGCGCGAAGGAGAAATACGGGCGATGAACGTCTTCACCAAGGTGGTGCTCTTCACCGACCACGACGGGCGCGCGCGCTTTCGCGAGGAGCCGATCGTGCTGGACGAGGGCACGCCGCAAAGCCTGCTGTCGAAGATCTTTCCGGCCACCGGCTACCAGCTTCGCGAAAGCCCGCTCGGCTTCCGCAGCGACTGGCATTGCACGCCGCGCCCGCAGTGGGTGTTCATCCTCGGCGGCGAGATGGAGATCGGCGTGCGCGACGGCAACCCGCGCGTGTTCCGCCCGGGCGAGCACTTCTTCGCCGCCGACCTCCTGCCGCCGGGCGCTACGTTCGACCGTACGACGCACGGTCACTGGAGCGCGCAGCGCGGCCCGCGGCCGCTGGTCACGCTTTTTCTCAAGTAGCTACTGGCTGGTGTCGATCCAGAGGCTCGGGTCGTCGAAGCGCTCCCAGGCCGCGCGAGCGGCATGGCGGTTCTTGTCCCAGCGCAGCTGCGAGCTGCCGCGCGTGCGCCGGTAGTCGCGCTCGAGATCGCGCTCGATCTCGTCGAAGCTGCGCGCCTCGTGGTAATAGACGCGCGCTTCCCAGCCGAGCCGGTAGGCGGGCAGGTAGTCCTCGAACGCGTAGCCGCGCTCGTAATACGGCTCGCGTTTGTAGTTATCCCTCCAATAGCGTTCCTCTCGCGACGGATCGCATGCGAAGCGAACCTTGCGGCGCCGGTCGCCGCTCGGCGGAATGAGGGTGGGATCGTCGGTAACGCGACGCTCGCGCGCCAAAGCTGGCATGTTGGTTCTCCTTCGGCCCCTAAAACTCCGCCAGCCTTGCAAGTTTCACGCCCAGAGCAGCTTTGCCACGTCCGTCAGCGCCGCAATGACGAGGCCGGCGAGCGCACCGACCACCGTGCCGTTGATGCGGATGTACTGCAGGTCGGCGCCCAAATGGCGCTCGAGCTCGGCGACCAGCCGGCGCTCCTGCCAGGAGAGGATCTGCTCCTCGATGAAGCGGCCGATCTTCGCGCGGTGCTCTTCCACCAGCGCCGGCGCCGCCTCCAGGATGCGCTCGTCGATCCAGCGCTGCATGCCTTCGTCGGCCTCCAGGCTGCGCGCCAGTGAGCGCACGGTATGGGCAGCCCGCTCGCGCACGCTCGAAGGCTCGCGGGCAAGATCGGTCTTCAGCCAGGCGCGGAACTCGTCCCACAGCCCGCCCACGTAGCGGCCGAGCGCCGGGCTCGCGAGCGCCTCGTCGCGCAGCGCATGCACCCTGGCGCGCAGCGCCGTGTCGCTTTTCAGCCGCGCCACGAACCCGGCGACGAACGCGTCGAAGCGCCGGCGCAGCTCGTGGTCCTCGGCCGAGCGCACTTCGCCGATCTTGGCGATCAGCACCTCGACGATCTTGAGCGCCGCGCGCTCGTCGAGCCTGAGCTGGAAGAGGTCGCTGAAGCGCTTGAGCAGCGGAGCGTTGCGCGCGATCTCGGCAGCGATGAAGGCCCGCGTCTCGCCGCGCGCGAGCAACTCGTCGAGCGCCTTCAGCGCCGCGTCGAGCAGCTCGTGGTGGCGGCGGTTCTCGGTCAGCACGTCGAGCAGCTGCGCCGCGGCGCCCGCCACGTCGAGCTTCCTGAGGAGCGCGGTCAGGTTGCGCTCGAGAAAGCTGCGCACCCGCGCGTCGTCCAGCGCCTCGAGCAGGTAGCCGGCGAGGCGCGCGGCGTAGCCGGCGAGCGCCTCGGCGTTGCCCGGCGAGAGCAGCCAGCCATAAAGCGTGCGCGCCGGACGGAAGTCGCGGATGCGCTGTACCACGGCTTCGGCGCTGAGGAAATTCTGCTCGATGAACTGGGCGATGCCCGCGGCGATGCGCTCCTTGTTGCGCGGGATGACCGCGGTGTGCGGGATGAAGCGCAACCCGAGCGGATGGTGGAACAGCGCGGTGACGGCGAACCAGTCGGCGATCGCGCCGACCATGGCGGCCTCGGCGGCCACCGTGACGTAGCGCAGCCAGGCGTAGCGCGGCTCCAGGGCGTGCGCGACGGCATAGACGCACGCCGCGGCCACGAGCAGACCGCCCGCGATCCACTTCATCCGCTCGAGTTTCGACATCGGGGCTCCCCAAAACGACGACGGGCCCGCACTGTCGGTGCGGGCCCGCCGCAGATTAACGCAGGGAGCGGAAGCTTACTTGCTCTTGTTGCTCGTGCCGCCGGTGCTCGACTGCTTGTTCTCGTCGTGGCGCTCCATCGCGCCCTGGACCTTCTGCTTCGCGGTGTGCGCGTCCTGCGCCGTCATGGTCATCAGGTACTCGGTGCGCGAGAGCTTGCCATCGTGGTTGCGGTCGGCATCCTTGAACTTCTTGAGCAGCGTCGGGTTGCCCGCCGCCTCGGTGCGCGACAGGTACCCGTCGTGGTTCTTGTCGAGCTTGTTGAATCCGGGGTCGTTCTTGTCGGTGCCGATCTTGTCTTCGGCGTTCGCCGAGCCGACCGCGAGCGCGAGCGCCGCGGCGACCAGGAAGAAAAGCGTTTGAGCGAGCTTCATCGAATCCTCACGAGGTTGGAAATTGGTGGCGCGACTATGCGGCCGGGAGCGGCGACGCCGCAATGCTCCATTGGGCGCAAGCGACGGCCTCTCCTGTTGCGGCCGCCCGACAGCGGCCAGCCCGTTAGCTCAGCGGCCGAGCGCCCGGTTCAGCCGGGGCATGACCTCCGTTGCCATCAGCTCCATCGAGCGGCGCGCGAGCGCCGGATCGACCCAGTCGAGGTTGGCGTACACGATCTCGCCGAAATCGCCCGCCTGCTCGCGAAGCCGCAGCAGCTGCTCGACCACGCTCGACACGCTGCCGCAGATCACCAGCTCGTCGAGCAGGCGCTCGAGGGTCACCGCGCTGTCGTCTTCGGCCTCGTGCCGCTTGAAGATCACGTGGCGCTTCGCGCGCATCATGTTGCCGCGCAGCTTCTCCCAGTAGAAGCGATAGGGGCTCGCCGGGTCGTCGCGCCCATAGCGCGCGGCGGTCCTGTCGTCGTCGGCGACGAAAATCGTGCGCGCGATCCGCCACTCGCCCGGGTCCGCTTTCTTCCCGGCCTTCGCCTTTCCCTCCGCATAGTTCGCCCAGTGGCTCGGCAGCCATTGCGGCAGGAGGAAATTCGCCGACAGCGGGTGGAAGTCGCGCTCGCCCATGGCGATCACGCCCTTGGAGTGCGGCGCGACCACGGTGCCGACGATCTCGGGATGCGGCTTCTGGTAGGGCTTGTACATGATGCCGCGACCGAACTCGGGCAGCAGCGTGCGCACCGTGCTCACCTTGAACCGGTTGCCGGGAAAGTCGATGTCGTAGGGCGGCTCGCGCTGCCAGATGGCGAGGATGACGTCGATCGCCTCGGCGAACAGGCGGTTGCGGTCCTCGCCCAGGATGCCGAGCGCCTCGGCGTCGGAGGCGAGCGCGCCCGGGCTCACGCCGAAGATGAAGCGTCCCTGCGCGAGGTGGTCGAACATCGCCGCATGCGCGGCGATGAGCGCGGGGTGGGCATGCGAGAGGTTGGAGGTCCCGGTGGCGAGCCGGATGCGCTGCGTCTGCGGGATGAGCGTGGCGAGGAAGATGAAGCTGTTGGTGATGTTCTCGCAGCGGTCGGTGAGATGCTCGCCGACGAAGGCGTCGTGGAAGCCGAGCTGGTCGGCCAGGATCACGGCCGCGCGATCTTCCTGCAGCGTGCGCGCGGGATCGCGCTGCGCAGGATGCAGCGGCATCATGAAGAGCCCGAGCCTCATCGCGCCGCGATCGGCGGGCGTTCCGGATGGAAAGAAGACTGCGCGGCGACCTTGTCGGTCGGTGAGGGATGGGAAACGTCAGTGCGCGGCGCTTCGCCGTGGATCCGCTTCGGCCAGAAAAACGCCACCGCGGCCACAACCGCGAGCGCGATGGCGAGCAGCACCCAGTGCCTATGCCCCAAAGGTGACTTCTCCCTGAAAAGGAAACGTCACTCTACGCCGCCGGGGCAAAAAAGAGGGGTCGGCGCCCTTCCCGATGGCGGGCTCCGACCCCGTTTTGCTGCCGCAGAGCTCTATACCGGCGGTGTTCCCGGTCCGCCGCCGCGGCCGCGCCAGCCCATCACGAGCGACACTATCAAGGCGATGACGAAGAGGAAGAACAGCACCTTCGCGATTCCCGCCGCGGCGCCCGCCACTCCGCCGAATCCCAGGATGGCCGCGATGATTGCCACGATGAAGAAGCCGATGGCCCAGCTCAACATACCAACCTCCGAGAGTTGATGGCTCCTCGGGGCTGTGCAAAGGGCATGCCGTGCTGCGCTGCCGCAGCCGGCCACTCGGCCGGCCGCGCAGTGACCCAATCCGGACTAGAACTGGACTTCTTGCTCGACCGCCGGATCGTCGCCCGGCTCGTCGCCGTCGTCGGCGCCGTTTTCCTCGGGCAATTGCCCGGTCCGTACGGCGAGGTTGGCATGCAGACCTAGATTACGCTGGTCGTCGCCGGTGAGCGGACTGAGGGGGGAAAGCCATTGCAGGAGACGAGCCACGTTGACGAGGCGCGCCGGGTCGCTGCAGGCGCGGGCGCCTTCCACGCTGAATACGGTGCCGCTCAAGTTGCGCGCCGTGCGCTCGGGAATCGACGAGACGATGCGGGAAACCATCGCCGGATCCTTGGCATTCATCTTCCCTCCTCCGCTGAATTCTTTCGTGGAGGTTAGCAGCAACGCGGCGGCGCCGCGCGTCCGATTGTCACGAATTTCGAAGCCGCGCAGCGCTACAGCGTGTCGCCGGACAACGGCTCGAAAATTGCACATCGCAGGCAGGATGAGGGTATTTGCCGCAACGGCGGGTGTGCTCCTAGCTTTCGCCGCGCTTGCACAAGGTCCCGGCGACGGCGATCTGCGCACGACGGCGCCGTCGCCATCGGCGCCCGAGCGCGCCATGCCCGGCGAGCCGGCCGCGCAAAAGGCGCCCGCGGTGCCGCCGAGCGCCGCGCCGGCGGACAATCGCGCAAACCGGGCGGCCATTCGCTGCGAGGAGCTGAAAGGCGCAGTGCGCGAGCAGTGCCTGCTCGAGCAGCAGGGCGCAGCGGCGGGCGCCAGCGCCGCGCCGGAGCCGCGCACCGCGCCGCCGCCGCAAAATCCGCAGTAGCCGGCAGCCGGCCTAGTCGATCCTCGCGCCCGAAGCCTTCACGATCCTCGCCATCTTGGCGTAATCGGCTTCGAGCAGGCGCGAGAACTCCTGGGGGCTCATGGCGCGCGGCTCGACGCCCTGCTTCGCCAGGCGCTCGAGGATCAGCGGATCGCGCAGCAGATCGGCAAGCGCGCCATTGATCTTCGCCACCACGGCGGAGGGCATGGCGGCCGGGCCGAGCAGCCCGATCCAGGAGTCGAACTGGTAGCCGTGCAGCGCTCCCTCGGGCACCGACTCGGCGATGGTCGGCAGCTCGGGGAGGAATCTCGAGCGCTGCGCCCCTGTCGAGCCGAGCATGCGCACGCGCGGATCCTTCGCGTAGGGAAGCGCACCGATGTTGGCCGCGATGACCGCCTGCGCGCGCCCGGCGAGCAGTTCCTGGATCGCTTCGCCCGTCGACTTGAACGGCACGTGCGTCATCTCGAGACCGGCAAGGCTGGCGAAGTAAGCCATCGAGAGATGCGTGGCGCTGCCGTTGCCCGCGCTCGCATAGTTCAGCTTTCCGGGATTCGCCCTGCCGTAAGCGACGAACTCGGCCACCGTGCGTGCCGGAACGTCGGCGCTCGACAGGAGCACGTAGTCGACGTTGCCGAGGTGAGCCACTGCGGTGAAGTCCTCGAGCGGACGATAGGGCAGCTTGCCGTACAGGCTGCCGGCGATGGTGTGGCTCGCCGCGGCGAGGATAAGCGTCTGTCCGTCGGGTGCCGCCTTCGCGACATACGCGGCGCCGATCGTGCCGCCCGCCCCTGGACGGTTCTCGACGATGACGCTGCGTCCGAGGAGCGCGCCGAGCTCGGTATTGAGCGAGCGGGCGACGATGTCCTGCACGCCGCCTGCGGCGAACGGCACCACGATGTGCACCACCGGCTGCGCCGGCGCCGCGCCGGCCACGGCCAGCGCCGCCGCGGCAAGGAAAGCCTTGGGCCCCCGCATGACGCGGAGGATCTTACCGGAAGCCTTGCGCGATCCTCTGCTGCGTGGCGTGCGCGATGAGGGCGGCGGCGCCCAGGAACGCGGCGATGCCGAGCGGGCCGCGCTTCAGCGCGGAGAACACGAGCAACGCGGTTCCGGTGAGCGCTTCGATCTGTGCGGGTCTCATGGCCGGCGCCTTAGCAAGCGGCGCTCCCGGTACAGCGCTTGCTCTCTCCGGAGGCCATTGCCTAAGGAGGAAGTCATGATCCGAACCGCTGCTTCGATTGCGATCCTTGCCCTCGGCCTCGCCGCCTGCGCGTCGCAGGCGCCCCGCCAGGAGCCACGCATCGCCACCCAGGAAATGCCCTACCACGCCGGCCAGGGCGTGGTGGCCGCCGTCATGCCGGCGCCGGCGCCGGTCCGGGCCGCCGCCGGCGGCACGGTGGCCGCGGCAAGCACGACGCCGATGCCGTATCGGCTCGCGATCCGCATGGACAACGGCACCATGCAGTACGTCGACACCGATAGCGCCGACATCCGCGCCGGAGCGCGCGTGACGCTCGGTGAGGATCACACGATCCGCCTGTACTGAGGGGGCTACGCCGCGGCGAGCAGCGGCTCGCGCGCCAGCAGCACCTCCATCGGCAGCGGCGGGCAGACGCCGTAGCCCTGGGCGTGCTGGACGCCGAGCGACTCGAGCAGCAGCAGCACATCCTGCGTCTCGACGCATTCGGCGATGAGGCCGAAGCCCAGCGACCGGGCGAGGCGCGCGATCGCCTGCACGCGCCGCAGCGAGGACTCGTCGCTCGGCATGTTGCGCGTCAGCGCGCCGTCGATCTTGACGAAGTCGGGACGCAGGCTCGCGAACGAGGCGAGCGAAAGCGTGCCGCGGCCGAAGCCATCGACCACGATGCCCCCGCCGCCGTCGCGGATGCCCTGCGAGAAGCGCTGCACGGCGTGCGGGCGCAGCGCGATCTCGCTCTCTTCGATCTCGAACAGCAGGCTGCCGCGCGGCGTGGCGAGCTCATGGAACAGGCGCACGAAGTCCTCGTGCTCGACCGTCTGCCCGGAAACGTTGAGGGAAAAGCGCGCCGCGCTGCCCGCGCGGCGCTGCGCCACCTTGCGCAGCACCCACGCGTCGAGGTGCGGCAGCATGCCGAAAAGCTCGAAGGCCGGCAGGAACTCCCCCGGCGGAAGCAACGCCTTCTCTTCCTGGCGCTGGCGGATCAGCACCTCGGCCATGCGCCAGTCGGTCGGCCGCTCGAGCGCGACGATCGGCTGCAGGTAAAGCTCGAACTCGTCGCGGCGCAGCGCGTCGCGCAGGCGCGCCTTGGACGACTCCCAGGCCCTGGCGTTCTCCTCCGCTCCTTGCATTCCATCTCCTCGGTTGGAGACGTCAATGTAAGGGCGAAGCGCGCGAGCGGAAATACTGCCGCTGAAAATCTTCGCAATACGGCGTGACTTACGTCACGCGCGGGCGCACCAATCGTCGATCAGCGCCTCGTAGATCGCGACCGCCTGGCGGATGCGCTCCTGGCTGCAGTACTCGTCGGTCTGGTGCGCCATCTGCGGCTCGCCCGGACCGATCACCACCGTCGGCGCGCCGGCATACGCCTTGCGCAGGTTCGCCGCATCGGTCATGTAGGTCGCGGTGCGCGCCGGCGGCGGGGCGCCGAGGTGGCGGGTGCAGATCTCGAGCACGCGCCGCATCCACGCCTCTTCGGGCGGCGTCCACACTGGCGGAAGATCGGAGATCACGTTGACTTCGGCGTCCTCGCCGAGCGTCGCGTGGAGCCGCGAGAGCAGCGCCTCGTGGTCCATGCCGGGCACGGTGCGGATGTCGACGCCGATCGCGGCCCAGTCGGGCACCATGTTGACGCCGTCGCCGCCCTGCACCGTCCCGACGTTCAGCGTCGGGCCGCCCATGACCGGGTGCGCGTGCGCATGAAAGTCGAAGGCTTCGAGCCGCGCGATGGCGCGCGCCGCCTTGTACACCGCGTTCACGCCCAGCTCGGGCATCGAGCCGTGCGCCGACACGCCGCGGAAGCGCGCGTAGAACTTGAGCGATCCCTTGTGTCCGACGTAGGGCTGGTTGGCGGTCGGCTCGCCGACCACGATCGCGCCGGCGCGGCCGAGCAGCGGCGAGCGCGCGAGATGCGCCGAGCCGATGCAGCCGCCCTCCTCGCCCGCGGTCAGCACGATCACCACGCCCGGCGTGCCTTCGAAGCGGCGCGCGAAGCTGCGCACGGCGAGCAGCAGCGCCGCGACGCCCGACTTCATGTCGGAAGAGCCGCGACCGTAAAGCCGGTCGCCGTCGCTCTCGCCCGCGAAGGCGTCGCGCGTCCACGGCGCGGCGCCGAGCGCCACGGTGTCGATGTGGCCCGTGAGGCAGAGCGGCGCCTTGCCGGGCACGCCGCCTGCACGCGCAACGACACTCGTGCGCGCGTCGTCGTATTCGTGATAGTCGACGCGAAATCCCCACTCTTCGAGCAGCCCTCCGGCGTAGCGCGCGCACTCGCGCTCGCGGCCGGGAGGATTGATGGTGTCGAAGCGAAGCAGCGACTTCGTCAGCGAGATGGCATCGTTCTCGTTCATGTTACGCACGGATACAAATGGAATAGAGGGTGTGGGAATAAAGGGCCGCGAATCCGCATTATCTGCGTTAAGGTAGGTTCATGTTCATCGACGCGCTCGGCACCGCCGTTCCCCCCAACCGCTACAGCCAGCGCGAATGCTGGGAGGCGTTTCGCACCACCGCGCGCTTCGCCGCGCTGCGTGCGCCCTCGCGGCTGCTGCTCGAGCGCGTCCTGACCGGCGAGCAGGGCGTGCAGACGCGCCATCTGGCGCTGGCCGGAATAACGGAAGCGTTTGCCATCGATCCGGACGTCCTCGCTCAGCGCTTTGCCCGGCATGCGCCCGAGCTCGCCACGGCCGCGGCCCGCACGGCGCTCGACAAGGCCGGGCTCCCGGCGCAGGACATCGATGCGCTCATCGTCAGCACCTGCACCGGCTATCTCTGCCCGGGCCTGACGAGCCACGTCACCGAGCGCCTGGGCCTGCGCGCGGATGTCCAGGCGCTCGACCTCGTCGGCCAGGGCTGCGGCGCGGCGCTGCCGAACCTGCGTACCGCCGAGGCGCTGCTGTCCGCGGGCCGCGCGGCGCACGTGCTATGCGTGTGCGTCGAAGTGTGCAGCGCGGCGCTCTATATCGACGACGATCCCGGGGTGCTGGTGAGCGCGTGCCTGTTCGGCGACGGCGCCGCCGCGGCGATCGTCTCGGCGAGCGCTGCGTCCGGCGCCCGCCCGGTGGAATGGATCGATTCGCTGTCGCTCGTCGATCCCGCCGAGCGCGAGCGGCTGCGCATGGAGATGCGCGGCGGCCTGCTGCGCAACATCCTCTCGCGCGAGGTGCCGCAGATCGCCGCCGAGCATGCGAACCGCGTGCTGCACGACGGGCTGGCGCGGCACGGCCTGCGCAAGGAAGAGATACGCGAATGGATCTGGCACGCCGGAGGACGCACCGTGCTCGAGCGGCTGCGCTCCGTGACCGGCCTCGCCGAGGCGCACACGCGTCGCAGCGCCGAGGTGCTCGGGCGCTTCGGCAATCTTTCCAGCCCGTTCGTGCTGTTCGTGCTCGCCCAGGCGCTCGAGGAGCGCGGCACGCCGGGCTGGTGGTGGATGTCCTCGTTCGGCGCCGGCTTCAGCTGCCACGGCGCGCTTTTGCGTGTCGCCTAGAGTCCTCGAGCCCGAATGGCTGGACGAGCTGCCCGCGGGCGACGTGCGCGCGATTCGCTCGCGCGCCGATCTGCGGCGCGTAAACGCGGTCATGGGCAACGCCCGGCTCATTGCACGGCGCCTGAAAGCGCTTCTGCCGAGCGACCGGGCGCTGCATATCGCCGACCTCGGCACGGGAGACGGCGCGCTCGCTCTCGCGGTGGCGCGGCGGCTCGGGCGGCCGCGTGTGCGGCTCACGCTGGTCGACCGCGCGCCGGTCGTGCACGCGGCCACGCTCGAGCGGCTGAGCGCGCTCGGCTGGCGCGGCGCGGTAGCGGCGAGCGATGTGTTCGATTTTCTGGTCCGTCCGGGCGAGCGCTTCGATGCGCTGTTCGTCAACCTTTTCCTGCATCACTTCGACGACGGCAGGCTCGCGCGCCTGCTCGCGCTGATCGCCGGCCGCACGCGCGTGTTCGTCGCCTGCGAGCCGCGCCGCGGCGCGCTCGCCGTCGTGGGCAGCCATCTGCTCTGGGCCCTCGGCTGCAACGACGTGACGCGCCATGACGCGGTGGCGAGCGTCAGGGCGGGCTTTTCCGCCGCCGAGGTCAGCGCGCTCTGGCCGGATCGCGGCCGATGGCAGCTCGACGAACGGGCGGCGTTTCCTTTCAGCCACCTCTTCACGGCATGCGTTGCGACGCGCTCGTGATCGGCGGCGGGCCGGCTGGCGCCGCCTGCGCCATCGCGCTCGCGCGCGAAGGCCACAGCGTCATCGTGCTCGAGAAGGCGCGCTTTCCGCGCCGCAAGGTGTGCGGCGAATTCGTCGCCGCCTCGGGCATACGCGAGCTCGATGCGCTCGGCGTCGGCGAGCGCTTCGCCGCGCTCGCCGGCCCGCCGGTGAAGCGCATCGGCCTGTGGACTGCGCGCGCCGCATACGACACGCCTTTGCCGCAGCGCCATGGCGCTGCGCGCGCGCTGGAGCGCGATGCGCTCGATAGCCTGCTTCTCGAGCGCGCCCGCGAGGTCGGCGCGCAGGTGCTGCAGCCCATGCGCGCGCTTGCGGCGCGGCGCCGCGGCGACCGGCTCGTCATCGAGGCGGGAGAGCGGCGCGACGGCAGCCGCATCGAGATCGAAGCGCGCACCCTCATCGCGGCGAGCGGCTCCTGGGAGCCGCCCGGCGAGCTGCTCGGGTTCCAGGCGCATTTCTCCGGCGCGCGCCTCGCGCCCGCCACGATTGCGCTCGTGCCCTTCGCCGGCGGCTACGCCGGGCTCGTCGAGCGTTCCGGGGCCCGCGCGACGCTCGCCTGCTGCGTGCGCCGCGAGGCGCTCGAGCGCATGCCGCGCGACGGCCTGTCGGCCGGCGAAGCTCTTTTCCGGCACTTGCGCGCACAAAGCGCCGAGTTCGCAGCCACGATGAAGGATGCAAGCCTGGAGGGCCCGTGGCTCGCTGCCGGGCCGCTGCGGCCGGGGCGGCGCGCGCTCTATCGCGACGGCGTGTTCGCGGTCGGCAACGCGGCCGCTGAGGCGCATCCAGTGGTCGGCGAAGGCATCGCCATGGCGCTCGGCTCGGCCGCGCTGCTTTGCCAGTCTCTCGCGCCCGCTCTCAAGGCGCGCCTTTCCCTGAGCGACGAACGGGACGTCGCGCGCAGCTATTCGCGCGCGTGGTCGCGCCGCTTCTCGCTGCGCCTCTGGACCGCGGCGCGTCTTGCGCAGCTCGCGATGCTGCCGTCCGCGGCGGCGTGGGCGGAGCGCGTGCTCTCCCCGGCGCCGGCATTGCTCGCCGCCGCGGCTCGACTTAGTGGAAAATAAAGCGTGGCAGTGTTGCGCATAGCGAGGATGGGCAACCCGGTGTTGCTGCAGAAGTCGGCCCCGGTCGACGATCCCACCGCGCCCGACATCGCCGCGCTCGCCCGCGACATGCAGGACACGATCGAGGACATCGGCGCGAGCGGCCTCGCGGCGCCGCAGGTGTTCGTCGCCAAGCGGGTCGTGGTCTACCGGATGATCGCGGCGCGCATCCCGCCCGGCTCGGGCCTCGAGCCGCGGCCCTGGACGGTGATGGTCAATCCCGTGATCACGCCGCTCGCGCAGACCAAGACACTCGTGTGGGAGCGCTGCCTGTCAGTGCCGGGCCTGCACGGCAAGGTGCCGCGCTATGCGCACGTTTCGATTCGCTACCAGGACCTGAGCGGTCGCACGGTCAGCCATGAAGCGAGCAGCTCCTGGTCGGCGCTGCTGCAGCACGAGTGCGACCACCTCGACGGCATCGTCTATCCGATGCGCATGACGGATCTGTCGCTCCTCGCGTACAACGAGGAGCCCGGACCGCTGGCGCGCGAGATGGCGCGCGGTGCCGAAGGCGTCGATCCGCTATTCGCCGATCTCGTCTTGCGCTGGCCGGCGCGCGAGCGCTGGTTCCCGCAGTAACAGGAGAGCTGGTCATGTTCAACCTCGTGGTGGAATGGCTGAATGAGGAGAAGACGCGCGCCCGGTTCATGCTGCCGGGACGCCAGGAGTGGGGCGCCGAGCACATCACGGCGCTGATCGGTGTCCTGTCGGAGATCCGCGCCGAGATGAGCCCGCCCGTGCCCGAGGATCCACCGCCGCCGCACGAGATAGCGCCGCTGCACGACCCGCGCTACATCACCCAGCTGCACGAATTCTCGGGCGGCACGCTGTTCGAGTTCCGCCATCCGTCGCTCGGCTGGCTCGAGTTCGTGCTGCCGAGCCTCGAGCGCGCGCGCATGGCGCGCTTCCTGGCGGAGCAGGAAGCGGCCTGGCAGCGCTTCCGCGGGGTCTAGTAGTAGTCGAATTCCGTAGCGACCTTGGCATCCGCCTGCAGCGGCGGATAGAGCGGCGTCTTCGGCTCGTCGGCCTGCGCGGTCGGCACAAAGGCCTGGGCGACGGGGCCGATGTCGCTGCTGCGCGTGCAGCCGGCGATGGCGAACGTGGCGATGAGGATGAGGGCGCTGATCGTCGGTTTCATGGTGAGCCTCCTTGTGGTCCTCAAGGTAGGCGCACCGGGTGCGCCACGCAGCGCCGCGAGACACTCCGATAAAGTGCAAAATTACCGCACGTGTTTCAGCCGCCGAGCGCCCTGCGGATCTCCTCGGCGCGCGCCGCGTCGACGCCGCCCGCCTCGAGCGCGAGCGGGATGGTGCGCAAGGCAAGCGCGCAATACAGGCGCTTGATGTCGGGACCGAGCTTTTCCAGCGCGGCGACGTGGCGCTTCACCGTCTCGACATCGCCGCGCGCGATCGACCCGGCCATGGCGCGCGCCGGTCCCGAATGCGCCGCCGCGTCGGTCGCGCCGCGCAGGAGCGGCAGCAGCGCGCGCAGCGCATCGTCGGGCGCGATGCCGATGCGCCCCCAGATCTTCGTACCCTCGGCGAGCAGCGCGCATACGAACGCCGCCGCATAGTGAGCGCCCGCGTGGTACGCAGCTCGCGCGCCAGGCGGCACGACGAGGAGCCGCGCGCCGAGCGCGCTCACCATCGCCTCGAGCTTGGCGGCGAGCGGCTCAGCCGCCTCGACCGCGATCGCGCAGCCGGCAAGGCCGCGCGCGGCGACCTCGGGGTCGGCGAACATCTGCAGCGGATGGAAGCCGCCGACCTGCGCCCCGGCGTCGGCTGCCGCCTGGAGCACCGAGAGCTCGGCGGCGCCGCTGCAGTGCACGGCGCTCTGGCTTCTGCTCCACCGCAGGCTGGCACAGGCCGATGCGATGGCGTGGTCGGGGACGGTGAGGAAAACGATGTCGGAAGAATCCGCGAGCGCCTGCGCGTCGCCCCGCGCGCGGCTCGCGACGCCGGAGATCTCGTAGCCGCAACGCGAAAGCGCGAGCGAAAGGCCGCGTCCGACCCGGCCGGCGCCGATGAAACCGAGGCGAAGCATGGGCTCTGTCCTAACGTACGCGGGAACCGGAATTGCTGCAACAACAGGGAATGACGCGCCTCGCCCTTTTTGCAATGGTCGTTGCCACGAGCGCCGCGGCGGGCGAACCGACGGTGCAACCCCTTGCGCCCTCCACCGTGCAACCGGGCTACGGCGTCGTGCAAAGCGTAACCCCGGTGCAGGTCGTGCATCGCGAACGCTCAGCGGCGGCGGGCGGCAGCGTGGCCGGCAACGATGCGCGTCCGGCCTATCGCATCGCGGTGCGCATGCCCGACGGCAGCGTTCAGTACCGTGACCTCGACCGCCCGGAATTCCGGCCCGGCGATCACGTCCTTCTCACCAATGCGGGCGACGTGCTGCCCGACTAGCGGAGGCTTCCATGCGGTGGATTTTCCTGATGGTACTCAGCTTGTTCTGCGGCCTTGCCGCAGCCCAGGTCGACGGCGACGCCAATCGCGGCTCCACGCCGCCGGGGCTAAGCCAGGACGGCGCGCGGCCCGCCGAAGGCGCGATCAAGGGCGGCTCGATCGCGCCGGGCGAAAGCGGCGGCATGCCCCAAAAAAGTCCCGACCGGCCGGCGGCGAGCGGCGGTACGTCGAGCAAGACGGCGCGCTGCTACCAGCTCGAAGGCACCCTGCGCGAGCAATGCCTGCAGAAGCTGAACAAGGAAAGCGCGACGCAGCGCTAAGCGCGCAAGTTCTTCAAGACGTCCGGATTCACCACGTGGATCGGGTTGCCGGCCGCGTAGGCGACGATCTGCTCGAAGATGTCGGCGAACTGCGTTTCGTACTCTTCGCGCGTCACATAGCCGAGGTGCGGCGTGCACACCACGTTGTCCATCGCTAACAGCGGGTGGTGTCCGCCGAGCACCGGCTCCTCCTCGTAGACGTCGATCGCGGCGCGGCCCGGCCGGCCTTTGCGCAGCGCCTCGACCAGCGCTCCGGGCTCGACGAGGCCTGCGCGGCTGGTGTTGACGAAAATCGCGGTCGGTTTCATTCGCGCGAGGTCTTCCGCAGAGACGATGCCGCGTGTTGCGTCGACGAGACGCATGTGCAGCGTGACCGCATCGCATTCCGAGAAGAACGCCTGCTTGCTCTTCGGCACGGTGAAGCCGTCGGCGCCCGCCTTTTCGCGCGCGGCGTCGCGACCCCATACGTGCACCTGCACGCCGAACGCTTTCCCATAGCCGGCGACGACTTGACCGATGCGGCCGTAGCCGTAGACGCCGAGGATCTTGCCGCGCAGCGTATTGCCGACGCCGATCTGCCAGCGGCCGGCCTTGAGCGCCGCCACCTGCTGCGGGATCTCGCGCGCGGCGGCGAGGATCAGCGCCCAGGTCATCTCCGCGGTCGCATAGGAGGGCGTGCCGGCGTGCATGTTTGAGGACACGACGATCCCCCGGCGCGTGCACGCTTCGACGTCGATGTGCGGATAGACGCTGCGCTGGCTGATCAGCCTCAGCTTCGGCAGCCGCTCGAGCAGCGGCGCGCCGATCTTCGTCCGCTCGCGGATGAGGACCAGCGCTTCGGTGTCCTTCAGCCGCTCGGCAAGACGTTCGCTCTCCTGCACGTGGTCGTTCCACACCTTCACTTCATGCCCGGCGAGCTTGCGGAAGCATTCGAGCGTGCGGACCGTGTCGTGGTAGTCGTCGAGGATGGCGATCTTCATGGACCGGGATCGTAATTTGCTTTTGCGCCGCCTTCACCGGCCGGCACGCCGCCTGCAGCATGCCTTCCGTAGTTTCTTTTCACACAGGAGATGCGGATGAACAAGGATCAAGTGAAGGGCGGGATGAAGGATATTGCCGGCAAGGCGCAGGAGAAGGTCGGCGAGGCCACGAACAACCGCTCGCAGCAGGCCAAGGGCATGCTGAAGCAGGCGGAAGGCAAGGTGCAGAAGGGCGTCGGCGACGTCAAGGACGCCGCCCGCGACGCCGACAACGACAAGGAATAGTCCTCCGGGCTAGCGCGCCTCGGTTTCCCGCCCCGCGGCGAGGCGCGCTACCCGCCGCAAATCCGCGGGCTTCGTGAGATGCTCGTCGAAGCCCGCTTCGCGAGTGCGTGCGATATCGCTCGGCTGGCCCATGCCGGTCAGGGCAACGAGCCGCGCGCTGCGACCCCAGGTAGTCACGCGCAGGCGCTTCGCAACCTCGACGCCGTCCATGCGCGGCATGTTGAGGTCGATGAACGCCACATCCGGGTGCAACACCTCGGCGATGCGCAGCGCCGCCTCGCCGTCGAGCGCGCTCTCGACGCGGTGACCGTCCATGCGCAGGTATTGCGCGAGCGTCTGCGCGGCATCGACGTTGTCGTCCACCACCAGCACGCGCCGGCGCGCCGGCGGCGCGTCGTCGGCGCCTGCCTTGTCCGCTTCGGGCTGCGGCGCGGCGGCGCGCGGCAGGCGCACGATGAACTGCGCGCCCTTGCCGGTCCCCGGGCTCCTCGCTTCGATCGTGCCGCCATGGCGCTCGACGATCGAGCGCGCGAGCGTGAGGCCGAGACCGAGCCCGCCGCCGGGCGTCCCGTTGGCTGCGTCGAGCTGCACGAACATGTCGAACACTTCCTTCAGATGCTCCGGGGCGATGCCGATGCCGTTGTCGGCGACGCTGAGCACGACCTGCCCCTGCTCCTCGCGCGCCGACACCTCGATGCGGCCGTTCGGCGGCGTGAACTTGGCCGCGTTGTTGAGCAGGTTCGAGACCACTTGCGCGAGGCGCACGGGGTCGCCCTCCACGTAGAGCGGCTCGGGCGGCACGCGCAGCGTGAGCGCATGGCCCTTGGCGTCGATGTTCGGCCGCGCGGTGTCGACCGCCGTGCGCAGCACCGCGTCGATCGCCACTCGCTCCGAGCGCAGCTCGAGCTTGCCGCGGTCGATGCGGCTCACGTCGAGCAGGTCGTCGATGAGGCGCGTGAGCTGCGCGATCTGGCGCTCCATCATGTCGTGCGTCTCGCGCGTCGCCGGCTCCTCGTTCTGCATGCGCAGCAGCGCGAGCCCGGTACGCAGCGGCGCGAGCGGATTGCGCAGCTCGTGCGCCATGACGGCGAGGAACTGGCTCTTGTTGGAGTCGGCGCGCTGCAGCTCGCGCGCCCGTACCGTCAGCTCGGCTTCGGAAACCCGGTAACGATCGCGCGCGCGGCGCATCGCCTCGCCGAGCACGATGACCAGGGCACAGGACAGCGCGAAGAGCGCGAGCTCGATGGTGCCCGGCGCGCCGTCCAGCGAGAGCGCGCCGCGCGGCTCAATGTAGCGCACGTTGACGATCGCATAGCCGAGCAGCATGGCCAGCACCGCCGGGCCGACGCCGCCGAACCAAACCGCAATCGCCACCGCGCCGTACAGCGTGATGTAAGGCACCGCGTCACGCAGCCAGGGATCGAGGAACCAGCGCAGGTATATCGCGGCCAGCGTGACCGCGACCGCGCCGCCGTAGGAGGCGAGCATCGCCGGCTTCGCCACGCGCGGGTGGTCGGTCGCGAGGTCGCCGGCCAGGAACGTGAGCAGCAGGCACGCGGAGACGACAAAGCTCGCGCGCGAGGCGTGCCAGCCCATGGTGAACGGCGCGCCCGCGGCGTTCGAGAGCACGAGGTCGCCGACCGTGGCGACGAGCACGAGGCCGAGCCAGAGGTAGAGCACGTCGCCGAAGGCCCGTCCACGCCAGATGCTCGCGAAGGCGACCAGGCAAAGCGCCACCGCAAGCCACTCGAGCCCCGCCGCGACGCGGCCGAAACTGCCGCCGAGCCACGCCTCGAGCGGCAGCCGGGCCGCGAGCAGCCCGAGCAGCGCTGCGCCGGCAACAGTGAGCGCGCACGCCGCGACGAGCCGCTTGCCGAGCGCCGATTGCGCCGCGCGGTGCCGCGATTCCTGCAGGACTGCGGCGAGGAAAAGGACCGCCGTGCCGAGCCGCCACGCAACATAGAGCGACGCCTCGGTGAGCGGGCCGCCAAAGAGCGGCTCACGCGCGAGCGCGCCGGGAAAGCTCGCCATGTGCAGCACCGCCATGACGCCGCTGTAAAGGTACGCGCAGGCGAGCACGAGCAGCGCGTTGCGACCGGAGTGGCGATAAAGGGCGCCGAGCAGCAAGGCGGTGCACAGGTCGCCCATCAGGATGGCGATCCCGTAGACCACGACGATGTTCGCGTCGGCGGGCCCCGGGTCGGTCGCCCAATGCGCGGCGGCGAGCGTGACCGCGGCGTACAAAAGGCACAGAACCGCGAATGCGCGCAGGTGCGCCGGGCTTGGCGCGCGTTGCGGTGCCGGGAGGATGTCGCTGCTCATCACTGCAAGATCATAGCCAGCCAAATGCGCATTTCATGTCGAATACTCGTGTCATGAAAGACGCGCCGTCGCCGCAGCCCAACAGTTAAGATAGCCGCGAGGAGGAAACCTTGGCCGATCCGATCCACGGCAGCTGTCTCTGCGGCGCCATTCGCTTTACCCTCGACGTGCCGGTGAAGGAGCTGCGCGCCTGTCATTGCCGTAACTGCCAGAAGGCTTCGGGCGCCGGCGGCAGCGTGAACGCCGTTGCGCCGAGCACGGCGTTTCACCTCGCGCAGGGGCGGCCCAAGCGCTACAGCGCGCGCGCCGACAGCGGCCGCCTTCTGCATCGCTATTTCTGCGGCGACTGCGGCTCGCCGATCTACAGCCAGCGCGACACCACGCCGGAAACGATGGTGGTGCGCGCCGGCCTGTTCGACGACGCGGGAGACATGAAGATCGTCGCCAACATCTGGACCAACAGCGCGCGGCCCTGGGCTCATATCGATCGCGCGAGCACCCAGCACTCCGGGCAACCGGACGCGCCCGCGGCTAAACCTTAATCGTCACAGTCCACTGAAGAGGAGCCTCGCGATGGGCAAAGGCTATTTCGTCGTCACCTACCGCAAGATCAACGACCAGGAGAAGTGGTCGGCTTACGCGAAGCTCGCCGCGCCGGCGATCCAGCGCGCGGGCGGCAAGTTCATCGTGCGCGGCAACCCGGCCAAGGTGTTCGAGCAGGGAATGAAGGAGCGCGTCGTCATCGTCGAGTTCGACAACGTGCACAAGGCCATGGCGGCGCACGACACGCCCGCGTATCAGGAAGCGCTGCGCGCGCTCGGCGACGGCGCCGAGCGCGACTTCAGGGTCGTCGAAGGCCTGAGCTGACGATTACGGCGCGGGGCGGCGCATCTTGCCGTCGCTCGTGATCTCGACGCGCTCGCCGATGGAAAGACCGGCAGCCATGGTGTCGATATATTGGACGGTGCCGTTGTCCATGCGAATGCCGACCCGCTTGTTCTCGGGCGGCACGGTCCCGCCGGCCGCGGCCGCGGGAATCGGAACGATGGTATCGATGCGGCCATAGCCCGCCTGCAGCGGCGCGGGCGCCGGCGCCACGACCACTGTGCCCGGCACAGCGGCGCTCGATTGCGGCGGCACGACCACCGTGCTCGGCGCGGGATTCACGACGATGGGCGCCGGAGCCGGGATCACGCGGTCTTCATGCGCGCAGCCGGCCAGCGCAGCGAGGGCCAGTACGGTAAGGCTTACAGGCAGTTTCATCGGGATCATCGGGAGCCTCCTTTGAATTGACGCTCCCGAGGCTGCAAGAGTCGTTCCTCGACGACTCCTGTCCGCGGCTAACGCCAGTACCGGTAGCCGCGACTTCCGTAGTAGCCGTAATAGCGGTACGCCGGCCTCACGACGACCACGGGCGGCGGTGGCGGCGCAGCATAGGCGACCGGCGGCCCATAGGGCGGCTCCACCGGGACGACGGCGCAGCCGCCGAGGCCAACGACGAAGATCGCGAGCAGAACGAGCGAAATCGTTTTCATGCCGGCCATTGAACCGGACGCAGCGCTCCCGGTGTGCGACACATTGTTACCGGCTGTATCCGGTACCCTAGCGGCCCTCATGCCCACGATCACCGGCCGGCGCGCCTTCCTCCAGCTCCTCGTCGACGAAGGCGCCACACATCTGTTCGGCAACCCGGGCACGACCGAGCTGGCGATCATGGAAGTGGTGCCGGACTTTCCGCAGCTCGAGTTCGTGCTCGGGCTGCAGGAATCGGCGGTCGTGGCGATGGCCGACGGTTTTTGCCGTGCGTCGGGCCGCCTTGCGGCGGCGAACGTGCACGTCATGCCGGGCTTGGGCAACGCGATGGGCGCGCTCTACAACGCCAAGTTCTCCGGCTCGCCGGTGATTCTCACCGCCGGACAGCAGGAGCAGGGTCACGGCCTGCTCGAGCCGATGCTCTACGAGCCGCTCGTGCCGGTCGCCCAGCCGCTCGTGAAATGGGCGGTCGAGGTCACGCGCGCAGCCGACCTGCCGCGCATCATCCATCGCGCGGCGAAGATCGCGCTCACGCGGCCGACCGGCCCCGTGTTCCTCAGCCTGCCGGGCGACGTGCTCGACGAGACGGTGGAGATGGACATGGGACGGTCGGTGCGCATCGATTCCGCCACCCGCCCCGCGGACGGCGTGCTGGAAAAGATCGCGCAGGCGCTTGTGGCAGCAAAAAGGCCCGCGATCCTCGCGGGGCAAGAGCTCGCGCTGCGCGACGCCTTTGCCGAAGCGAGCGAGCTCGCCGAGCTGCTCGGCGCTGCGGTCTACGCTTCCTCGATCCCGTACTGCGCGCAATTCCCGACCGAGCATGCCGCGTTCATGGGCACGTTCAGCCGCGTGCAAAAGCAGGTGCGCTCTGCGCTCGAGGCGCACGACCTGCTGCTCGTCCTCGGCGCGGACCTCCTTCGCATGTCGGTGTACAGCGCGGTCGAGCCCTTGCCGCCCGAGCTTCCGGTCATCCACGTCTCCGAGCGCGCGCACGAGCTCGGCAAGAACTATCGCACCGACATCGCCGTGGAAGCCGACGTGAAGCAGACGCTGCGCGCCCTGCTGCCGCTCGTGCGATCGAATGCTTCGCCGCGGGAAGCAGCGAGCCGGCTTGGCGAGCTGAAGGCGAGGAACTGGAGCTCGCAGCGCGACAAGGCGCGGATCGATGCCATGCTCGCCGCGGAAACGAAGCCGATCGATCCGCAGTACCTGATGCTGCGCTTCGCCGAAGCGCTGCCGCGCGATGCGGTGGTGGTGGACGAAGGCCTGGTCAGCAGCTATCCCCTGCCGAAGGTCTTGCCGCTGCGCGGGGCGAGGGATTATTACGGCCTGGCGAGCGGCGGGCTCGGATTCGCCATCCCGGGCGCGGTCGGCATCAGCATGGCGCTGCCCGGACGGCCGATCGGCGTCGTATGCGGCGACGGCGCGGCGATGTACAGCATCCAGGGCCTCTGGACCGCCGCGCACCACGAGCTGCCGATCACCTACGTGATCGCCAACAATCGCGGCTACCGCATCATCAAGGAGCGGCTGGTCTCGTTCCGCAAGACCGACAAGTTCACCGGCATGGACCTGCGCGAGCCGGAGATCGACTTCGTGTCGCTCGCGCAATCGATGGGCGTCGCCGCACGCCGTGTCACCGATCCGCAGGACATCGCGCCCGCGCTGCGCGAGGGTTTCGCGAGCGGCAAGCCGAACCTGATCGACATGCGCGTCGCCGACGGCTTCGGCACCTAGTGAAGATCCAGAACTCGTTCCACGTCCCGGCCGCGCTCGAGCAGAGCTGGCAGGTCGTCACCGATGTTCCTGGCCTCGTGTCGTGCATGCCGGGCGCTGAGCTTACGGAAGCAGCGCCCGACGGCAGCTATCGCGGCATCGCCCGGGTGAAGATCGGCCCGGTGCAGCTGCAGTTCAACGGCGAAGCGCGCCTCTACGACGTCGATTCGCAGGCGCACACGATGAAAGTGCGCGCGCGCGCCTCGGATGCCAAAGGCCGCGGCACGGTGGCGAGCGAGATGGCGTTCGCCCTCGCGCCGGAAGGCAGCCGAACGCGCGTCGACGTGGTCACCGACCTCACGCTAAGCGGCGCGGTCGCGCAGTACGGGCGCGGCGCGGGACTCATCAAGGAAGTGGCGAACCAGTTCACGCGCGACTTCGCCGCCAACCTCGCGAACAAGGTTCTCTTACGGTGCACTGCCAAGCAGGAGCCGATCTCCGGCATCCGGCTCCTTTTTTCCGCGCTGCGCGCGATGCTTTCCCGCTGGCTCGGAGGCAAGCGGGCGTGAAGCCGCCGCCGTTCACCTATCACGATCCGCGCACGCTCGGCGACGCGCTGCGGCTCGCCGGCTCGCTCGAGAACGCCAAGCTGCTGGCCGGCGGCCAGTCGCTCGCGCCGATGCTCAACTTCCGCTACGTGCTGCCCGATCATGTCATCGATCTCAACCGGGTCGACGAGCTGTCGGGCATCCGCATTGAAGGCCGCCGCATCACGGTCGGCGCCATGACGCGCCAGCGGACCCTCGAGCGCGACGAGGCGCTGGCGAAGCTGTGCCCGATCGTGCGCGAGGCGTTGCACGAGGTGGGACATTTCCAGACGCGCAATCGCGGCACGCTGGGCGGCAGCCTCG
>CAYZFN010000013.1:0-46623 GCA_964477695.1 uncultured Enterobacteriaceae bacterium | reverse complement strand
GTCAACGGGATGTTGTCGAACACCGCGGAAACGAAGCCCAGGCCGAGCGCCGTCTGCCACGAGGCGAGCGGCAGCTTCTCCACCGGCATGAGCGAAGCGCAAAGGATGAGCGACAGCAGGAAGATGCTGCCCTTGAAAGCTCCCGGCAGCAGCGACCACTGCGGCCGGCGCAGCGGCGCGCTGACGAGCAGCGCGAGCCATACGCCGGCGCCGATGAACGGGAAGCTGTCCGAGTGCTCGGCGTACTCGACGTTGATCAGCACGTTGACCACGATCGCCGTGACGAGAATGAAGGCGACGATCGCGACCCGCGCCCAGTCGACGCGCACGCCCGCCGGGGGCTCGGCCAGGATCGGCGAGAAACGCTGCTGCTGCAGCGAAGCCGGGATGCCGAAAATGAACATCGCCGTGCCGGCGGCAACGAACGCTTCGAGCACGTCCAGCGGACTGACGCCGTCGATCCACATCATGGTGGTCGTGGTGTCGCCGACCACGCTGCCCGAGCCGCCGGCGTTCGATGCCGCGACGATCGCCGCCAGGTAGCCGATGTGCACCCTGCCGCGGAACACGCCGCGCGCGATCGTGCCGCCAATCAAGGCCGCGGCGATGTTGTCGAGGAACGACGAGAGCACGAAGATCATGAACAGCAGCACGAGCCCGCCCTTCCAGTCGTCGGGCAGGAAGCGCGGCAGTACTGCCGGTACCCGGCTCTCCTCGAAATGGTTCGAGAGCAGCGCGAAGCCGAGCAGCAGCCCGAACAGGTTGGTGAGGATCACCCACTCGTTCGCCATGTGCAGCGCTAGGCCATGCAGCCCGGGCCCGGTCTTGAACCCGGTCACGCCGAGCTTGTAGGCGAGGATGACCGCCAGGCCGATCAGCGCGACCGGCAAAGTGTGGTGGTGAAAGAGCGCCACGCCGGCGAGCGTGAGGCCGAACAGCACGAAGTCGATCGGCACGCCGAGCGCGACGCAGGCAGCGGCGATCACCACCGCCCCGGCAAAGAGGCCGCGCTCGCGCTCGAGCAGGCGAAGCGCCACGGATTTCATGCCCGCACCGCCGACAGGAACTCGTCGAGCAGCTTGCCGCCGTCGAGGAAGCCGGCGCGGCCGCCGTGGAACTCCGGATGCCACTGCACCGCGCACACGTAGCTCTTGCCCTTCATCCGTATTGCCTCGACGACGCCGTCCTCGACCGAGCGCGCCTCCACGTCGAGGTCGCGGCCAAGCCGGTGGATGGCCTGGTGGTGGATCGAGACCACGCGCCGCGGCCCGGTCTCGCCGTACAGTCGCGCCAGGCCGGACCCCGGCTCGAGCCGCACCTCGTGCGCGTGCGCGTCGTAATCCTCGCTGCGGTGCGCCGGCACGTCCTGGTGCAGGCTGCCGCCGAGCGCCACGTTGATCAGCTGCGCGCCGCGGCAGATGCCGAGCACGGGCTTGCCGGCCGCGACGCAGGCCTGCACGAGCTCGATCTCGAATCGATCGCGCATCGGGTCGCCGGCCCATTCCGGCCGGCGCGGCTGCTCGCCGTAAGCGAGCGGGCTGATGTCCGCGCCGCCTTGCAGCACCAGGCCGTCCAGCGCGCCGACATAGGCGTCGACCTTCGGGTTGACGGGAATCATGAACGGCAGGACATCGCGCGTGAGCAGCCACTCGGCGACCGAGTGCTCGAGATAGTCGAGCAGCTTGGTGTGCACGCCGCGCGCGCCCGGCTCGGGATGGAACAGGCGCGGCGACACGCCGATGCGCGCGGGTCGGTTCACGCCCTCAGCGCGGCGAGCACTTCCTCGAGCATCTTCTTCGCGTCGCCGAACAGCATGCGCGTGTTGTCCTTGTAGAAGAGCGGATTGTCCACGCCGGCATAGCCCGAGGCCATGCTGCGCTTCATCACGACGACGGTCTTCGCGTTCCAGACCTGGAGCACCGGCATGCCGGCGATCGGGCTCGCCGGGTCTTCCTGCGCCGCCGGGTTCACGATGTCGTTCGCGCCGATCACCATCGCGACGTCGGTCTCCGGAAAGTCGGCGTTGATCTCGTCCATCTCGTGCACGATGTCGTAAGGCACCCGCGCCTCGGCGAGCAGCACGTTCATGTGGCCGGGCATGCGGCCCGCGACCGGATGGATGCCGAAGCGCACGTTGACGCCCTTGTCGCGCAGGAACCTGGTGATTTCGTACACCGTGTGCTGCGCCTGCGCCACGGCCATGCCGTACCCCGGAACGATGATCACGTTGCGCGCATTGCGCAGCAGCTCGGCGGTCTCCGCGGCGGCGATCGGGTGCACTTCGCCCGCGGGCGCGCTGCCCGCGGCGGCCGGCGCGCCGCCGCCCGTGCCGAAGCCGCCGGCGATCACGCTCACGAAATTGCGGTTCATCGCGCGGCACATGATGTAGGAGAGGATCGCGCCGCTCGAGCCGACCAGCGCGCCGGTGACGATCAGCAGGTCGTTGGACAGCATGAAGCCGGTCGCCGCCGCCGCCCAGCCGGAGTAGCTGTTCAGCATCGACACGACCACCGGCATGTCGGCGCCGCCGATCGCCATCACCATGTGCACGCCGAACAGCAGCGCTATGACCGTCATGATGGCGAGCGGTTGCACGCCCTCGTCGAGCGAGCTGCTGTGGATGAAGCCGTAGAGGCAGTAGATCACCACCAGCAGGCCGGTCAGGTTGATCCAGTGCCGGCCGGGAATCAGCAGCGGCTTGCCGCTGATCTTGGCCGACAGCTTGCCGAAGGCGATGAGCGAGCCCGAGAAGGTCACGGCGCCGATCAGCACGCCGATGTAGATCTCGACCTCGTGGATGGTCCGCTCCGCGCCCTGGAACTGCGCGGTGGCCGCCGGATCGATGTAGTTGGCGTAGCCGATCAGCACCGCGGCGAGGCCGACCAGGCTGTGCATCAACGCCACCAGCTCCGGCATCTGCGTCATCTTCACGACGCGCGCCGCGTACAGGCCGATCGTCGCGCCGACCGCCATCGCGCCGACGATCCAGGGGTAAGCGGGTTTGGAGACGTGCGGGCCGAGCACCGTCGCGAGCACGGCGATCGCCATGCCGATCATGCCGTAGAGGTTGCCGCGCCGCGAGGTTTCCGGATTCGACAGGCCGCCGAGGCTGAGGATGAAAAGGATCGTGGCACCCAGGTACGAGACGGTGAGAAGCGTGGCGGGCATGGGCGGTTTACTTGCGGAACATCTGCAGCATGCGCTGCGTGACGGCGAAGCCGCCGAACATGTTGATCGCCACCAGAGCGATGCTCACGACGGCAAGGCCGATGATCCAGCCGGTGGGCCGGCCGCCGGGGTCCTGCTGGAACGGCGCGACCTGCACCAGCGCGCCGATGGTGATGATGCTGCTGATCGCATTGGTCACGCTCATGAGCGGCGTGTGCAGCGCCGGCGTGACGTTCCAGATCACCATGTAGCCGACGAAGCAGGCGAGCACGAATACCGTGAAGTGCCCGAGAAACGCCGGCGGCGCATACGCGCCCATGAAGGCGAAGAGCAGCGCGGCCACCAGGAAGACGATCGCCGTCGCGCGAGCCGAGGCCGGCGCGCCCGCAGCGCCATGGCCGTGTCCCTTCGCCGGCGCTGGCTGCGCAGCCGGCTTTGCCGCGGGCTTCGGCGGCGCGGCGGAAAGCTTCGGCGCGGGGGGCGGCCAGGTGATCGTGCCGTCCTTGATCACGGTGGTGCCGCGGATCACCTCGTCCTCCATGTTGACGTTGAGCATGCCGTCCTTGCTCTTGCACAGCTCCTCGGTGAGGCGCAGCAGGTTGGTCGCGTAAAGAGTGCTCGACTGCCGCGCGAGCCGGCTCGGCAGATCGCTGTAGCCGATGATCGTGACGCCGTGCTTCACCACCAGCGCGCCCGGCTCGGTGAGCTCGCAGTTGCCGCCCTGCTCGGCGGCGAGGTCGACGATCACGCTGCCCGGCCGCATCGACTTCACCATGTCGGCGCTGATGAGCTTGGGCGCGGGCTTGCCGGGGATCAGCGCGGTGGTGATGATGATGTCGACTTCCTTAGCCTGCCGCGCGAAGACCTCGCGCTGGGCTCTCTGAAACCCTTCGCTCATCACCTTGGCGTAGCCGCCCACGCCCGAGCCTTCCTCCTGGTAATCGACGCCGACGAACTCGGCGCCCATCGATTTCACCTGGTCGCCGACCTCCGGCCGGGTGTCGTTCGCTCGCACGACGGCGCCGAGCCCGACCGCCGTGCCGATGGCCGCGAGGCCCGCCACGCCGGCGCCGATGATGAACACCTTCGCCGGCGGCACCTTGCCGGCGGCGGTGATCTGGCCGGTAAAGAAGCGGCCGAACGCATGTGCCGCCTCGATCACCGCGCGATACCCCGCGATGTTCGCCATCGAGGAGAGCGCGTCGAGCTTCTGCGCGCGAGAGATGCGCGGCACGCTGTCCATCGCCAGGACGGTCAGCTTTCTCTGCGCCAGCGCCCGCATGAGGTCCGGGTTTTGCGCCGGCCAGAGGAAGCTCACCAGGGTCGCGCCCTCGCCAATGCGCGCCACCTCGTCCATGCCTGGTGCACGCACCTTGAAGAGGACATCGGCCTTGTCCCAGACTTCGGGGACGATTTCCGCGCCGGCGGCGCGGTAGGTGTCATCGGAGAAATTCGCCGCCGCGCCGGCGCCCGATGCCACGGCGACCCGGAAGCCGAGCTTCACCAGCTTCTCGACCACCTCGGGCACGGTGGCAACGCGCTTCTCGCCTGCCGCGGTCTCGCGCGGCACTCCTATCAGCTGCGGCATCGGATCTCCCCGGGTCGGGCCGGGATTCTACCGTGGTCGCCAGCGCAGCCGCTTCTCGGCCAGATCGAATCCTGCCTGCACCACCAACGCGAGCGCAGCCGCAGGGATCGCGCCGGCGAGCAGGACCCGGTGGTCGTTCAACGCGAGGCCGGCAGCGATGCGCTCGCCGTAGCCGCCCGCGCCGATGAACGCGGCAATGGTCGCGGTGCCGACGTTGATGACCGCAGAGGTCTTGATACCGGCCAGTATGGCGGGAATGGCGAGCGGCAGCTCGACCTTGCGCAGCACCTGGCCGTCGCTCAGGCCGAGCGCGCGCCCGGCCTGCACGAGGCCGCGCCCGGCGCCGAGCACGCCTGCTTGGGTGTTGCGCACGATCGGCAGCAGCGCATACAGGAAAAGCGCGATCAGCGCGGGCGTGGCGCCGATGCCGCCGAGCAGCGCGATGAGGAAGGCGAAAAGCGCGAGCGACGGGATCGTCTGGATGATCCCCACCGCGCCGAGGATCGCCTGCCCGGCGCGCGGCCGCTTCGCCGCGGCGACGCCGAGCGGCACGCCGAGCGCAATCGCCGCCGCGAGCGAGAGGCCGACGAGCAGCAGATGCTGCGCCGTCAGGCGCGCAAAATCGGCGCCGAACAGCATGGCGAGGAAGCTGCGCGGCCCTTCCCCGCCCGCTGCATTGCCGAAGAACAGCGCGGCGGCCTCGGCAAAGCTCCTGCCTTGCAGCTCGGCGGCCGCGTTCATGCGGATCATCGTGCGCTCGTCGATCCGTCCTTCCAGCTTCTTCAGCTCGGCGAACGACGCGGCGAAGCGGGTCGGCAGATCGCGCCGATAGACGAGCACCGCGTCGTAGCGCGGGAAGTATTCGCGCGGATCGGCGAGCACGCGCAGGCGGTAGCGCTCGATCTTGGCATCGGTCGTGTACACGTCCGTCGCATCGATCGTGCCGGCGGCGATCGCCTCGTACGCGAGGCCGTGCTCGAGGGCGGTGGGCCGCTGCGGCAGTCGATAGGCGCGCTGCAGGCCGGGCCAGCCATCGGCGCGCGCCATGAACTCGGGCGACAGGCCGAGCCTCAACGCCGGACGCCGGGCGAGGTCGGCGAGGGAGCGGATGCCGAGCGCCTCGGCGCGATCGCTGCGCATGGCGAGCGCATAGCTGTCGTTGAAGCCGAGGGGGATGCCGACCGCGAGCCCCTGCGCTGCGAGCGCGCGATCGAGCTCGGCGAGGTCGGGCCGCCCGGGCAGCGCGAGGATTTCCTTCGCGAGCGTTCCGGTGTACTCCGGATAGACGTCGATCGCACCCGCCTTGAGCGCCGCAAAGACGATGCCGGTGCTTCCCAGGCCGCGCTTGTGCTCGCCGTGCACGGTGCGCGCGACGATCTCGCCAAGGATGTAGGATTCGGTGAAGCGCTTCGAGCCAACCTTCACCGTGTCGGCGTGCGCGACGCCGCACGCCGCCAGCGCGAGCGCCAGCAACAGGTTCACCGGTAGAAGCAAAGCGGGTCGCGACCCTGTCTTGCGCGATAGAGGGCCGCGTCGGCATTGCGCAGCAGCGCCTCGGCGTCGACGGCCCCGCCGCGATAAAGCACCACGCCGATCGCAGCATGCAGCGCACGGCCCGGCGCAGCGTGCGCGAGCGCCTCGAGCACGCGGGACGCCACAGTGCGGCATTCCTCCTCGCCGCGCACGTCGCAGAGCACGAGGGCAAACTCGGCTACCCCATAGCGGGCGACCGTATCGGCTCGCCGTACGCACGCGTAAAGGCTGCGCGCGAGCTGCGCCAGCAGGGCGTCGTCCGGGGCAGCAAAAGCGCCGAGCGCGAGCAGCATGACCGCAAGCGGGGCGTCCCGGCGCTGCGCGAGGTACAGCGCCTGCGTCAGGCGGTCGTCCAGCAGCCGCCGGTTGGGCAGACCGGTCAGCGCGTCGTGGTGGGTGCTAGGCGGCGCCGGCGCCGACACGCTCGACTTGCACCCGGCAATCGTAGAACGTGGCGCCACCGCCGAGGTCGGCCGTGCGCTGCGAGGTCAGGTTGTTGGCGTTGCGGCCGTCCGGGGAATGCTTCTTCCACCATACCGAGGGGGCGACCACCACGCCGGGACGCGGCTTGCCGTTGACGCGCGCCGTGAGCGTGTAGCTGCCGCGCCCGTTAAACACGCGCACCCGGTCGCCGTCGCGGATGCCGCGCGCCGCCGCGTCGTGCGGATGCATGTCGAGGTGCGGCTCGCGCTCGAACTCGCGGAAGCGAGCCAGGTTGGCGAACGTCGAGTTGAGGAAGTGGCGCGCCGGCGGAGAGAGGAAGGCGAGCGGATAGCGCTCGGCGAGCCGCGCATCGGCCACTTCGGCCGGCGGGTTGTAGAAGGGCAGCGGGTCGATGCCCTGCTTCTCCAGCCATTCGCTATGGAACTCGCACTTGCCCGACGGCGTGGGAAAGCCGCCTCGCGCGAACGGCGCGAAGCGCTCGGGCAGGTCGAGCCGCTGCCAGCCGCGCGCCTTCAGCCGCTGCCAGTCGAAGTGGCCGTTCAGTGCGGTACGGCAGATGTCTTCGTCGGAGTCGCGGAAGCACGGCTCGGCAAAGCCCATGCGCGCCGCCAGGCGCCGGAAGATCTCCGAGTTGGGCAGCGCCTCGCCGAGCGGCGCGATCGCCGCGTTGTTGGCGAGCGCATAGAGGTGCCCGTAGGCCTTGTGCACGTCGACGTGCTCGAGCTGCGTCGTCGCCGGCAGCACGAAGTCGGCGTAGTCCGCGGTGTCGGTCTGGAAGTGATCGATGACGACGGTGAAGAGATCGTCGCGCGAGAAACCGGCGATCACTTTCTCCGACTCGGGGCACACGGCGACCGGATTGTTGTTGTACACCACGACCGCGCGTACCGGCGGCCGGGCCGACGTGAGCGCGTCGCCGAGCGCGACGTGGTTGACGACGCGCGGCCGCCGCCCGGCGAGCAGATCCGCGCGCTCGAGCGCGGTGTGATCGAAGCGGTAGAAATCGGAGGTGCTGAGCACGAGACCCCCGGCCGCATCGCGCCAGGCGCCGACCAGCGCAGGCAGGCAGGCGATCGTGCGCGCGGCGATGCCGCCCCCGGCATGGCGCTGCATGCCGTAGTTGAGACGGATGGCGGCCGGCTTGATCCGCCCGTAGTCGCGCGCCAGCTCGACGATGGTCTGTACCGACAGTCCGCAGATCGCCGCGACGCGCTCGGGCGTGTATTGCGCCAGGACGCGCGCCTTGAGCTGCGCAAAGCCGAGCGTGTAGCGCTCGATGTAGTCGCGATCGACGAGCTCCTCGCGGATCAGCACATGCATGATGCCGAGCGCGAGCGCGCCGTCGCTGCCCGGCATGAGCGCGACGTGCTGCGTGCATTTCTCGGCTGACAGGCTGCGATAGGGATCGATGGCAATCACCTTCGCGCCGCGCCGCTTCGCGGCCTGCACGCGCGACCACAGGTGCAGGTTCGAGACGATCGGGTTCGCGCCCCACAGCAGGATCAGCCGCGCCTCCTCGAAGCGCTCCGGATCCATGCCCACCGAGCCGCCGAGCGTCGCCTTGATGCCGACCTTGCCGGCTGTCGAGCACAGCGTGCGGTCGAGAAGCGAGGCGCCGAGCCTGTGGAAAAAGCGCCGGTCCATGGAGCTGTACTGCACCATGCCCATGGTGCCGGCATAGCTGCAGGGCAGGATGGTCTGCGGATCCTCGGCCGCGAGCGCCTTCAGTCGCGCGGCGATCTCGTCCAGCGCCTCGTCCCAGCTCACCCGCGTGAACCGCCCCTCGCCCTTGCGGCCGACGCGCTTCAGCGGATAGCGCAGGCGCTCGGGCGAATACGTGCGCTCGAGGTAGTGCGCGACCTTCGTGCAGAGCGTTCCGTCGGTGAACGGCATCGTCGGATCGCCCTGGATCTTGGTCGCGACGCCGTCCTCAACCGTGACGAGCATCGCGCACGTGTCGGGGCAGTCGTGCGGGCAGACGGTGCGGACGACTTCGCTCATGACGCGGATTCTACGTCGAGCAGCTCTATCCAGTGCCGTACCGGCCGCTCGGCTGCGCCCGCCAGATGCGACAGACAGCCGATGTTGGCGGTGGCGATCACCTGCGGCGCGTTCGCCTGCAGGGCGCGCAGCTTGCGCTCGCGAAGCTGGTATGCGATCTCGGGCTGGAGGAGCGAGTACGTCCCGGCAGAGCCGCAGCAAAGATGTGCGTCGTCGACCGGAACGAGCTCGTATCCTGCGCGGACGAGCAGCGCCTCGACCCGTCCGCGGATCTGCTGCCCGTGCTGCAGCGTGCACGGCGAGTGGAACGCCGCCTTGCCTTTGCCGGCCGGCGCCACACGCGCTTCGTCGATCACTTCGCACAGGTCACGGGTGAGCGACGCTACGCGCGCCGCCTTGTCGCGATAGGCCGGATCGCCGGCGAGGTAGTGGCCATACTCCCTGACCGTCACGCCGCAGCCGCTCGCCGTCATGACGATGGCCTCGATTTCGCCGCGCTCGATCATCGGCCACCAGGCGTCGATCCGCGCGCGCATGTCGTCGCGCCCGCCTTCCTGGTCGTTCAGGTGGAAGCGCAGTGCGCCGCAGCAACCCGCCGGCGTTTCGATCAAGGAAACCGCCATGCGGTCGAGTACGCGAGCGGCGGCCGCATTGATCGACGGCGCAAGCGAGGGCTGCACACAGCCACGCAGCACCAGCATCTTGCGGGCATGGCGCGGCGCGGGCCATGCGCCGGGAGCGATCCGCGCCGGAATCTTTTCCCGCAGCACCGCCGGCAGGAGCGGCCGCAGCGCGCGGCCAACGGCGAGCAGTGCGGCGAAAAGCGCCGTACGCGGCAAGGCAAAGCCGAGCGCCGAGCGCTGCAGCCGCTCGAGCGGGCTGCGACGCGTTTTCGCCTCCACCACCGCACGGCCGATGTCGAGCAGCCGTCCGTAGCGCACGCCGGAAGGACAGGTGGTCTCGCAGGCGCGGCAGGTGAGGCAGCGGTCGAGGTGGATGCGCGTGCGCTCGCTGACCGGCGCGCCCTCGAGCGCGCGCTTCATGAGATAGATGCGGCCGCGCGGGCTGTCCAGGTCGTCGCCCAGCACCTGATAGCTCGGGCACGTCGCGGTGCAGAAGCCGCAATGCACGCATTTGCGCAGGATCTCCTGCGCTTCGCGCCCCTCGGCGGTGCCACGGATGAAGTCGGCCAGCTCCGTCCGCATCGTTATACCGCGCGCAAAGCCCTAGAGCTCCGCGTAGAGACGGCCGGGATTCAGGATGCCGGCCGGATCGAACTCGGCTTTCAGCGCACGGTGCAGCCGCATCAGCGGCGCATCGAGCGGCGCGAAGGCGCCGGCCGACTTGTCGGCGGCGCGAAAGAGGGTCGCGTGACCGCCGACCTCGCTCGCCGCCTGCCGGATTTGCCGCGCCGGCGCCGTGCTCTTCAGCCAGCGCAGCGCGCCGCCCCACTCGAGCAACTGGCGGCCGGCAATCGCGAGCGGCGGGGTGTTCGACGGTACCGACAGCCGCCACAGCGGCTCCGCGCCTTCGAAGAAAGGCTCGGTCTGCTCGCGCACACCGCGCCAGAACGCACCGGAATCGTCGAGGCGCTCGCCGCCCAGCCGTTCGGCGGCCGCGCGCACCGCGGGCTCGCTGCCCGAGAGGCGCAGGCGCAGCGCGTCACCTTGCCAGGCGCTCGCCGAGATCGGCAGCGGCTGGCCGGCCCAGCGGTTCAACCGCTCGATCGCCGCGGCCTGCGCGGCCGCGAAGCCGAGCGTCAGCTCCCGCTCGGGCCGGGGCAGCACCTTGAGCGAGGCCTCGGCGATCAGGCCGAGCGTGCCGAGCGAGCCGGCCGCCAGGCGCGACACGTCGTAGCCGGCGACGTTCTTCATCACGCGGCCGCCGAAATCGAGCGCGCGCGCGCGGCCATCGATCAGCTTCACGCCGAGCACGAAGTCGCGCACCGCCCCGGCCGCGGCGCGGCGCGGCCCCGAGAGGCCCGCGGCAATGCACCCGCCGAAGGTGGCCGCTCCGAAATGCGGCGGCTCGAAGGGCAGGAACTGCGCCTGGTCGCCGAGGACCTTTTCGACCTCGGAAAGCGCGGTACCGCAGCGCGCCGTAAGCACGAGCTCGGCCGGCTCGTAGTCGACGATGCCGGCGTAGGAGCGCGTGTCGAGCAGCGCGCCGCGCGGCTCGTTGCCGAAGAAATCCTTGCTGCCCCCGCCGCGCAGGCGCAGCGGTGCAGCGCGCGCCGCCGCGTCGCGGATCACGTCCTGGAAGAGCGCCAGGCTCAAAAGCGCGCGAGCTCGGGATGCGGCAGCTGCCCGGCGTGCACGCGCATGCGGCCGTACTCGGCGCAACGCGCGAGCGTGGGCACCGCTTTTCCCGGATTGAGCAGGCCGAGCGGGTCGAAGGCACGCTTGACGCCGAGGAAGGCCTCGAGCTCCCCGGCCGCGAACTGCACGCACATCTGGTTGATCTTCTCCACGCCCACCCCGTGCTCGCCGGTGATGGTGCCGCCGACGGCGACGCACTTCTCGAGCACTTCCGCCGCGAAGCGCTCGGTGCGCGCGAGCTCGTCGGCGTTCGCCGCGTCGAACAGGATGAGCGGATGCAGGTTGCCGTCGCCGGCATGAAAGACGTTCGGGCAGCGCAGGCCGTACTTTTTCTCCAGCTCGCCGATGAAGCGCAGCACCTCGCCGAGCCTGCGGCGAGGGATCGTGCCGTCCATGCAGTAGTAGTCGGGCGAGATGCGCCCGACGGCAGGAAAGGCGCTCTTGCGGCCGGACCAGAAGCGCAGCCGCTCTGCCTCGTCGCGCGAGACCGTGAGGCGCGTCGCGCCTGCGTCCTTCAGCACTCGCTCCACGCGCGCGATCTCGTGCGCGACTTCCTCCGGCGTGCCGTCCGACTCGCAAAGCAGGATCGCCGCGGCGTCGAGGTCGTAGCCGGCGCGCACGAACTCCTCGACGGCGCGCGTCGCGGGCCGGTCCATCATCTCGAGCCCCGCCGGGATGATGCCGGCGCCGATCACCGCAGCGACCGCCTCGCCCGCTTTCTCCACGTCGGCGAACGACGCCATGACGACCCGCGCGTATTGCGGCTTGGGCAGCAGCTTGACCGTCACCTCGGTGACGACGATCAGCATGCCCTCCGAGCCGACGGCGAGCGCGAGCAGATCGTAGCCCGGCACGTCGGGCGCGGCACTACCGAGCGCGAGCGGTTCGCCCGCGACGGTAAAGCCGCGCACCGCCACGACGTTATGCACGGTGAGGCCGTACTTCAGGCAGTGCACGCCGCCGGAATTCTCGGCAACGTTGCCGCCGATCGTGCAAGCGATCTGGCTCGACGGATCGGGCGCGTAATACAGCCCGAACGGCGCCGCGGCGTCCGAAATGGCGGCGTTGCGCACGCCCGGCTGCACCACCGCAAGGCGCGCGAGCGGATCGACACGCAGCACGCGCATGAATTTGGCGAGCGAAAGGAGAACGGCGTCCCTGCGCGGCAGCGCGCCCCCGGAAAGGCCGGTTCCCGCGCCACGCGGCACGACCGGAACACCGAGCGCCGCGCAGGTCTCGAGGACCTGCTGCACCTGCCGCTCGGTTTCCGGAAGCGCCACGACCATCGGCAGCTCGCGGTAGGCGGTAAGGCCGTCGCACTCGTACGGCCGCGTGTCTTCCTCGTCGAAGAGGACCGCGCGCTCGGGCAGGAAGGCGCGCAGCGCCGCAGCGACCTGGCGCTGCTTCGCCGGCGGCCCGGCTACCGGAGATAGGACCTCGCCCACTTCAGTCCCTCGACCGTGTCACCGCGCGGATTGTATTCGCATCCCACCCACCCGGCGTAGCCGAGCGTATCGAGGTGCGCGAGCAGGTAGTCGAAATTGATCTCGCCGGTGCCGGGCTCCTGGCGCGCCGGCACGTCGGCGATCTGGATGTGGCCGATGCGCGACAGCAACCGTTCGATCGTCATCGCGAGATCGCCCTCCATGATCTGCATGTGGAAGACGTCGTACTGCAGAAGCGCATTGCCCTCGCCTGCGGCGTCGAGCACGTCGATCGCCTGCCGCGTGCCGGTCAGGAAGAAGCCCGGCACGGAGCGCGTGTTGATCGGCTCGAGCATGATCTGCAGGCCGACTTCGGCGAGCCGCCGCGCCGCGTAGCGCACGTTCGCCACGAGCGTATCGAAATGCCGGCGATCCACCGGTGCAAGGCCGGCAAGGCAGTTGAGCCGCGGACATCCGGCGGCCTTGGCGTAGTCGACGGCGAGCGCGACCGCCGACTGGAAGTCGCGCTCGCGGCCCGGCAGGCACGCGATGCCGCGCTCGCCGCCCGCCATATCCCCCGCCGGCAGGTTGTGCAGGACGACTTGCACGCCGGCGCGCCGGGCGGCGTCCGCGACTTCGTCTGCGCGATGCGCATAGGGAAACTGGTATTCGACGTAGCGGAAGCCGGCGGCGGCCGCGAGCGCGAAGCGATCGAGAAACTCGCGCTCGCTGAACAGCAGCGAAAGGTTGGCCGCGAGCCGGGGCATGGCGCGAGCATAACGCCAGTGCTAGACTTTTTTCGCCTTAACCCCTAAAGCAAAAGGAGAAAAGAAATGGGTGCGATCTTCCAATCGCTGGGCCGGACGATCACCGCAGGCGTCGTACTTCTCATCATCCTGTTGATCATCGTGGCGATCGCCGGCGGCTCAATACCGCTCGCCAATCATGACTGGTGGGCGTTTCTCATGCGCTGGCTGCACATCGCCGCCGGGGTCATGTGGATCGGCCTGCTCTGGTATTTCAACTTCGTCCAGACCCCGTCGATGCCGAAGATCCCCGACGAGCATAAACCGGCGATCACCAAGGTGATCGCGCCGGCCGCGCTGTTCTGGTTCCGCTGGGCGGCGATGGCGACGATCATCCTCGGCCTGATCCTCGCCGCGATGTACGGCTACCTCGGCGACGCGCTCATGCTCAAGAAGCCGATCGGCATCGGCATGTGGCTCGGCATCATCATGTGGTTCAACGTCTGGTTCCTCATCTGGCCCAACCAGAAGAAGGTGCTGGGTATCGTCGCGGCGCAGCCCGATGAGAAAGCCAAGGCCGGGCGCGTCGCCGGCATGGCGTCGCGCTTCAATACCATGGCGTCGATCCCGATGCTGTACTTCATGGTGGCCCAGCAACACGGCGGCGTGGTGTTCGGCGGCTGAGCCGCCCGATCCGCGCCTGAGCCGCTACTTGACGCCGGGGACGCCGCCGATGCGCGTCCCCGGCTTGATGCCGCGTCCCGCGAACCAGCCGCGATTCATCTCCAGCGCGTAGCGCGCCGGCCGCGCCGCGCAATGCGAATCCTCCGTCTGCGGCGCCATGTCCTCGACGTTGATGATCGTGCCGCTGTCGTCCAGGAACGCGACCGAGAGCGGAATCAGCGTGTTCTTCATCCACATGCACTGGGCGCCGGGCTCGTCGAAGATGAACAGCATGCCCGCGTTGGAAGGCATCTCCTTGCGATACATGAGGCCGCGCGCCCGCGTGCCGAAATCCGCCGCAACCTCGGCCCGGATAAGGTACATGCCGGCGTTCAGCTCGACGCTCGGCAGCTCAGCGGAGAGGGGTTGAGCCAACGCCGAGCCGGCAAGGAGCATGAGAAGCAGCGCGCGCATAAATGAAAAAGGCAGGGCGTTCGCCCTGCCTTGTCGTGTCGCGAAGCGGTTACTTCTTCTCCATGCTGCTTTTTTCGGACTTCTTCGCCGGCTTCTTAGACGACTTCTTGGCCGAGGACTTCTTGGACGACTTCTTGTCCATCTTCTGCGACTTCTCGGCCTTGTCGGCCTTGTCGGCCTTGTCCTGCGCAACGGCGCTGTAGCTCATGGCCGCGAACGCCGCCGCGACGAGGACTGCAAAAAGCTGCTTCATCGGTATCCCCTTCTCTGGTTTGGGTAAAAAACAAAGACCGGCTTTGGGCGCAGTCCGCTCCCTTTAACGCACGGTGGCGCGCTCGGTTGACGACCGTCTTGCAAGCGCCGTCGCCCGGGTCGGAAACAGTTGCAAATCAACCCTGTAGGCATGCCAAAGGGGTTTATAATCGCCGCCTTTTTCCGCCCTTCACCCTGAGAAAGACCTCTGCAAATGGCTTATCAGCACATCAAGATCCCTTCCGGCGGCGAGAAGATCCGCGTCAACAAGGATTTCTCCCTGAGCGTGCCGGACAACCCGATCATTCCCTACATCGAGGGTGACGGCACCGGGGTCGACATCACGCCGGTAATGATCAAGGTCGTGGACGCTGCCGTCCGCAAGGCTTACGGCGGCAAGCGCAAGATCGTCTGGATGGAAATGTTCGCCGGCGAGAAGTCCTGCCGCGTGTACGGGGAGAACGTCTGGTTGCCCGACGAGACGCTGCAGGCGGCCAAGGAATTCGTGGTCTCGATCAAGGGTCCGCTGACGACCCCGATCGGCGGCGGCATCCGCTCGATCAACGTGGCGCTACGCCAGGAGCTGGACCTCTACGTTTGCCTGCGCCCGGTGCGCTGGTTCAAGGGCGTGCCCTCGCCGATCCGCGAGCCGGAAAAGGTCGACATGGTGATCTTCCGCGAGAACTCCGAGGATATCTACGCCGGCATCGAGTGGCCGGCCAAGTCCGCCGAGGCGAAGAAGGTGATCGACTTCCTCATCCGGGAGCTCAAGGTCAAGAAGATCCGCTTTCCCGAATCGTCGGCGATCGGCATCAAGCCGGTGTCGATCGAAGGCTCCGAGCGCCTCATCCGCAAGGCGTACCAGTACGCCATCGACAACAAGAGAAAGTCGGTGACGCTGGTGCATAAAGGCAACATTCAGAAGTTCACCGAGGGCGGGTTCCGCGACTGGGGCTACCAGCTGGCGGCGCGCGAATTCGGCGCTAAGCCGCTCGACGGCGGGCCCTGGCACGTCTTCAGGAACCCCAAGGGCGGGCCGGACATCGTCGTCAAGGACGTGATCACCGATGCGATGCTGCAGCAGATCCTGCTCCGCCCCGCCGAGTATGACGTGCTCGCCACGACCAATCTCAACGGCGACTACATCTCGGACGGCCTCGCCGCCGAAGTCGGCGGCATCGGCATCGCGCCGGGCGCCAATCTGAGCGATTCGGTGGCGATGTTCGAAGCCACGCACGGCACGGCGCCGAAGTATGCCGGCAAGGATTACGTGAACCCGGGCTCGGAAATCCTTTCCGCGGAGATGATGCTGCGCCATATGGGCTGGCCCGAGGCGGCCGATGCGATCATCCGCTCCATGGAGCGCACGATCCAGGACAAGATCGTGACCTACGACTTCGCGCGCCTCATGCAGGGCGCGAAGCAGGTGCCCTGCTCGGGCTTCGGGCAGGCGATGAGCGAAAGGATGTAGCGTTGCGCGCCGCGCTGCTCGGAGTCGTGCTCGCGGCGGCCAGCACACCGGCCGCTGCCGGCTGGAGCGTGAGCGCCGACCTGGAGCGCTTTCGGTGGGCGGAAACTACTTCGCCGAGTGTGACCGAGACCGGCCCGAGGCTCGGCCTCGGCCTTCATTGGACGCAGGATCGGCCGGCCGGCTGGCAATTCGGCTACCACGGCCGGCTGTACTTCGGCTCGGTAAATTACCAGGGCGCGGAACTGCTCACCGATGTACCGCTGACGGGTACGACGGACTATAGCGGCATGACGAACGAAGGTCAGGCCGTGTACCGGATTCCGGGCAATGCCGCCGGTGCCGAGGTCGTCGCCGGGCTGGGACTCGACTACTGGAAGCGCCAGCTCACCTCGTCTCAGAGCGAGGACTATCGAGTGGTCTATCTGCGGCTGGGCGCCAATCTCGATCGTCGCAACGCCGTCGGCTGGTATGGCGGCGGCGGCGTGAAGTTGCCGCTTTCGGTCGACGAGGACGTGCATTTCCCCGATATTGGCTTCCAGCCCAATCCGCATCTCAAGCCGCAGGGTGAGTTGAGCTTCTATGCCGAGGTGGGCTATCGGTTCGACCAGCGCTTGAGTCTGACCGGCTTTTACGACAGCTATCGTTTCGGCGAATCCGACGGCGTTGGCGTCGTCGAGGCGGCGAGCGGCACGCCCTTCACCTTCTTCCAGCCGAAGAGCTCGGTCGACAGCCTCGGACTGCGTCTGCGCTACGAATTCTGACGGCGAAGAGAAAAGGCCGCCCGCAGGCGGCCTTTTCGGTTTCCTCCGCTGGCCGTCAGACCTTCTGGATGTTCGAGGCCTGTTTGCCCTTCGGGCCCTGCACGACGTCGAAGCTGACTTTCTGACCCTCCTTCAGGGTCTTGAAGCCTGACATGTTGATGGCGGAGAAATGCGCGAAAAGATCCTCGCTGCCGTCATCCGGGGTGATGAAGCCATAGCCTTTCGCGTCGTTGAACCACTTCACGGTGCCTGTTGCCATGCTCTCTCCCTTGTTGCCTAGTTGTTGATCGAGCTACCGGGCCTGCGTCGTAGGACGCTCCACGATCCCGAGCCATGCCTGGAACTCCACGACCGCGCCGCCCCGAGGTCCGACCTGATGGCGAAACAGACAGCCTGAATCCAAACACAGCCCGCCTTTTACGCGTCGGGCGGCGTGTCGTCAATACCCGACCGCCGTACTGTGGTGTGCGCGCAAGGCCGTGAAAAAGCACCGTAATCCGGCCGGCAGGGGTCGGCCGTCGCATTGCACGGCCCCCCCACATTGGCTACGATAACCGCGAGGAACGCTGTCAGGCGGACATTGTCAGATTTCGGGGGGCCACGGGGCGCGAAGTCGGGCGGCATGGCGCAGAACAAGGACGACACACTACTCGAGGCGCAGCGGGCCAAGCTGAAGCCTCCGCCGATGTTCAAAGTCATGCTGCTGAACGACGACTACACGCCGATGGAGTTCGTGGTCGTAGTGCTGCAAAAGTTCTTCAGCATGACGCGCGAGCGGGCCACTCAGGTCATGCTCAAAGTCCATCGGGAAGGCATCGGCATCTGTGGGGTTTACCCGCGTGATGTCGCGTCCACCAAAGTGCAGCAAGTCGCGGCATACTCCCGAAAGCACCAGCACCCGTTGCAGTGCGTTATGGAACCGCAGGACGATTAAGCGTAGAAAGGTAGAAAGGCAAGGAACAGGATGATCGCCCAGGAGCTCGAAGTCAGTCTGCACATGGCGTTCGTGGAGGCCCGCCAAAAACGCCATGAATTCATCACGGTCGAGCACCTGCTGCTTGCGCTGCTGGACAATCCGACCGCGGCCGAGGTGCTGCGTGCCTGCGGCGCGAACATGGACGAGCTGCGCAAGAACCTCACGCAGCACATTGCCGAGCAGACGCCGCGCATCGCCGCGGACCGCGAGGTCGATACGCAGCCGACGCTCGGCTTTCAGCGCGTCATCCAGCGCGCCATCCTGCACGTTCAGTCCTCCGGCAAGAAGGAGGTGACCGGCGCCAACGTGCTGGTCGCGATTTTCGGCGAGAAGGATTCGCACGCCGTGTATTTCCTGCAGCAGCAGGGCATTGCGCGGCTCGACGTCGTCAACTACATCTCGCACGGCATCACCAAGACGCCGCAGGCCCACCAGGGCAAGAGCGAGCAGGAGTCCGACCAGGAAGGTCAGGCCGAGAGCTCGAACAGCCCGCTCGACAACTACACGCAGAACCTCAACGCACTCGCGCTCGCCGGCAAGATCGACCCGCTCATCGGCCGCGAAAAAGAGCTCGAGCGCGTGGTGCAGACCCTCTGCCGCCGGCGCAAGAACAATCCGCTGCTCGTCGGCGAGGCGGGGGTCGGCAAGACCGCGATCGCCGAAGGGCTGGCGCGGCGCATCGTCGAAGGCAACGTCCCGGATCTGCTCGCCAAATGCACGGTCTATGCCCTCGACATGGGGGCGCTGCTCGCCGGTACGAAGTACAGAGGCGACTTCGAGCAGCGGCTCAAGGCGGTGCTGAAGCAGCTGGTCGACAACCCGAACGCCATTCTTTTCATCGACGAGATCCATACCGTGATCGGCGCCGGCGCCGCCTCCGGCGGCACGCTCGACGCGTCCAACCTGCTCAAGCCCGTGCTCTCGACCGGGCAGCTGAAGTGCATCGGTGCAACGACCTACAACGAGTATCGCGGCGTGTTCGAGAAGGACCACGCGCTGTCGCGGCGCTTCCAGAAGATCGACGTGGTCGAGCCCTCGGTGGACGAGACGGTCGAGATCCTGAAGGGCCTCAAGACGCGCTTCGAGGCGCACCACAGCGTCAAGTACACGGCAAATGCGCTGACCACGGCGGCGGAGCTGTCCGCGCGCTACATCAACGACCGGCATCTGCCCGACAAGGCGATCGACGTGATCGACGAGGCCGGCGCCGCGCAGCGCATCGCGCCCAAGGCGAAGCAGAAGCGCATCATCGGCAAGGCGGAGATCGAGGAGATCATCGCCAAGATCGCGCGTATCCCGCCGCGCAGCGTATCGACCGACGACCGCAGCGCGCTCGCCAATCTGGACCGCGACCTGAAGGCGGTCGTGTTCGGCCAGGACCGCGCGATCGACGCGCTTTCTTCCGCCATCAAGATGGCGCGCTCTGGCCTCGGCAATCCGCAGAAACCGATCGGCAACTTTCTCTTCTCCGGCCCCACCGGCGTCGGCAAGACGGAAGTCGCCCGCCAGCTCGCCTACTGCATGGGCATCGAGCTCATCCGCTTCGACATGTCGGAATACATGGAGCGCCACGCAGTAAGCCGCCTGATCGGCGCGCCGCCGGGATACGTCGGATTCGAGCAGGGCGGCCTGCTGACCGAGCAAATCACGAAAAAGCCCTACTCGGTGCTGCTGCTCGACGAGATCGAGAAGGCGCACCCCGACATCTTCAACGTGCTCCTGCAGGTCATGGATCACGGCACGCTGACCGACAACAACGGGCGCAAGGCGGATTTCCGCAACGTGGTGATCATCATGACCACCAACGCCGGCGCCGAGTCGCTCGCCAGGACGCAGATGGGCTTCACGCCTTCGGTAAAGCCGGGCGACGAAATGGAAGCGATCAAGCGGATGTTCACGCCCGAGTTCCGCAACCGCCTCGACGCGATCATCTCGTTCGGCGCGCTTGACCAGAACACGATCATGCGCGTGGTCGAGAAGTTCCTCATGCAGCTCGACGAGCAGCTCGCCGAGAAGAAGGTCGAGGCTAGCTTCACCGACAAGCTGAAGCAGCACCTCGCGAAGAAGGGCTTCGACCCGCTGATGGGCGCGCGCCCGATGGCGCGCCTCATCCAGGACACGATCCGTCGCGCGCTTGCCGACGAGCTGCTCTTCGGCCGCCTGCAGCACGGCGGAAAAGTGACCATTGAGCTCGGCGACGACGAGAAGATCACCCTCAAGTTCGAGGAAGAAGCGGCTCCGGTAACGTAATCGCGCGGCTCGATGGCAATGCGCCGCCGTGACTTCCTTAGGTTCGGCGCAGCAGTTCCCTTAGGAGGGTTCGCGCGCCGATCGTCAGCCGCGAGCGCGCGCGTCGTAGTCATCGGCGCCGGTTACGGCGGCGCCACCGCCGCCAAGCACATCGCGCGCGCCGGTGCCGGAATCGACGTCACTCTGGTCGACCCGGCGCAGGCGTTCGTTTCCTGCCCCCTGTCCAATCTGGTGCTCGGCGGCAGCCGCAGCCTGCGGGAGCTCACTCTCCCGTACGACGGCCTCGCCAAGTACGGCGTGCGGCGCGTCCAGGACTCGGCGACTGCGATCGATACGTCGAAGCGGACGGTCAGCCTCGAGCGCGGCGCGCCGCTTGCCTACGACCGACTGATCGTCTCTCCTGGCGTCGACTTCCTGCTCGACGACCTCGAGGGCTATGCGGCGGCCGGCGATGGCGTGCTGCATGCATGGAAGGCCGGCGCGCAAACGCTCGCGCTGAGGCGCCAGCTCGAAGCCATGCCGGCCGGCGGCGTCTACGTCTTATCCGTGCCGATGCTCCCCTATCGCTGTCCGCCGGCGCCCTACGAGCGCGCCTGCCAGGTGGCGAGCTATTTCAAGCGCGCCAAGCCGCGCGCCAAGGTACTCGTCCTGGATGCGAATCAGGAGATCACTTCCGAGCCCGGGCTCTTCCTACGCGCTTGGACGGACCTGTACAAGGACATCATCGACTACCGTCCGAACTCGACGGTCACCGGCGTCGAGAAAGGCGCGGTACGCACCGATTTCGAAACCATCAAGGGCGACGTGCTGAACGTCGTGCCTCCGCAGCGAGCGGGGGACATCGCGGTCAAGGCGGGCTTGATCACCCACAACAAGCGCTGGTGCGACGTCGATTGGCGCACGATGGAGTCGACTGCCGCGCCAAAGGTACATGTGCTCGGTGACTCCACGCTGCCGGCAAGCGCGATGCCGAAATCCGGCCATATGGCGCACGCGCAGGCCAGGGTGTGCGCAGCCGCGGTCGTGGCACTCCTCCAGGCACGCGAGCCGGATCCGCAGCCCGAGATGGCAAGCCTCTGCTACAGCTACGTCTCGGACAGCGAGGCAACGCATCTCGCTTCCCTGCACCGCTACGATGCCGCGCAGAAGACCATGGTGGTCGTGCAGGGAGCGGGAAGCCTGTCGAAGGCGCGCTCGCAGGAGGATGCCGCACGCGGCTTCAAGTGGGCCCAGGACATCTGGGCCGACATGCTGGGCTAGCTGTGTCCCGTTGATCCGAATCCGCCGGCGCCACGGGCGCTGGCGGCAAATTCCTCGACGACTTCCAGCTCGACCTGCAGCACGGGCACGACCACGAGCTGCGCAATGCGGTCGAGCGGCTGGATGGTAAAGGGCGCTGCGCCGCGGTTCCAAACCGAGATCATGAGCGGTCCCTGGTAATCCGAATCGATGAGGCCGATCAGGTTGCCGAGCACGATGCCGCTTTTCGCGCCGAGCCCCGAGCGCGGCAGGATCACGGCCGCGTAGCCGGCGTCGCCGACGTGAATGGCGATGCCCGACGAGACCAGCTGGCTTTGCCCGGGCGCCAGAATCAGCGGCGAGTCGACGCAGGCGCGCAGGTCCAGTCCCGCGGCGCCCGCCGTCGCGTAGTGCGGCAGCATCCCCCGCATCCTCTCGTCGAGGATCTTCACTTCGAGCTTTCTCATTCGGCTATTTTCGCGCGGGCAGCAGGCCGGCCACGTGCGCAACGAGCTTGCGCGCCAGCTCGAGCTTCGAGCCTCGGCCAAGGGGGTGCTCGCCGCGCTCGTCGTACAGGGTAATGGCGTTCTCGTCGGCGCCGAGCGCGTCCTGTGCGAGGTTGGCGGCAAGGAGCGGGATCTTTTTGCGCGCGCGCTTTTCCTTTGCATGGCGCGCGAGCTCTTCGCTTTCCGCCGCGAACCCGACGCAGAAGGGGCCGTCCTTCATTGCGGCCACATGGGCCAGGATGTCGGGATTTTCTTCCAGCTCGAGCGTCAGCGCCGCGCCGTTCGCCTTCTTGATCTTGCGCGGCGACGGGCTCTTCGCGCGGTAATCGGACACCGCCGCTACCGAGATGAAGACATCGGAGCGCAGGGCCGCTTGTTTCACCGCCTGGAACATCTCTTCGGCGGTGTGTACGTCGATGCGCGAAACGCCAGCCGGCGTATTCAGTGCCACCGGGCCGCTGACGAGCGTTACGTGAGCGCCCGCCTCCTGCGCGGCGCGCGCAACGGCATATCCCATCTTTCCCGAGCTCAAGTTGGTGATGACGCGCACCGGGTCGATCGGCTCCTGTGTCGGCCCGGCGCTCACCAGCACGCGCTTGCCCTCGAGCGGACGCGGGCCGAGCAGCGCTTCGATCTCGGCCAGAATCTGCTCCGGCTCGAGCATCCTACCGAGCCCAATCTCGCCGCACGCCTGCTCTCCGGCAGCTGGACCGGCGACGCGAATGCCGTCAGCCGTGAGGCGCTCGAGGTTGCGCCGCGTCGCCGGGTTGTCCCACATCTCGACGTTCATCGCCGGCGCGACGAGGAGTGGGCAACGCCGCGCGACGCACAAGGTGGAAAGGAGATCGTCCGCCAGCCCGTTGGCCACCTTGGCCAGGAAGTCCGCCGAAGCGGGCGCAATGACGATCAGGTCGCGATCGCGGGAAAGCTCGATATGGCCCATGCCGTCGGGCACGCGCCCATCCCAGAGGTCGGTCCATACCGGCTGACCCGAAAGCGCCTGCAGCGTCAGGGGCGTGATGAATCGCGTCGCCGCATCGCTCATGACGACGCGCACGTCGGCGCCGGACCGCTTGAGCAGGCGGGTCAGCTCGGCGGCTTTGTAGGCAGCGATGCCGCCGGTCAGGCCGAGCAGGATCCTCTTTCCGGTCAACGCCATTGCTTCGCCACCGTTTAGGGGATGAGGATTGTACATGGCGATCTCCGACTGGCCGGAAACCGAGCGACCGCGCGAAAGACTGCTCACCAAGGGCCCCGGCTCGCTCAGCGACGCCGAGCTCATCGCCGTGCTTTTGCGAACCGGCACCCGCGGCAAGAGCGCAGTCGACCTGGCGCGCGAAATCCTCGGACAGTTCGGCGGGCTAGCCAGCCTGCTCTCCGCTGGCAGCGCACTTAGGCAAGTCAAGGGGCTCGGTACGGCGAAGAGCGCGCAGTTCATCGCGGCGCTCGAGCTCGCGCGGCGCTCGATGGACGAGCGCCTCAAAGAACGGGCGGCGCTCTCCTCGCCGAGCGCCGTGCGCGACTATCTGCGCCTCACTCTCGCGGCGCGCGAGCACGAGGTGTTCGTTTGCATCTGGGTCGACGCCCAGCACAGGGTGATCGACGTCCAGGAGCCGTTCCGCGGCACGCTAACTCAGACGAGCGTCTATCCGCGCGAGATCGTCAAGGCCGCGCTGGCGGCGAATGCCGCCGCCGTCATCTTCGCGCACAATCATCCATCCGGCGTGGCGCAGCCGAGCCGATCCGATGAGCTGCTGACTCGCAGCCTCAAGGAGGCGCTGGCGCTGGTCGACGTCAGGGTGCTCGACCACTTCGTCGTGGCCGGGAATCAGGCGCTCTCCTTCGCGGAGCGCGGACTCTTGTAGTAAAATCCGCGCCTTCCGGAATTTCGCGTTTGGAGCTCCGCATGTCACGCGTCTGCCAGGTCACCGGCAAAAAGCCCATGAAGGGCCATTTCGTCTCGCACGCCAACAACAAGACGATCCGCACCTTCGAGCCGAATCTCCACTATCGGCGCTTTTGGGTAGAAAGCCAGAACCGCTGGGTCCGGCTGCGCGTCTCCACCGCTGGCCTGCGTCGCATCGACAAGCTTGGTGTAGAGGCAGTGCTGGCCGAGATCGAAGCGCGTGCCAAAGCGAGAAAAACCTAGCCATGCGGGAAAAGATCAAGCTCGAGTCTTCGGCCGGCACCGGCCACTTCTACACCACGACCAAGAACAAGCGCACCACGCCGGACAAGCTGGAAATCAAGAAATACGACCCGAAGGCACGCAAGCACGTTATCTACAAGGAAACGAAGCTCAAGTAGCCGGCCGTGCCAAAAAAAAAGCCCGCTCGCGCGGGCTTTTTTTTGGCGGCCGGTTAAGGCGCTAGGCGACGGCGTAGCTACGCAGGCGCTGCGAAAAATCGACCAGCGGCGCAACGCCGCTCGTCTCGGCGCGATGGCACCAGTCCTGCAACTGCCGCAACAGCTGTTCCTTCGAGGCGGTCGAGCGCTCCCATAGCGCAGTCAGCTCGCGGCGCATGGCAAGCGCGGTCTCGAGCGCCCGCGATGTCTTCAGGGCCTCGGTGAGCTTCGCCCCTTCCGCTCCGGCAAGGGCCTGGCCGCGCAAAAGCACGCGACGCAGGGAGCGCAGCAGCTCGGCATCGCGCGGCGACCAGTGGCGCAGCCGCTCGAGCTCGTCGCGATAGGTACGGCGCAGAGACTTGGCATAGCGCGACAGCACGTCGTAGCGGTTGGCGATCACCGCATGCAGAAGCTCGAAGTCGACCACGGGCTTCGCGGCCGTAAAGCGCGGACGCGGCGCCACCTTCTTCACTGTGGCTAGGCCAAGCGCCTGCAACACCCGGATATATAGCCAGCCGATGTCGAGCTCGTACCATTTGGAGGAGAGCTTCGCCGAGGCGGCGAAGGCGTGATGATTGTTGTGCAGCTCCTCACCGCCGATCAGGATGCCCCAAGGAACGATGTTCGTGCTCGCATCCCCGACGTCGTAGTTGCGGTAGCCGAAGAAATGGCCCACGCCGTTGATGACGCCGGCCGCCCAGAAAGGAATCCAGGCGATTTGCGTTGCCCAGATAAGCGCGCCCGGAACGATGCCGAAGAAGAAGAGATCGGCGGCCAACAACAGCGTGACTCCGGTGGTGGCAAAGCGCGAGTAGACGTTGCGCTCGATCCAGTCATCCGGCGTGCCATGGCCGTAGCGCTCCAGGGTCTCCTTGTTGTAGGACTCCTTCACGTAAAGGAACACGCCGAGCCAGAGCACGCGGTTTATGCCGTAGATTTGAGGGCTATGCGGATCGTCGGCGGTCTCGCATTTGGCGTGGTGCTTGCGGTGAATAGCCGCCCATTCCTTGGTGATCATCCCGGTGGTCAGCCACAGCCAGAACCGGAAGAAGTGCGACACCAGGGGATGGAGCTCCAAGGCGCGATGCGCCTGGCAGCGGTGGAGAAAGATCGTGACCGCCGCGATCGTTACGTGCGTGAGGCCAAGGGCGACCAGAACGTATCCCCACCAGGGGAGCTCGAAAAAGCCTGAAAACGTCATGTAGGAAATATGCCTCTGAGGAGGTTTTTTGAAGCGCCGCGGCCATTCTACGCGAAGCCGCCGCACATCCGTAAGGCGCGGATGCAAAAGACTTTTATGGCGCTCTTAAGAATGCCGCGGCAAAGAAGCCGTCGCACCCGTGGCGGTGCGGCCAAAGCCGTAGCCGCTCACCCGTGTCGAGCGGGATGCGCTGTGCCGACAGCAGCTCCGTGCAGTTGAGCGGTCGAAACTCCGGGCTAGCGCTCAGGAACGCCGACGCCACGGCTTCGTTTTCCTCGCCAAGAATGCTGCACGTCGCATAGAGCAGGCGTCCTCCGGGCTTCACCAGCCTGGCGGCCGCATCCAGGATGCGGCGCTGCTTTGCGGTCAATTCTTCGAGCGCGCCGGGGTCATGGCGCCATTTGAGGTCGGGATTGCGCCGTAGCGTGCCGAAGCCGCTGCACGGCGCGTCGACCAGCACCCGGTCAAGCTTGCCGGCGAGGCGTTTCGCGCGCGCGTCTGTGTCTCCGGTGAGCGCGATGGAATGGACATTGTTCAACCCGGCGCGGGCGGCGCGCGGCCGGAGCGCGGCCAGTCGCTTATCCGATACGTCCATGGCATAGATGCGGCCGGCACCCCGCATGAGCATGCCTAGCGCGAGCGTCTTGCCGCCCGCGCCGGCGCAATAGTCGGCGACCATTTCCCCGCGCCGCGGAGCGAGCAGCCAGGCGAGCAACTGGCTGCCCTCGTCCTGGACCTCGAGCAGTCCATCCTTGAAGAGCGGATGCCGGTTGATCGCCGGCTTGCCTGCGACACGCAGCCCAGAGGGCGAGAACGGGGTCGGCTGGGCTTCCAGGCCGTCCGCGAGCAGTCGCTTGTGCGCCTCCTCGCGCGATATGCGCGCGAGATTGACCCGCAGATCGAGCGGCGCAGAATTGAGCAGGCCTTCCGCGATGTGCATGGCCTCGTCGCGGCCATGCTCGGCCACAAGCCGCTGCCAGAGCCAGTCCGGCAGGTCGGCGAGCACTGCGTCTGGCAGCTCGCTGCTGTCGGCCGCGCGGACTTCGGCGATCCAGGCCGCATCTGCCACGCCGTTGAGCGCGCGCGCCGAGAAACCCAGCACTCGCGTCAGCGCCGCGAGGAGCAAGGCGCGCGGCTCGTCCGAACTGACCGCAGCGGCAAGCGAGCGGCGCCGGCGCAGGACCGCGAACGACGCTTCGGCGATGAGCGCCCGCTCGCGCGGTCCAAGCTCATCGTGAGCGCGGAAGTAGGCCGATAGCGCCTGGTCGGCCGGACGCACGAAGCGAAGCATGTCGCTCAGCGCATGCTCGGCATGCGCAAGAAGCGCGGCGGTGATCCTCAAGCAGGGGATTTCACGGCTGGGTGATGCGTGTGGCGAGCTGCTCGTAGCGCGTGCCGTCCTTCTCGATGTCCAGCAGCCGGATCGGAACGTAGCCGAGCTTGACCGCAAGCCAGAGCTCCGCGCTCTCCTTTTCGTTCGGCTCCCGCACGCGAGCTACGCGCACCGTGTCGAAATCGCCCGCTGGTGTGTGGATGCGCTCGTTGCCCGCAATCTGGTAGCGGTGGTGCGAGATGCCCTTGCCGTCCGCGATGTGATAGCTCGCCGTCTGCGCCCTCCCGGGCAGGAGGCTGAGCGCGAGGAGAAACGACAGGCGGTCCTGGCCATCCGGTTGCAGCGGCTCTGTCTTGCGCTCGCCCTTGTATTGCATGGTCAGCGTATTGGCCTTCCAGTCGAACCACGCGCGCGCCGTATCGCGTCCGGAGCGCTCGTCGAAGAACTCGCGCGGCCGCAGCACGCCATCGGTGAGCGTCCCCTGGCTTACGCGCCGCGCGGAACCGAGCAGCGCGTAGATGCCGCGGCCTTTCCAGGTTTCGGTTAGCTGGTAATTGCCGCGCGAGTATTGCAGCCGCTCCACCACGTCGGCGACGGCCGAGCCGTTGCGCTGCAGCTGGTAGCTGACCTCGAGGCTGGCGGGCGGGTCGCCGCGCGCGCCGAACGCTGCCAGGCTAAGAAGCAGGAAAAAGCAGCTGCGCATCATCTCCCTTGACTCGCACGGTACCGTTTTCGATTACAAGACGGCCTTCGAGAAACCAGCGCGCGGCGCGCGGATAGATCCGGTGCTCCTGCTCGAGCACGCGCGCGGCGAGCGAGGCGGCCGTGTCGCGGGGGTGCACCGGCACCGCCGCCTGAATGACGATCGGGCCGGCGTCGAGCGCCTCCGTGACGAAGTGCACCGTGCAGCCGTGGATCTTCACCCCGGCGACGAGCGCGCGCGCATGCGTGTCGAGTCCCGGAAAGGCCGGCAGTAGCGAGGGATGGATATTCAGCGCGCGTCCCGCGTAGCGCCTTGCGAACCGCGGCGTCAACACGCGCATGAAACCGGCGAGCGCAAGCAGCCGAGGCGCATACCGGTCGATCGCCGCGCCGAGCGCTGCTTCGAATGCCTCGCGGGTGGGGAAAGAACCGTGCTCCACCACCTCCGTCGCAATGCCACGCGAGCGCGCGAATTCGAGCCCAGCCGCATCGGCGCGGTTGCTGATTACCACGGCAATAGGCAGCCCGGCTTCGACGAGCGAGCGCATGTTGCTCCCCCGTCCGGATATGAGGATGGCAAGCAAATTAGTGCGCGGGCCCGATCATCGCCGCGGGCTGTACCCAGCGGTCGAAATCCTCGGCTTTCACATAGCCGAGCGCGAGCGCGGCCTCGCGCAGCGTGGTGCCTTCGCGATGCGCTTTCTTGGCAATTTCGGCGGCGCGGTCGTAGCCAATATGGGGCGAGAGCGCCGTAACGAGCATCAGCGAGCGCTCGAGGAGCTCGGCGATGCGTCCGGTATCCGGGTCGATGCCACGCGCACAATGCTCGTCGAACGAACGGCAGCCGTCGGCAAGCAGCCGCACGCTTTGCAGGAAGGCATGGATGATCATCGGCTTGTACACGTTCAGTTCGAGGTGCCCGGAGGCGCCGCCGATGTTGACCGCCACATCGTTGCCGAGGACCTGCGCGCACAGCATGGTGAGCGCCTCCGCCTGGGTCGGGTTCACCTTGCCTGGCATGATCGAGCTGCCCGGCTCGTTTTCCGGGATGCGCAGCTCCGCAAGCCCGGAGCGTGGCCCCGAGGCAAGCAGGCGTATGTCGTTGCCGACCTTCGTCAGCGCCGCGGCAAGCGTCTTCAGCGCGCCGTGCGCGAAGACGAGCGCCTCATGTCCGGCGAGCGCGGCGAACTTGTTCTTTGCGTCGACGAAGGGCAAGCCGGTTTCCGCGGCGAGCCGCTGGCAGACTCGACGGGCGAACTCGGGGTGTGCATTGAGCCCCGTGCCCACGGCCGTCCCGCCGAGCGCAAGCTCGAGCAGCCCGGGAAGGCTGGCGCGTAACGCGCCACCGGCGTGCTCGAGTTGCGTGGCATAGCCGGAGAACTCTTGGCCAAGCGAAAGCGGCGTCGCATCCTGCAGGTGCGTACGGCCGATCTTGATGATGCCCGTGAACGCGTCCGCTTTCGCTTTCAGCGTCACGCGCAGTGCATCGAGCGCGGGCAGGAGATGCTCGTCCACGCCGCGTGCGGCCGCGATATGCATCGCAGTGGGGAACACGTCGTTCGACGATTGCCCCAGGTTCACGTCGTCGTTCGGATGCACGAGGCGCTTATGGCCGCGCTCGCCGCCGAGGAGCTCGGACGCGCGGTTCGCGAGCACCTCGTTGACGTTCATGTTGCTTTGCGTGCCGGATCCCGTCTGCCAAACGACGAGCGGAAACTCCTCGTCGTGCCGGCCGGCGAGCACCTCGCCGGCCGCCGTTTGGATTGCCTGCGCCTTGCGCTTGTCGAGCAGCCCCAGCTCGGAATTCACCGCGGCGGCGGCCTTCTTCACGAGCGAGAGCGCGTGGATCACGGCGAGCGGCATCCGCTCGCCCGAGATGCGGAAGAAGCGGCGGCTGCGCTCGGTCTGCGCGCCCCAAAGCCGATCGGCGGGGACCTCGATCGTGCCGAAGCTGTCTTTCTCGCTACGGGTGCCGGCCATCGCGGCCCGTATTATGGCGACTTTGTCAGCCCGGTAAGTCGAAAACCAGCACTTCCGCGCCTTCGCCGCCGTCGACCTCGATCTCTGGCGCGTCGGTCTTCAGCGCATCGCCCGCATTGAGCGTCTCGCGGTTGATGCGCAGCCGGCCGCGCGCGACATGGACGTAGCTCTTGCGTGCGGGCTGCAGCTCGAGCCGGGCGCGCTCGTCGCCGTCGAAAAGACCGGCGTAGAGCCGCGCATCCTGGTGCAGCCGCACCGAGCCGGCGGCGCCGTCCGGGGAAGCGATCAGACGCAGCCGGCCCCGCTTCTCCGCGATGGGGAAGTGCTTCTGCTCATAGGAGGGTCGTAGGCCGGGCGCGCTCGGCTCGATCCAGATCTGCAGGAAATGCGTGACGCGCGCCGGATCGTCGTTAAACTCGCTGTGCAGCACTCCCGTGCCGGCGCTCATGCGCTGCACGTCGCCAGGCACGATCGTCGAGCCGTTGCCCATCGAGTCCTTGTGCGCGAGCGCGCCGTCGAGTACGTAGCTGACGATCTCCATGTCGCGATGGCCGTGCGTGCCGAAGCCGGCGCCGGGGCGCACGCGGTCCTCGTTGATCACGCGCAGCGGTCCGAAGCCCATGTGCTGCGCATCGTAGTAGTCGGCGAACGAGAAGCTGTGGAACGAGCGCAGCCAGCCGTGGTCGGCGAAGCCGCGTTCCCCGGAGCGGCGCAGCTCGTTCATCTGCGGCTCATTGCTGAGGCTTCGCTTCCTGCTTTGCCAGCTCTTCACGCACCTTCTGCATGTCGAGCGTCTTCGCCTGCGTGATCACCTGCTCGAGCGCGTTGCCGGGCAGCGCGCCCGCCTGCTGGAAGAGGATGATCTGCTCGCGGAACACCATGAGGGTAGGAATGGACCGGATGCCAAAGGCGCCGGCAAGCTCCTGCTGGTCATCGGTATTCACCTTGGCGAAGACGACGTCCGGGTGCGCTTCCGCTGCCTTCTCGTACACCGGCGCGAAGCCCTTGCAGGGTCCGCACCACGGCGCCCAGAAGTCGATGATCACCATGGGATTGCCGCGGATCGTGGTTTCGAAGTTTTCCTGCGTGAGCTCGAGGGTTGCCACGGCGTCCTTTCCGAAAAGGGGGGCAGTGTACTCTAGACCCTCATGGTGACCGGCCGGTTCGCGCCCTCGCCGACCGGGCCGCTGCACTTCGGCTCGCTGGTCGCCGCCGCGGCGAGCTGGCTCGACGCGCGCGCCGCCGGCGGCCGCTGGTTCGTGCGCATCGAGGATCTCGACCGGCCGCGCGTGCAGGCCGGCGCAACGGACGAGATCCTCCGCACCCTTGGCGCCCTCGGCCTGGAATGGGACGGCGAGGTGCTCTACCAGAGCGCGCGGGAGGCGCTTTATCGCGATGCGCTCGAACGCCTGCGCGGCCAGACCTATTGGTGCGGCTGCTCTCGTCGAGAGATCGCTGACTCGTCGCTCGGCCTTGCCGTGGACGGCGCCCGCATCTATCCCGGAACGTGTCGCGCGGGCCTTTCGCCGGGAAAAGCGCGGCGCGCGTTGCGTGTGCGGGTGGCGTCGGATGAGATCAGATTCCTCGACCGCGTCCAGGGAGCGCAGGCGCAGATGCTCGGTCGTGATGTCGGCGACTTCATCCTGTATCGCGCCGACGGGCTTTTCGCCTATCAGCTCGCCGTGGTCGTCGATGACGCCGCCCAGGGGGTCACCGACATCGTGCGCGGCGCCGACCTGCTCGACTCGACAGCCCGGCAGATCTATCTGCAACGCCTGCTCGGCGCGCCGACGCCTCGCTACCTCCACGTGCCCGTCGCGGTGAATGCACGCGGCGAGAAGCTCTCGAAGCAGACCGGCGCCACACCGGTCGACGCACGGCGGCCAGGCGAGGCTATTGCCGCGGCGCTGGCGTTCCTCGGTCAGCCCCCCGGCGATAGCCTGGAGCATGCGGTAAAGCTCTGGAATCCCGGACTCATCCCCGCACAGCGCGTCCTGCAGACAGGACGCTAGCAAGCGAGCCCAGCACGAGCAGCAGCGCCGCGTACTCTGCCCACGTCGGCCGCTCGCCGAGGAACACCACGCCGCTGAACACCCCCACGACGGGGATCACGAGGATGCTGAGCGAGAACACGGTCACCGACACGGAAGTCGCGAGCTTGATCCACGCCCAATAGGCGAAGGCGAAGGCCACCAGCACGTTGTAGGCGGTGCCGAGGACCGCAGCGGCGCCAACGTGGCGCAGCCACCGCAAATCCTCGGACAGCAGCGCGCCGGCGAAGATCGGTACGCCGCCGAGCAGCATGATCCACGCCGTATAGGGTCCGGCCGGCATATCGATCGGATATTTCTTTTGCAGCACCGAGCCGAGCGCCCAGCTCGCCGCCGCGCCGAGCACGAGCAGGGAGCCGAGCGGCGCGGCGCCGATGCCGACGAAGCCCTCGCCGATGAGCAGGGCCATGCCGGCCATGCCGAGGACCAGGCCGATCGCCTTGCCGGCCCTCAGGCGCTCGCCGAGCAGCCACACCGAGAGCGGGATGGCGAGCACCGGCATCGTATAGGCGAGGATCGAAGCACGTCCCGAAGCGATCATCCGCAGGCCAAAGGCGACAAGGATGTTCCATGCCGTGATGTTTAGCAGGGCGAGGACCGCGAGCCGGCCCCACTGGCCTCTCGGCCAGACGAACTTCTGGCCGCTCAGGTGCAGCACGACGAACAGCACTCCCGCGCCAAAGCCGAGGCAGATCGAGCGGAAGGTCCAGGGCGGCACCTCGTTGAGCGCCAATTTCATAGCCGTCCAGTTGAAGCCCCAGGCAAGGCTCAAGGCGGCGAGCAGCCACCACAGCCGCGCCGGCAGGTGGTCGGGCTCGCGATTCAACGGCGCACGTGGAGCGTCAGGGCTTTCATCCCGCGCAGAACAAGCGAGTCGAGCCATTCGATGGGTTGTGCAGCGAGTTCGATCTCGCGCCAGCGCGAAAGCACGGCTGGCAGCGCGATCTGTCCTTCCAGGCGGGCGAGCGGGAAGCCAAGGCAGATATGAGGCCCGAAGCCGAAGGTGAGGTGCGCGACCCCGGTGCGCGCCAGATTCACCCGATCGGCATCGTCGTAGACGCGAGGGTCGCGATTCGCGGCATTGATCATGAGGAATACCCGCTCGCCGGGCCGGAAAGTCCTGTCGTGGAACACCTGCGGCTCGACGACGATGCGGACCTGCGCGCCGATCGGGCCGTCGTAGCGCAGCAGCTCTTCGACGGCGGCCGGCGCGAGCGAAGCATCGGCGCGCAGCTTGTGCATCTCGCCAGGAAAGCGCGTGAGCGCAGCGACCGCGTTGGCGAGGTGATGCGTCGTGGTCTCGTGCCCGGCAAAGAGCAGGAGCACACAGGTCGCGACGAGCTCGTCGTCGTTCAGCCGCTCGCCGTCGTCCTCGACGTGCACGAGCTGCGAGAGCAGATCCGCGCGCGGCGCTGCACGGCGGGCGGCGATCAGCTCGCGGAACAACAAGGCCATCTCGCACGTAGCTGCCTGGGCGCGCTCGTACTTAGCTTCGCTTTGCCGCGCGCTGCCGATAAAGAGCGCCATCTCGTCCGACAGCCGCTTCAGCCGCTCGAGCTCGCCGCGCGGTACGCCAAGCATGTCGATAATCACGAGCGCCGGCAGCGGACCGGCGAACTCGGCGATGAAATCGAAGCGCTCGCGCTCGCCGATTCGCTCGAGCAGCCAGGCGGTGAGCGATTCGATGTTCGGCCGCAGCGCTTGGATCGAGCGTACGTGGAATACTCGGCTTGCGAGCCTGCGCAGGCGCGTGTGCTCCGGCGGATCGCGGAACACCATCCAGCGCGTGAGCACGGCGATGAGATCGGCCATGCCAGCCGCTTCGGCAGCCGGTCGCGAAGCAAAGAAAGGCCGCAGCCGGTCGGACGACATTCGGCTGTCCAGACAAACGCGCTTGACGTCGTCGTAGCGGGTGAGCACCCAGCCCTTCAGCTCGGGGCTCCAGTGCGCGGGGTCCTCATCGCGCAGCCTTCGATAGACCGCAAAAGGATCGTCGCGAAATCCGGCCGTCCCCGGCTGGAAGTCAACCAATCGCCTTCACCATTCGCCGAGCATAGCCAATGGACCGTAAGCGAGCGCTAACCTGCAGTACGGACCCCCTCGAAGTGGCGCCCTGTAGTCGTTTGTGCGACACGAGAAGTCAATCTTCCGGTTACTAAGAAACCGCTTGACTTCCAGTAGGATAGGCCTACAATCCGTTTTGCTGCATTGCACAATACATCGACAGGAGCTACAACATGTACGTTACACCGGAACAAATCCAAGCGGCCCAGAAGGCCAACGTTGAAGCGCTCCTCGCCGTAGCGAATGCCCAGTTCGCCGCGTTCGAGAAGCTGGCGAACCTGAGCGCCGGTGCCCTCAAAAGCGCCTTTGAAGAGTCGATCAACAACACCCGCGCGCTCATAGGCGCGAAGGATGTGCAGGAGTTCGTCACCCTGCAGAACGCGTTTGCCCAGCCCGCCATCGAGAAGGCCATTGCCTACTCGAAGAGCGTATATGAAGTCGCTGCCGAGGCAAACAGCGAGTTCTCCAAGGTCGCCGAGCGGCGCGTCGCGGAATGGAACGAGAACTTCGTGACGCTGCTCGACAAGGTATCGAAGAACGCGCCGGCCGGCTCCGATGTCGCGGTCGCCGCGGTCAAATCGATGCTAGCGGCCGCGAACTCCGCCTACGACAACATGAACAAGGTCGCCAAGCAGGCGACCGAGATCGCCGAGGCGAACGTCACCGCGGCGACCGAGACGGTGAAGGGCTTCGCCAAGTCCAAGAGCAGGGTGGCGTAAGCAAAGCCGCACGGAAGTACTGAAAAAGCCCCGCGAACGGGGCTTTTTCTTTTCTGCAGCCACTACTTGTGGGGAAAGCCGAGCCGCGACACCTCGGCGCGCAGCTTCTCCATCGCCGGACTCACCTGCTGCGGTGCGCCGCGCACTCCGAGCTCGCAGTGGATGCGCGACCCGTCGGGTCCCATCGACGGCAGGCTGAACGCCTTCACGCCCGGGAACGCCGCTTCGACGGCCTGCATGGCAGCGACCAGCTGGCTCTCTCCCGCCTCGTAGACCAGAAGCGACGCCTCCGCCCAGCGCTCGCTGCCGAACTGCTTTTCATAGCGCGTGTCGAGCACCCATTCGACCATCGGCCACGCCATCTGCGGAAAGCCCGGCACGAAGTGATGCTCGCGAACGGAGAACCCGGGAATGCGGTTCACCGGGTTCGGAACGATTTGCGCGCCATCCGGAAATTCGCCCATCTGCAGGCGCTGCGGCGTCGCCTCGCTCCCCGGGAAGCGTGCGCGGATCTCGCGCTCTGCGTCTGGATGCAGCTTGAGCGGCACGCCGAGCGCCGCCGCCGCGCATTGGCGGGTATGGTCGTCGGGTGTGGCACCGATGCCGCCGAAGCTGAACACCGCATCACGCGACGCAAAGCTGCGCTTGAGCGCATCGGTAAGACGCGCCGGATCGTCGCCGAGATACTGGGCCCAGGCGAGGCGCAGGCCGCGCTTAGCCAGGGTCGCGATGAGAAAGCCGAGGTGCTTGTCCTCTCGCTTGCCGACCAGCAGCTCGTCGCCGATGATCAGCGCACCGAACATCAGGCGGCCTTCCTCGCCAGCTGCTCGAGCTCCTCGAGGCCGCCGATGTGCTTTGCGTTGATGAACACCTGCGGCACGGTGCCGCGTCCGGTAATAGCACCGACGACGCGCGAGCGGTCGCTATGGTCGAGCCGCACCTCGCTGTAGCGATAGCCGAGGTCCTCGAGCAGCTTCTTGGCGCGGGCGCAGTAGCCGCAGCCTTCGCGCGTCAGGATCGCCACCTGGTCCGGCTTCTTCGCGTTCGGGTTGATATAGCGGAGCATCGTGTCGGCGTCCGAGACCTCGAAGGGATCACCCGGCTTCTCCGGCTCGATGAACATCTTCTCGATCACGCCGTCCTTGACCAGCATCGAATAGCGCCAGGAGCGCTTGCCGAAACCAAGCTCGGTCTTGTCGACGAGCAAGCCCATCTGCTCGGTGAACTCGCCGTTGCCGTCGGGCAGCATGAGGATGTCGCCGCACTCCTGCAGGCGCGCCCATTCGTTCATGACGAACGCATCGTTCACCGAGATGCACGCGATACGGTCTACACCGTTCGCGAGGAAAGCCGGCGCGAGCTCGTTATAGCGCGGCACGTGGGTCGACGAGCAGGTCGGGGTAAAGGCGCCGGGCAGGGAGAACACGACGACGGTCTTGCCCTTGAACACGTCGTCGCTGTTGATAGGTTTCCAGTCGCTCTCCGAGCGGGCTCGGAAAATCACCTGGGGCACGCGTTGTCCTTCACGGTTCGGAAACACTGGCATCTCCTTTTGTCGGATGCGCAGTGTCGCAAGCCACGTTCCCGCCATCCAATCGTTTGTTCGCATGCGGGCGATAGCGGTGGTTTATCTGCCGCCGCGTTGCACGGCCAGGGCGGAGAGCAAGTAGTGGATGAACGCAAGGCCGAACAGCACCGGCGCGAAAAAGCCAAAGATCGGCACGTACGCCGCCAGCGCGAGCAGCACGCCGAGCAGGTAGAGGCTGCCGCTGCGCGTGCGGAAGAGAAGGCCCATCTCGCTGGCGTCGGCGTGCTCGGCAAGCGCGTCGTAGCGCAGGAGCCGCTGGTTGACCCAGCCGAGGACCGCGGTGGGGATGACCGGCCACAACGGCGGGAACAGCCACAACGGCAGCGTCAGCACGGCAAGGGCCAGCATCCCGAGCAGGGTCGCCAGACTGTTCCAGACGGTGCCGGCAACGCCGCCGCCATGCCGGCGCTCGAGCTCGGGAAACGCCCGAGTTGCGACGTGATCGACCATCTTCTGCATGCCGAACAGGCTCAGGATGAAAAGGGCGGTCAGGTAGACCAGCGGGACGAAGGCGAGGAAGAGCAGCACGTTCGCGGCGACGAGCGAGGTCGCCTGCAGGTCGACGTGCGCCCACGAAAACGCCCAGTCGAGGCCCCGCTCCAGCCATGCTGCGACGGCCAGCGCGAGGCGCGTCCAGAGGATGAGCGCGATGCCGCCCCACAGCGCCACCGCGACCAGCATCGGCCAGAGCATGAGCCAGAGCATGCGCGGATGCAGCAGGTTGCCTGCGGCATAGAGCAGCGAGCGGGCGACGCTCATCGGCGGACAGTTTGCCAGACGCGGGCGAGCCGCTTGGCCGACACCGGCACCGGCGTGCGCAGCTCCTGGGCGAAAAGTGCGACCCGCAGCTCTTCGAGCAGCCAGCCGAACTGCTCGAGCTCGGCAGACGGTGCACCGGCTCGCGCGGCAACCTCGCGCCGATACGGGGTCTCGAGCGCAGCCACCTCGGCCGCGAGGCGCCGGTCGCGCTGCGGATCGGCGCGCAGCTTGTCGGTGCGCAGCGCTGCAGCCTTCAGATAGCGCGTCAGGTGCTGCATGCGCTCCCAGGGCGTGCGCGCGACCCAGCCCGGCGCGAGTAGCCGTGCCGCCTGATCGCGGATCTCGGCGACGGTCTGCGGAAAGGGCTTCGCGACGGCGGCGAGCTTCTTCTCGAGCGCCGCGCGTTCGCCGAGCACGGAGCTCACCGTACGTGTGATCTCCTGCGCGATCAGGTTGAAGCGGCTGCGTCCGTGCGCGACGCGCGCCGCGAAATCTTCGGCAGTCGTGGGAACCGAATCGGCGAGGAACGTCCGCTCGAGGGCCGCGCCGACAACTTCGCTCTTCAGCGGAGCGAGCCGCATGTCGCGCTCGAGCGCTCGTTCGAGGTCTCGGACGCGCTCGCGGAAGGCGATCGCGAGCAGCCGCCGCACGCCCGCGCGATGCGCCTCACGCGCCGTCTCCGGCGCATCGAACACCTCGAGAGTGACCGCGTCGCCGGCGTCGACAAGCGCTGGGAAACCCACCAGCGTCTGGCCGCCGCGCCGGATCTCGAGGATTTCCGGCAGCGCGCCCATCGTCCAGCCGGTGTAGCGCTCGCTCGGCTCGACCGGCGCTTCGGCCTTGAGCACCTGGCGCGCCTGCTCGCCCAACTCGTGCTTGAGCGCGGCGAGGTCGCGTCCGAGGGCGAGCTGCCGCCCATGGTCGTCGACGACGCGGAAATTCATGTGCAGATGCGGTGGCGCTGCGTCGGCGCGCAGCGCGTCGGTCGGCACCTCGAAGCCACGCTCGACGCGGATATAGCGGGCCAGGGCGGCGGTAAGCGCCATGTCGGAAGGCGCCACGTGCTCCGCAAAAGCCGCGGCGAACTCGTCGAGCGAGCCAAGCTTATGGCGCAGTCGTTGCGGCAGCGACTTGGCGAGCGCGCGCACCTTCTCCTTCAGCATGCCGGGCACGAGCCACTGGGTACGCTCGAGCGGCACCTGGTTAAGCAGCGCGAGCGGCACGACGAGCGTCACGCCGTCCTTCGCCGCGCCGGGCTCGAAGTGATATTCGAGCAGATAGCGGTTCGCGCCGAGCTCGAGCGCGGGCGGAAAGTTCTCGCTCGTCACGCCGGCCGCCTCGTGCCGCATGAGGTCGTCGCGCGAGAGGAAAAGCAGCCGCGGCTGCTCGCGCTCGGCGTGCGCGCGCCAGCACTCGAACGAGGCGGCGCCGTGCGCCTCGGCCGGGATGCGCTGCTCGTAGAAAGCGTGGATCAGCTGCTCGTCGACGAGGATGTCCGGCCGCCGCGATTTGTGCTCCAGCCGCTCGATCTCGGCGATCAGCCGCCGGTTGTGCGCGAAGAACGCCGCCTGGGTGTCGAACTCGCCTTCCACGAGCGCCGAGCGGATGAAGATCTCGCGCGCCGCAGCCGCGTCGAAGCGCGCATACAGCACGCGGCGATTGGCATACACCGGCAGGCCGTACAGGGTGCCGCGCTCGAGCGCCATGACCTCGCCCCGGCCACGCTCCCAGCGCGGATCGTGCCGCTCGCGCTTGAGCAGATGCGCGCCGAGCTCCTCGAGCCATTTCGGATCGATCGCGGCGACCGTGCGGGCATAGAGGCGCGTGGTCTCGACCAGCTCGGCCGCGACGACCCATCGGCCCGCCTTCTTGACCCACGAGCCGGGGTGAATCCAGAACTTGATGCCGCGCGCCCCGGTATACGCGCCGCCAGCGGGCTCGCCCACTTCCTCCTTCAGGCCGACGTTGCCGAGCAGCCCGGTGAGCAGCGCGCGATGGATCGCCCGGTAGCCATCCGCGGAGGCCGGATTAGTCGAGGACTCCTTCCAGTTCGATTCGCGCAGCAGGCGCTCGAGCTGGCCGTCGACGTCGCGCCACTCGCGCATGCGCGGAATCGAAAGAAAGTTCTCGCGCGCCTGCCGCTCCATCTTCTCCTCGAAAAGCTTCGCCATCTTGAGGAAGGCGAGGAAATCGGAGCGATCGTCGGCGAAGCAGGCGTGGCGCTCGTCCGCGGCGCCCGCCTTGTCGAGCGGCCGCTCGCGCGGGTCCTGGACCGACAAGGCGGCGGCGATCGTGCGCACCTCGGCCAGGCAGCGCTCCTCCCGCGCGGCGACCAGCATGCGCGCGATGCGCGGATCGAGCGGCAGTCGGGCGAGCTCGTTGCCGACCGCCGTCAGGTTCTTTTCCTCATCGACCGCCCCGAGCTCGGCGAGCAACGCGTAGCCGTCGGCCACGGCGCGGGAGCTCGGCGGATCAAGGAACGGAAACGATTCGACCTCGCCCAGACCCAGGCTTTTCGCGCGCAGGATGACCGACGCAAGCGAAGAGCGCAGCAGCTCCGGGTCGGTGAAAGGCGGTCGCTTCCCGAAATCCTCTTCGGAATAGAGCCGCACGCAGATGCCGTGCGCCACGCGGCCGCAGCGCCCGGCTCGCTGTCGCGCCGCGGCCTGCGAGATCGGTTCGACGCGCAGCATCTCGACCTTGTTGCGGTAGCTGTAGCGCTTGATCCGCGCGGTGCCGGTATCGACGACGTAGCGAATGCGCGGCACGGTGAGCGAGGTCTCGGCGACGTTGGTCGCGAGCACGATGCGCCGTGCGCCGCCCGGCTTGAACACCCGGTCCTGCTCGGCCGCCGAAAGCCGCGAATAGAGCGGCAGTATTTCCGTCCCGCGCAGCTTTCTTCTTTGCAGCACGGATGCGGCGTCCCGGATCTCGCGCTCGCCGGGCAGGAACACGAGCATGTCGCCCTCGCCTTCCGCGCACAGGTCCTGGACCGCGTCCGCCAGCGCCTGCTCCTCTTCCTCGCGCGTGGTGTCCTCGGCATCGCCGGCGACCGGCCGGTAGCGCACCTCGACCGGGTAGAGGCGGCCCGATACCTCGATCACCGGGGCGCCGTCGAAATGCCGGGAGAAGCGCTCGGCGTCGATCGTCGCCGACGTGACCACGACCTTCAGCTCCGGCCGGCGCGCAACCAGCTGCTTCACGTAGCCGAGCAGGAAATCGATGTTGAGGCTGCGCTCGTGCGCCTCGTCGAGGATGAGCGAGCCGTACTCGGCGAGGTTGCGGTCGCCCTGCGACTCGGCGAGCAGGATGCCGTCGGTCATTACCTTGATCGCGGAGCGCACGCCGAGCTGCTCGTGGAAGCGCACCTTGTAGCCCACGCGTTCGCCCAGCCGCGAGCCGAGCTCCTGCGCGATGCGCGCCGCCACCGATCGTGCGGCGATGCGCCTCGGCTGCGTATGGCCGATGCGCCCGAGCTCCGCGCGCCCCATGTCGAGCAGCAGCTTCGGCAGCTGCGTCGTCTTGCCCGAGCCGGTCTCGCCGCAGACGATCACGACCGGATGGCGCTCGATCGCGGCGCGAATGTCGTCGCGCCGCGCGTTGATCGGCAGCGCCGGGTCGAAAAAGATGCCGTTACGAATGGACGTGCTTCAGCACTTTTTCGATCACGCCGGCGAGCAGGTTCTTCGAGTACGGCTTGGTGACGTACCCGTCCGCGCCCAGGCGCAGGCCCTTGCCGATGTCCTCCGCATCGGCCCGCACCGTCAGCATCACTATCGGCAGCTCGTAATACACCCGCTGGCGGCGCAGCTTCCACAGCAGATCGAAGCCATCCGCGTCGCGGAGCTGCACGTCGAGCAGCAGCAGATCGGGCGCTCCGTCGCGCGCGAGCGAGCGCATGAGCTCGTCGCCCGACGCGGCGACACGCACCGAGTAGCCGGCCATCGACACACGAAGATCAGCGAGCGCGAGCTGGTCGGGATCGTCCTCGACGATCAGAACCACGATACGCGAGTGCGGCTTCCCGGTCGGCGCCCGGCCGCGCAGCCGGTTCTCGGCGATGTACGCGCCGCCGTTCGCCAGCATCTCCGCCACCGAGACTTCTTCGTCGCTCGGCGCCGTCACCGGCGGGGGGCGTTCCGTACCGGCATCGCCCATGGTCCGCTCGACCAGGCCGAGCTCCTCCATCTCGCCGAGCCATTCGAGCAGCAGCTTCTCCGGAAAGCGCTGGAACCCGCTCGCTGAATGGTCGTTGCCGTGGAAATCGAGCAGCCAGAGGATCAGCCGATAGTCGGCGGGCACGGCGACGTCCTGGGATTCCCAGGCGTGGCGGCCGGCCTCGGTGACCTGGTAGCGAACCCCCATCACTCTTTGCCGAGCATGCGCTCGACGTAACGGGCGATCAGGTCGACTTCGAGGTTGACCGGCGCACCCGGCCCCAGCCGCCGCAAGGTCGTCACCTTCAGTGTGTGCGGGATCAGAAACACCTCGAAAGAGTCCCGGTCCACGCTGTTCACCGTCAGGCTCACGCCGTCGATACAGATCGACCCCTTGCGCGCGACGTAGCGAGAGAGACCGTGCGGCACGGCGATCTTGAGCACGCCGTTGGCAAAGGACAGCACTTCCCCGACGCCGTCGACGTGGCCGGTAACTAGGTGTCCGCCGAGCTTGCCGGCGAGCGTGAGCGACTTCTCCAGGTTCACCTCGGCGCCGTCATGCAGGCCGGCGGTGAGCCGGCGCGTCTCCGCGGAGACGTCCGCGGTGAAGCCGCGTCCGGTAAGCGCAGTCACGGTCAGGCATACGCCCTGCACGCAAACGGAGTCCCCGACCGCGACGTCGGCGAGGTCGAGCGCGCGGCTTTCGATCTCGAGCGGCGACTCGCGGACGATCCGGCCTATCGCCTGCACGATGCCCGTGAACATCGCGGCGAAGGGTAGCGCAAAAGCGCTGTCTAACGCCGCAGGGTGTCGCGGAACAGGTGCGAGGGACTGACGTTACGCTTGACGAGCGCCCGGTCGAGCTCGAGCGACGAGGCGGACAGGGCGGCGACGGCCGCGCCGACGCTGACCGAGCTGGCGGCCGCGACCGCAATGCCGCCGAAGTCGAGGAAGAAGGGTGCGATGATCAGCCACAGGGCAGCGCCGAAATTCAGCCAGGCGATCGAGAGCTCGCAGCTCGCCTCGTAGTGCGCCGCGAGCGCCAGGACTAGGCCGACCACCGCCGCGTTGGCGGTCGCCGCAGGATGCGACGCATAGCCCACGAGCCAGGGCGATACGGCGAGCCACAGCCCGACGCTGAAGACGGCCCAGTCCTGCCAGCGAGTGGGCGAGCGGATAGTCATATATCCTTGGACCGATGGACGCCATCGTGCGTTCGACCACTCCGCGTAGCGAGTTGTCCGATCGCGCTGTAGCAATGGCACGACAGGTCGAGCTGATCGGCGCGGCCTGGGGGCTGGGCGGCGCCGATCCGGGCTGCGCGGAGGCGCCCGGGGTGCTGACGCCGATGCTCGCCGAACGACTCTCCGCGGGCGGCGTTTCTACCCGGCTCGGCCCCATCCTCACGCCTTCGGGACGCGAGCGGCGCAAGCAGCTCGCGGTGAGCCGCCTCTGCGGCGAGCTCGCTTCCGCGGTCGCCGGCGCGCTCTCCCGCAATGCCCTGCCCTGCGTGCTCGGCGGCGACCACAGCTGTGCCGGCGGCACCTGGACCGGCGTCGCGCGCGCGCTGCACGCAAGAGGCACGCGCTCGCTCGGCCTCGTGTGGATCGACGCCCACATGGACGCTCACACGCCGCGCACGAGCCACAGCGGCCGGCTGCACGGGATGCCGCTCGCCTGGCTGCTCGGCCAGGACGATGACCCGCTCTACGGGCTCGGCACCGGCGTCGTGGCGCCGCAGCATGTCTGCCTCATCGGCGTGCGCAGCTTCGAGCCCGAGGAGAAGGAGCGGCTCGAGCGCCTCGGGGTTCGCGTCATCTACATGACCGATGTCGCGCGCGGCGGACTCGCTCCGGCGCTCGACGAAGCGCTCGCCATCGCGAACCGCGGCACCGATGCGTTCGGCATCAGCATCGACCTTGACGTGGTGACTCCCGAGGAAGCGCCGGCGGTCGGCACGCCCGCGGCAAACGGCCTGCGCGCCGCCGAGCTGGCCGCCGCACTCTCCGGCATCGGCCGGCAGGGGCGGCTCGTCGCGCTCGAGCTCGTCGAGTACTGCCCGCGCCTCGATCCCGACCGTCAAACCGCGCGCGTCGCCGTCGACCTGCTCGCCAAGGCCCTATGTGGAAACGGCGCCGGAAGAGACGGCGGGCCGGGCGACCAGCCGGAAGTCGTCCCCTAGCCGCTCGAGCGACAGAACGCGCAGGGCAAGCCGTTCGCCGAGCGAAGCCGGCGCCGCGAGGTCGAGCATTCCTTGCGCGGCATCGCCCAGGAAGCTCGCATTCAGGTAGACGAGAAACTCGTCCACGCACCCTTCGCGCACCAGCGAGCCGTTCAGGCGAAAGCCGGCCTCCACGTGCAGCTCGTTGATTCCGCGCCGTGCGAGCTCTTCCAGCATCGCCGGCAGCTCGACCTTGGCACGCGCATTGGGCAACGCGACGACCTCGGCATTCGGCAGCCTGCCCTCCCGGGCAGCGAAAACCAGTATGGGTTCGCCGCTCAGGATGCGCGCCGAGAGCGGCGTCTCCAGGCGGCTGTCGACTACGACGCGCAGCGGCTGGCGCGGCGTTTCCACGTCGCGCACGGTGAGCTGCGGATCGTCGGCTTTGACGGTGCCGATGCCGGTGAGGATCGCGCAGGCACGGGCGCGCCAGCGATGGCCATCGCGGCGTGCCTCAGGGCCGGTAATCCATTGCGAGCGCCCGTTGGGCAGCGCCGTGCGCCCGTCGAGCGTGGCGGCGACCTTGAGGCGAACCCAGGGGCGTCGCCGGCTCACGCGCGAAACGAAGCCGATATTGAGCTCGCGCGCTTCCTCTTCCAGCAAGCCGTGCTCGAAGCGTACGCCGGCTGCTTTTAGCCGCTCGCCTCCGCCGCGTGCTTCCGGGTTCGGGTCGAGCATCCCAGCCACGACCCTTGCCACCTTCCCTCGCACCAGAAGATCGGCGCAGGGAGGCGTGCGCCCCTGGTGGCTGCACGGCTCGAGGTTCAGGTAAACGGTCGCGCCCGTCGCATCGATGCCTTCGAGAGCGCGCGCCTCGGCATGCGGCCCGCCGGCTCGTTCGTGCCAGCCTTCGCCGAGGATCGCTTCGCCTCGCGTCACCACGCAGCCGACGCGCGGATTGGGCGTCGTGGTGTAGAGGCCTTTGGCCGCGAGCGCCAGCGCCCGCCGCATCATGGCGTGGTCGAACGCGGAAAACCCAGTCACGGGCCGGCTCGGTGCGGCCTCATTTTCGTCCTCATTTTCGTCTCTTGCGCGGCGTGGACTTCACTTCCTGCAGCGCCTCGCGGAAGTCCTCCGGCGTCTCGAACTGGCGATACACCGAGGCGAAGCGGATGTAGGCGATCTTGTCCAGCTTGGCGAGCTCGCGCATCACGAAGTCGCCGACGCGCGTGGTCGGCACCTCGCGCTCGCCGAGCGAGCGCAGCCGCTCGATGATGCGATCCACAGCGCCCTCGACGTCCTCGGTGGACACCGGGCGCTTGCGCAGCGCGAGCATCATGCTGCCCATCAGCTTCTCGCGGTCGAAGTCGGTGCGGCTGCCGTCCTTCTTCACGAGCCGCGGCATCTTCAGGTCGACGCGCTCGTAGGTGGTGAAGCGCTTCTCGCAGCTCGTGCATTTCCTGCGCCGGCGGACCGTGTTCGCGTCGAGGTTCGCCCTCGTGTCGATGACCTGCGTGTCTTCCGAGGCGCAGTACGGACACTTCATGGATACACGGGGAACCGGGCGCAGAGCGCCTTGACCTCGCCGGCGACGCGCGCGAGGTTGGCCTCCTCGCGCGGCCGCTCCAGCACGTCGGCGATGAGATGCGCGAGCTGCTCGGCCTCGGCACGGCGGAAGCCGCGCGTGGTCATCGCCGGCGAGCCGATGCGCACGCCGCTCGTCACGGCGGGCTTCTCGGGATCGTAGGGAATGGCGTTCTTGTTGAGCGTGATGTGCGCGCGCCCGAGCGCGTCCTCGGCGTCCTTGCCGGTGATGTTCTTGCTCCTCAGGTCGACGAGGAACAGGTGGCAGTCGGTGCGCCCCGACACGATGCGCAGCCCGCGCTCGGTGAGCACCTTGGCCAGGGCGCGGGCATTCTCGAGAACGTGGTTCTGATACGCCTTGAAATCCGGCTTGAGCGCCTCGCCGAGCGCCACCGCCTTCGCGGCGATGACGTGCATCAGCGGCCCGCCCTGCAGTCCCGGGAAGATGGCGCTGGCGATCGCCTTCTCCTGCTCGGGCTTGCCCATCACCATGCCGCCGCGCGGACCGCGCAGGGTCTTGTGCGTGGTGGTGGTGACGAAGTCGGCGATGCCGATCGGCGAGGGGTAGATGCCGGTGGCGATCAGTCCCGCATAGTGCGCGATGTCCGCCATGAGCAGCGCGCCCACCTTGTCGGCGATCGCGCGAAAGCGCTGCCAGTCGATGGCGAGCGAATAGGCCGACGCACCGGTCACGATCAGCTTCGGCTTCTCCTTGAGGGCGAGCGCCTCGGCGGCGTCGTAGTCGATCTCCTCCTTCGCGTTGAGACCGTACGAGACGATGCGGTAGAGCTTGCCCGACAGGTTTACCGGCGAGCCGTGCGTCAGGTGCCCGCCCATGGCGAGCGACAGGCCCATGATCGTGTCGCCGGGCCTGAGCACTGCGGTATACACCGCCTGGTTCGCCTGCGATCCGGAGTGCGGCTGCACGTTCGCCCACGAAGTGCCGAACAGCTTCTTGGCGCGCTCGATGGCGAGCGTCTCCGCCATGTCGACGTATTCGCAGCCGCCGTAGTACCGCTTGCCGGGATAGCCCTCGGCGTACTTGTTGGTGAGCTGGCTGCCCTGCGCGATCAGCACCTGGCGGCTCACATAGTTTTCCGAGGCGATCAGCTCGACATGGTCTTCCTGGCGCTGGTTCTCCAGGCGGATGGCGTTCCAAAGCTCGGGGTCGGACTGGGCAAGTAGGTTGGGCGCGAGCATGGCGGAGGCAGTCTCGGGGAGGCGCAGATTCTACTCGACGGCCCCGGTCGAAACTGGCCGTCCCGCCCCCGGAGCGCCGCTATGATTGGAGCAGGAGAAACCATGACTATCGCCCGCCATCCGCGCCCGCAGGAGCTTGTCGGCATGTCGCTGGAGGAGATCGCGCAGCGCTATGTCGCGCGCTTTCGCGACCGCAAGGCCGACTGGGCGGCCTTCGAGGACGCCCGGATCGAAGGCTACAAGCGGGCGCAGCACCGCTTCATCGGCGCCGGCGGCTCGGGCAAGCACGGCGATGCCGCGGTCATTCCGCCGCGCGGCTTCACGCTGTCGATCATGTACGTCGAGCCCGGGCAGGGAAACGCCGCGCACACGCACGAAGTCGAGGAGGTGTTCTTCGTGCTGAAGGGCCATCTCACGACCTTCCTCGAGGACGAGGGCGGACGGCGGCTCGACGTGCGCCTCGGGCCCTGGGAGTGCATCGCCTGCCCGCCCGGCGTGATCCACGGCTACATCAACGACAGCCTCGAGCCGGTGTACTTCCAGGTCATGCTCGGCCGCGCCCGGCCGGAGACGATGGGCTACGCCGACGAGAACCTCTACCAGCGACGCGACGCGCACCTCAAGGAGAAAGGATGAAGCGGTTCTTGGTTTTTCTTTCCACCTGCCTTGCCGCACAGCTGGCTCTGGCAGAAACTTTTCCGAACAAGCCGATCAAGCTCATCGCGCCGTTCGCCCCGGGCGGCGCGCTCGACCTTATCGCGCGCGGCGTCGGCGCGAAGCTCTCGGAGAGCCTGGGCGAGCCGGTCGTGGTCGAGAACCGCGCCGGTGCCTCCGGCGCGATCGGCTCGGAAGCCGTGGCGCGCTCGTCTCCCGACGGCTACACGCTGCTGCTCGGCGCGACCACCACGCACGGCATCAACCCGGCCTTCAATCCGAAGAGCCTGCCTTACGACGCGGTCAAGGA
>CAYZFN010000012.1:0-7030 GCA_964477695.1 uncultured Enterobacteriaceae bacterium | reverse complement strand
GGCACGGCCAAAGCGCTGGACGAACCACGCTTCGAGCGACACGTAGTCGTTCAGCGGCTCTTCGTCCTGCGCGACGACGAATCGCTCCGCCGCCTCCGCGAGCGACGCGGTGGCCGCCCATTGCGCCGCGGCGGCGACATGCTCGACGTCGACGATATGCATCCGCCGCCTGCCCATGGCGCAAGCGCGCAGCCAGCGGCTCGGCCATGACTTCCGTAGCACTCTGCACGCGAGAGATTCGAGATTGGCGCCGCCCGGACCGAACACCGCCGCCAGCCTGAGGACCACGAGCTCGAACGCCGAACGTGCCGCATTTGCCACGATCTCCTCGCTGGCGTACTTGGCTCGCTGATAATCGGTGACGGGATTGCAGGCCGAGCGCTCGTCGATAAGCTCGCCCGGCGTCCTGCCGTAGACGTCGATCGTGCTCACCTGCACCAGGCGGCGCACCTGCCGCCGACCGCACGCTTCGGCGACAGCTTTCGCGATGCGCGGCGCTTCGGCCGCGCCGCCGTAGACGAAATTGAGCACCACCGCGCCCGGGACGAGTATCTGGTCAAGCGTGGCCGCGTCGTCGGCAGCGCCGCGAACCGCTTCGGCGCCTGGAATTTCGCGCCGGTGAGCGAGGACGCGCACGTTGTGGCCCTCGGCCGCAAATCTGCGCAGCGTGCGCGCACCAACAAATCCGGCCGCGCCGAGGATGCAGACGGTGCCCGCCACGCTAGCGTGTCCAGACGCGCGGCTTGCCGCGAAGCGCGCGCCCGGCATCGGCGAGGATGCCGAACAGGCGCCGCCCGATGAGCGCGTCGACCGCCGCGGCGGTGCGGCTGAGAAGCAGCGCGCGGTTGAGCCTCGCGGTCGGTTCGCCGAGCCCGTGCGCGTTGCGCGCGCGGATCACCTCGCGCAGCACTACCGGCACTGTTTTCGGATTGCGGCTGAGGCCGCCGAGCCGCATGTCGACCAGCACGCGGTCGACAAAGCGCGGCTCGGAGTGCAGCAGCTCGCGCAGGAGGAGCTCGTAATCGCCGGCGATGCGGTAGGACTCGTCGAAGAGTCCCCTCGACTCGAACAGCGAGCGATGGTGCAGGCAGCCGGGATGCGGAAGGCTCGCGCCCTGCAGGAAGGCGTCGCGCGACCACGGCGCGCCGACCGTATCGACGATCTCTCCGGAAGCCGACACGAGGTTCACCTTGCCATAGACCACCCGGCCCGAAGCCTGAGCGAGCAGATCGCGCAGCACATGGCGGTCGTGGAAGACGTCGTCGCAACCGAGGAAGGTGATCCATTCGCCCTGCGCACGCCGCACGCCCTTGTTGAATGCCGAATAGATGCCGCTGTCGGGCTCGGAAACGCCATCGGCGATCGTGCCGCGTGCCTTGTTTTCGTCGAGAAGGCGCGGTGTGCCGTCCGAGGATGCGCCGTCGATGACGATCGTCTCGTGCCGCACGCCCTCCTGCGCCGAAATGCTGTCTATGCAGCGCTGCAGCGACGACGCGCAGTTCCGGGTCGCGATCACCACCGAGACCTGGACGGTCATGCGCCTTCGCTGGAGAGCGGCCAGGAACGGCGCACGCGCTCAAAGCCGTCGAGCCACGCGAACATGCCGCGCACGAACGCCTCGGCGCGGCGGCTCTCCGCGCGGCGGCGGCCGCGGCTGCGCAGATCCTCGGCGACCGCCGGCTCGCGGATCACCCTGGCGAGCATCTCGGCGATCGCCTCCGGCGAGCGCGGATCGACGAGCAGCGCGGCGTCGCCGAGTTGCTCCACCGCTCCGGGCACGTCCGCGGCGACGACCGGACAGCCGAGCGCAAACGCCTCGAGCGGCGGCAGGTTCTCGGGACCGCCGAAAGAGACGTAGGCTAGCGCCGCGGCCTGCTGGTAGAGCCGGATGAGCTCTTCGGTTGGGACGAAGCCTAGGAAGCGCACCGCCGAGCGCACGCCGAGCCGGGTCGCGAGCTGCTCGCAGTACGCGCGGTTGCCCTTGTCCGAGCCGGTAAGCGCGAGGTCGGCGGTGATGCTGTGCTTCGTCTTCAGCAGCGCGAGCGCCTCGATCAGCGCCCCCTGGTTCTTGTGCGGCCAGAACTGCGCCGGATAAAAGATGAGCGGGTTCGACGCCGTCGGACGAGCGACCGCTGGCGCGTTCAGCGCATAGTTCGGCGTCGGGTGTGGCAGTAGGAGGATGCGCTCGGGCTCGACGCCGTAGGCGCGCACGATTTCCTCGGCGCCCACCCTCGTCCCCGTGACCACGAGCGAGGCGCGCGGCAGGAAGAGCGCGTTCAGCCGCTCGCGCCGCTCCCACTCGCCTGCGGCGGTGAGCTCCGGGAACCATGGCATGGTGCGGTGCTGCAGGTCCCAGACGATCGCCGCATACGGCGCTTGGAGGAAGTAGCTTGCCGGCGTGAAGCACCACAGGAAGTCCACTTTCAACCGGTCGACCTCGGCCTGCAGCCAGCCCGGGCCGCGCACGTGGGCCCGCGCGAACGACGAGTGCCGCCACAGCGCCTCGCGCGCGCGCCCCCACAGCGACGGCGTGCCCTCGATGTGGACGAATTCGTGGCGCGATTCCGCGGCCAGTGCGCGCACGGCTTGCAGGATCTCCCGGCCGAAGACGTAGCCGCCGCCTTCCTCGGGGGAGCGTACGCCGCTGAACACGCCGACGCGCACGCGTCAGCTCGCCCGGCGTATCAGGTCGGTGATCTGCCGGATCGCCGCTTCATCGAGCGAGCAGGCGCTTGGCAAATAGAGGCCCGTCTGCCAGAGGCGGTCGGCGACGGGACAGGGAATGTCGCGGAAGCCGGGCTGCACGCGCAGGAACGGCTGCTGGTTCATGGGGCAGAAGAAGGTGCGCGTCTCGACGCCGTGCTTCGCCAGGACCTCGGCCAGCCGGTCGCGGCCGATCGGGAAGCCCTCGCCCACCGTCATGGCGTACATCCAGTACACGTTCTTCGCGCCCGGCAACTCGGGCGGCGTGCGCAGACCGCGGATGCCGGCGAGGTGCTTGTTGTAGGTCTGCGCCACGCGGCGCTTCTCGCGGATCAGCGTCTCGATGCGCTTCAGCTGCGAGCGCCCGAGCGCCGCCTGCATGCCGGTCATGCGGAAGTTGTAGCCCGCCTCCTGATGCAGGAAGCGCGGCTTGCCGAAGGCGAGGTTGCGCAGCGAGCGCAGGCGCTCGGCGAGCTTCGCGTCGTCGGTGACGATCATCCCGCCCTCGCCGGTGGTGATGATCTTGTTGGCGTAAAAGCTGAAGCAGGCCATCTCGCCGAACGCGCCGGTCATGCGGCCGTTCCAGGTCGCGCCGTGCGACTCGGCGCAGTCTTCGACGATCACCAGCTGGTGCTTGCGCGCGATGTCGCTCAGGCGGTCCATCGCCACCGGATGCCCGTAGAGATGGACCGGGATGATCGCTTTGGTGCGTGGCGTGATGAGCTTCTCGACGAGGTCGAGGTCGAGGTTCCAGGTCTCGTCCTCCGAATCGACCGGCACCGAGACCGCGCCGAGGTGATACGCGGCGAGCGCGGTGGCGATGTTGGTCGAGGCGCTCATCAGCACCTCGTCCCCCTCGCCGACGTCGATGGCGTTGAGCGCGAGCTGCAGCGCGGTCGTGCCGCTCGAGCAGGCGACGCCGTACTTGCGCCCGCAGTACTTCGCGAACTCGGCTTCGAACGCGGGAATCGACTCGCCGAACGAGCCGGAGATCTCGCCGCGCCGCACGGCGGCCGCGACCGCCTGGATGTCCTCTTCGGAAATGTCCGGCTCGAAGACCGGAATCATTCCTTCACCTTGATCACCACCTTGTCGTATTCCACGCCCATGAACGGGCCCTGCTTGACGCTGATGCACTGCATGTCCTCGATGACGCGGATCGCGTGCGCGCCGTGGATCAGCACGATCGCGTCGCCGACGCGCAGCACGATTTCCTGCAGCAGGGCGCCGTCGTCCGCGTACAGGCGCACGCCGACCACGCCCTTCTGCACCACGAACATCTGCTGCAGGTCGCTCACCGTGCGCGAGAACTCGCGGTGGTAGTGCGGCTCCTCGAGGTAGCCCGCCTCGTGCGCGAGCAGGCCGAACTGGAACGACGACTCGGCCGGCGAGAAGAAAGTGCTTTTCTTGACCGTGATGCCGGCGCGGATCACTTCCGCGTAGCGCACGCCGTTGTGCTCGATGACTTCGATTCCCATAGGCGATTTTATCAACCGGCGCGCCGTATCACCCGCGCCGGGTTGCCTGCGACCACGGTGAACGGCTCGACGTCCTTCGTGACGACGCTGCCCGCGCCGACGATCGAACCCTCGCCGACCGTCACGCCCTTGAGGATGATGCTGCGCGCGCCGACCCACGCGCCCTTGCCGATGCGGACCGGCTGTCCGGGCGCGCGGTTCCAGTCGTACTCGCCCTTCATCCGCTCGGCGAGGTCGGAGCGGCGAATGGCGGCCTCGTGGCTGTGGTTGTCGCTGTCCATCAGCAGGCATTCGTAGGAGATCTCGACGTCGTCCTCGAGCACGATCTCGTGCACGCAGTCGATGATGGTCGACGCGCCGACGAAGACGTTGTTGCCGATGCGGATGCGGCTCTTCGCCTGCTCGACGACCATCAGGCCGTGCAGCCAGCAGTCGGCGCCGACCTGGATGTCGCAGGTGCCGCCGCGCGCGTCGATCGTGCCGTAGACGTGGCTGCGCGGTCCGCAGCTCGCCAGGCGCGAGCGGTTCATGCGGTTCTTGAGCGCCTGGCGCAACGCGCGCCAGGACCCGAGCAAGCGGGCGAGCCACCTCACCGAGTCTCCTTGCTGCAGAGGAACCACTTGCCGACCGAGTAGATGTCGTTCCACGCCGAGTCGAGCACATTGACGACCGGGAAGCCGATGCGGTAATGCGCCACCCACCAGTCGACCGAGTTGTTGAAAAAGCTTTGATGGGTCTTCATCCAGCCTTCATCGCGGCCGCTGCGTGAGGTCGGCACCATGTGGAACGCCATGCGCGACGTGACGCGCGAGCATTCGCGCACCGCCCCGGCAAGACCGTCCTCGGTGAAGTGCTCGAGCGAGCCGATGGAATAGGAATAGGCGAAGCTCGCGTCGGGATAGTCGAGCTTCGTCGCGTCGCCAACCCGCAGCCGCTCCTTCGCGATGCCGCGCTCGACCGCCTTGCCGATCAGGAAGTCCGAAATGTCGATGCCGTGGATGTCGAGCGCCGGAAACTTGGCGAGCACCTGCATCGTCTTGCCCGTGCCGCAGGCGATATCGAGCACGCGGCCCTTGCGCTCCCAGAGGAGATACTGGATCTCATTCCAGACATTGCCGTCGCCCCAGGTCTCCAGGACCTGCGCCATCTCCTCGTTCCAGTACATCTCGAGGTCCTGATGGCCGGGATGCCCTTCGAAGCGCTGGTGGAACGGCGCGACCGTCGCCTTCGCCCGCTGCAGCGTGCGCCAGACGAAGGGCGGGCAGATCTCCCGCGCGAGGTCCTTTACCGCCCGGTAAGCCGTCTTAGCCAATGTCGCCAACCTCTCCCATAGCGCAGGATGACTTCCCGGGACTCCTCGTAGTACTGGCCATCGACCTCCAGAATCTCCGGGAAGACGAACGGCCCTTGTGGATTGCCCAGCTTCACGGCGCCAAGGCTCGGCGCTGAGCTGCCGTCGGTGTGCGTCCCGCTGTTGTCGAACCCGGTGTTGGTCACCAGGCTCTCGCGCGGGTAAAGAACGAGGCCGCTGCGCGAAAAGACCGAAAGGTACCAGACCACTCCCCACGAATCGACTTTGCCCGCGCTGGTGCGCGCCAGCATCCCGGAGTAGTCGTAGGCGCCATCCATGTCGAACGCGCGGCGCTTGCGTGCGTCGCGCGAGATCGCCGGCCAGCCCGAGAGCGAAGGATCGTATTGGTCCCACGCCCGCTTCCACGTCGCCCAGCCCCAGCAGGAGATGGACGGAAGAAAGCCGCTCCTAGCGGCGCCACGCAGCGCGCAGGGATACATGTAGCCCGAGATCTGCATCACACTCGGCTCGCCCGCGTAGCGCTCGAGCGCAGCATTCATGAATTCGAGGAAGCGCGGGCCGAGCACCAGGTCATCCTCCACCGCGATCGCCGCGCCGTGCTGCGCGGTCAGCCGCCGCATCCCGTCGACGATCGACGCGGCGAGACCGAGGTTTCGCTCCCGCTCGACCACCTCGACGCGCTTGAAGCCGCCCGTCTGCCGCGCGATGCGTCTCACTTCCACCACGCCGGGCTTCGCCGCTTCGTCCCGCGGGCCGTCGCAGAAGATCGTCAGCGAGCTGTCACGTGCCAGCGGATTGGCGGCGAGGGATTCCAGCGCGCGCTGCAGGTGCAGCGGGCGGCGGTAGGCGAAAAGGCCGATCGGCGCAGTCATTTTTTGCGCCAGCGGCCGACCCAGCCGGTCTTGCGTCCCAGCAGTCCGCCGCTCAGCCGGAAGGCAAGCGCGGCGGCCGCATTGGCAGCGTAGTACGGCCATGCGCCGACGCCACCCTTGTAAAGCGGTCGCGCGAGCGTCGCGCGCCACGGCGAGCGCCGGAACATCACGTCCACGAGCTCGAGACGATGCCGCGACCAGTACTGCACTTGTGCGCGATCCCCGCCGAACACCATCTGCAAGCCCTCGGGGTGGTAGGGCTTGATGTGGTCGAAGTCGTCGTAGAAGTGCGGGCTCTCGAGCGGCGTGGCGATCACCAGCTCGCCGCCCGGCTCGAGGCGGTCGAGCCACTTGTCGACGAACTCCACCAGGTCCCGCGGCTGGAAATGCTCGATGACGTGCGACATCAGGATCACGCGCGGCTTCACCGCCGAGCGAAAGAATTCTTCGGGCGTCACGCACGGCAGGCCATCGCGGCGGTTCGCCTGCACGATCGATTCGTTGAGGTCGACGCCGACCGCGTCGATGCCGCGCTCGCGCAGCGCTCGCAGATAGCGCCCATACCCACAGCCGACGTCAACTACCGATGCCGCTTTATCCCGCATTCCAGACGCGATTGCATCGACAACCGCAGGCGATTCTGTGTCAGCGACGATCAGACGAGC
>CAYZFN010000011.1:0-6799 GCA_964477695.1 uncultured Enterobacteriaceae bacterium | reverse complement strand
ACTGCGAGGTCGAGCGTGCGGCTGAGCAGCTTGTAGCCTTCCATCACCGCCTGCTTGCGGGCGATGTCGAGGCTGGCGATCAGCCCGTACTGCGGGCTGGTCGAGGTATGCATGTTGAAGTTTTCGCGGAACAGATGTTCGCGGAAGTCCGGGTCGTTCACGTGGATCATCGACGCCTGCGAGAACGCGGACAGCACCTTGTGCGTCGACTGCGTGGCGTAGTCGGCGCCCGCCTCGAGCGCGGTCGGCCGGAACGACGGATGGAAGCGCGCGAACCCGTACCACGCCTCGTCGATGATGACCTTGATGCCCTTCGCATGCGCGGCCGCGACGATCGGCGGCAGGTCGTAGCGCAGGCCGTCGTAGGTGCACGAGGTGATGATCAGCGCCTGGGCGTTGCCGTGCTTCTGAATGGCGTTCAAGAGGGTTTTCTTGGGCACGGGCCCGTAGAGCCCGTACTTGCGATTGAGCGACGCGTCGACGTAGATGGGATGCGCGCCGGAAAGCACCACGCCGTGGTGCACGCTCTTGTGGCAGTTCCGGTCGAGGATCAGCTTCTCGCCGGGCGCGATGAGCGTCTGGAAGATCACCTTGTTCGCGGTCGACGTGCCATTGGTGGCGAAGAAGGTGCGCTTGGCGCCGAACGCCTTGGCCGCCTTGCCCTGCGCCTCCGCGATCACCGCCTTCGGCTCCATCAGCGAGTCGAGCATCGGCACGGACACCGAGAGGTCCGCGTCGAACACGTGCTCGCCCATGAAATCGTAGAAGTCGTTCACCCACGGGCTGCCGCGCAGCGACTCGCCGGAAGAGTGGCCCGGGGTGTGCCACTGGTCCTTCGCCATCCACACATAGTTCTTCAGCTGGTCGTAGAACGGCGTGCGTGCGCGCTCCTGGATCTGCGCGTTCAGGATGCGGTAGATGCCGCGATAGTCGCGTTCCTCGCGGTAGAAGTAACCGTCCACCGCCTCGGCGAACAGCGCATCGACGATATCGTCCTCCTCCTCGCGCGCGATCAGGATGTAGACGTCCAGCTCCGGGCGAAAACGCGTAATGCGCTGCACGAGCTCGAGCGCCGACATCTCGGCCTTCGCCTCCGGCCCGTTCTTCAGCGTGTACAGCGTGTCGTCGACGAGCACCGCCTGCAGGTCGCCGTCGCGCTCGATCACGGCGAGCGCTTCGCGCGCGGTGGTCACGCCGGTAAAGGTGATGCCGAGCGGATTGTCGAGCGAGCGGGCCGCGGCGTTCAGGCCCTTCACGAACTCGCGCAGCACGAGGCTCTCGTCGTTGATGACGAGGATGCGGCTCACCGGCTTGCTCACGGGCGAGCCCCTATAATCCGCCGGTGCCCGCGGCAGAGACCTACAGCGCGATTATTTGAGGCCTTTGACAGCCTGGGCGAGCCGACTCTTGTGACGATCGCCGGCGTTACGGTGCAGCACGCCTTTCGCCACGACGCGGTCGATGACGCGCTGCGAGTCGCGCAGCGTCTGCGCGGCGGCGTCGGCGTTGCCGGCGGCGAGCGCCTTCTTGACGTTCTTGATCGCCGTGCGCACCGCGGTGCGCAGGCTCATGTTGTGGTCGCGCCGCTCGAGCGCCTGGCGGGCGCGCTTGCGCGCGGACTTGATGTTGGCCATCGGGTTATGCCTTTGAAAAGGGGCGAAATTCTAGCATGAACCTGAAGGTGAGCTTCTGAACCTTTTGCGCGCCCTGGCCACCGTGTCGAGCCTGACGTTCGTCAGCCGCATCCTCGGCTACGTGCGCGATTTCATCATCGCGCGCGCCTTCGGCGCCAGCCTCGGCACGGACGCGTTCTTCGTCGCGTTCCGTATCCCGAACCTGCTGCGGCGGCTGTTCGCCGAGGGCGCGTTCTCGCAAGCGTTCGTGCCGGTGCTAGCGGCCGCGAAGACGCGCGACGAGCAGGGCGTGAAGGCGCTGATCGACGGCGTGGCGACGCTGCTCTTCCTCGCCCTGGTGGTCGCCGCGGCGCTCGGCGTCGTCCTCGCGTCGCTCGTCGTGTGGGTCTCGGCGCCGGGCTTCAGCCGCGATCCGGCGAAGTTCGCGCTCACCGTGACGATGCTGCGCATCACTTTTCCCTACATCGTCTTCATTTCGCTCGTGGCGTTCTCGGCCGGCATCCTCAACACGTGGAACCGGTTCTCCGTGCCGGCGATCACGCCGGCGCTCCTCAACGTGGCGTTCATCGTCGGCGCGCTCGGCTTCGCCGACCGGTTCGATCCGCCGGCGCTCGTCCTGGCGTGGTCGGTATTCGCGGGCGGTGTCTTGCAGCTTGCGTTCCAGGCGCCGTTTCTCGCCCGCATGGGGCTCCTGCCGCGCTGGCGTCTCGACCTGCGCCATCCCGGCGTACGGCGCATCCTGAAGCTCATGGGGCCCGCGGCTTTCGGCGTGTCGATCGCCCAGGTGTCGCTGCTCATCAACACGATCTTCGCCTCGTTCCTCGTGACCGGAAGTGTTTCCTGGCTCTACTACGCCGACCGCCTGATGGAGTTTCCCGCCGGCATGCTCGGCGCCGCGCTCGGCACGATCCTCCTTCCGAGCCTCTCGAAATATCACGCAACCGCGAACACCGCGGAATACAGCCGCCTGCTCGACTGGGGCCTGCGTGTCACGTTCCTGCTCGCAGCGCCGGCGGCGGCGGCGCTCGCGGTGCTCGCGATCCCGCTCATCGCGGCGCTCTTCCACTACGGGCGGTTCAGCGCCGAGGATGCCTGGATGACCCGCCAGGCGCTCGCCGCCTACAGCATCGGGCTGGTGGGCATGATCGTGGTCAAGATCCTCGCCCCGGGCTTCTACGCAAGACAGGACATCCGCACTCCGGTCAAGATCGGGCTCCTGACCCTCGCCGTTACGCAGCTCATGAACCTCGCCTTCGTCCTTCCGCTGCGCCATGCCGGCCTCGCGCTGGCGATCGGCCTGGGGGCGTGCATGAACGCAGTGCTCCTCTATCGCGGGCTGCGCAAGCGCGGCGCGTATGTCCCGGAGCCGGGTTGGCCGCTGTTCCTGCTCAAGGTCGCGGCCGCCGTGGCGCTCATGGCGCTCGCGCTTTATGCAGCGATGGGCGAGCCCGCATGGTGGCTTCAAGTGCGCTGGCAGCAGAAGCTCGGCTGGCTGCTCGCGCTGGTCGTACTCGGCGCGGCCACCTACGGCGCGTGCCTCGCGCTGTTCGGCTTTCGCCTGCGCGACTTCTCCCGCCGGGGCGCGGCGTGAGCGGCCTCGACGCTTTCGCCGAGCTCCTGGCGCGCGAGGAATCGCGCATCGACCTCGCGCACGCCTGCCTCATGATCGCGCAGGATGCCTATCCCGGGCTTTCGGTCGAGCCGTATCTCGGCGAGATCGAGCGGATGGCGATCCGCCTGCGCAGCCGAGCGAGCAACATCCACCCCGCGGAGGAGCGGGTGATGGCGCTCAACCAGTTTCTCTTCGAGGAGCTGCGCTATCGCGGCAATACCGAGGCGTACTACGACCCGCGCAACAGCTACCTCAACGAGGTCATGGATCGCAGGATCGGCATTCCGATCACGCTCGCCGTGCTGTACATGGCGGTCGGGCGCCGCATCGGCCTGCCGCTCGAAGGCGTGTCCTTTCCCGGCCACTTCCTCGTGCGCCTGCGGCTGCGCGGCGGCGTGCTGGTGCTCGATCCGTTCGCCGCCGGCACGGCGCTCTCGGAAAGCGACCTGCGCGAGCGGCTGCAGCGCGTCATCCCGAAGGGTCTCGCGGACAAGGTGCCGGCGGCCGATCTTCCGCTCGACCCCTTCCTCGAGCCCGCCACGCCGCGGCAGATCCTGGCGCGAGTGCTGCGCAACCTGAAGGGCATCTACCGCGACGCCGACCAGCCGCAACGCATGCTCGATGTGCTGAACCGCATGCTGCTCGTCGTGCCCGACGCGAGCGCCGAGCTGCGCGATCGCGGCATCCTGTACCAGCGGCTCGAATGCTATCGCGCCGCCCTCAAGGATCTTTCCGACTATGTCGAGCGCGAGCCGGAGGCGCCGGATTTCGAGGAGGTGCGAGCGCGGCTGATGGAAGTCTCCGCGCTTTGCGCCCGGCTCAACTAGTCCATACAATCGCCGCTTCCTTATCTGAGGAGGAGGAGGAACATGGAGCGCAGGTCATTCCTTAAGAAAGCGGCCGCGGGCGTCGCCGCCACAAGCACGGTTGCCGCGCCGGCGATCGCGCAGTCCAACCCGAAGATCACCTGGCGCCTGGCGGCGAGCTGGCCGAAGAGCCTCGACACGCTGTTCGGCGGCGCGGATCTCGTGGCGAGGCGCGTCAGCGAGATCACCGACGGCAACTTCCAGATCCGTGCCTTCGCGGCAGGCGAGATCGTTCCGGCCCTGCAAGTGCTGGATGCCGTCCAGGCCGGCACGGTCGAGCTCGGCCATACGGCGCTCTATTACTACTTCGGCAAGGATCCGGCGCTCGCGCTCACTTGCGCGGTGTGCTTCGGTCCCAACACTCGCCAGTCGAACGCCTGGTGGTACCACGGCGGCGGCGAGCAGGCCGCGGAACCGCTGCTGAAGGATTACAACATCAAGGCGCTGCTCGCCGGTAACACCGGCTGCCAGATGGGCGGCTGGTACCGCAAGGAGATCAAATCGGTCGCCGACCTGAAGGGCCTGAAGATGCGCATCGGCGGCATGGCGGGCCTGATCGTGGCGAAGCTCGGCGTGGTGCCGCAGCTGATCGGCGGCCCCGACATCTATCCGGCGCTCGAGAAAGGCACGATCGACGCCGCGGAATGGGTCGGCCCGTACGACGACGAGAAGCTGGGCTTCAACAAGGTGGCGAAGTACTACTACTACCCGGGCTACTGGGAAGGCGGCCCGATGCTGCACACGCTGGTCAACCTGGACAAGTGGAACTCGCTGCCGAAGCACTACCAGGCGGCGCTCGAGACGGCGTGCGCGGAAGCGAACGTCTGGATGACGGCGAAGTACGACGTCGTCAACGTGCAGGCGCTGCGCCGGCTGGTGGCGAGCGGCACGCAGCTGCGTCCGTTCCCGCGTCCGGTCCTGGAGGCGGCGGAAAAGGCGTCCTACGAGCTCTACGACGAGCTGAAGGGCAAGAGCAAGCACTGGGCGCGCATGTACCCGGACTGGCTCAAGTTCCGCAACGACCAGTTCCTCTGGTTCCGCGTCGCCGAGCACACCTACGATACGTATGCCTTCAACTCCAAGCTGGGAATGAAGGCGAGCTGACGCGCAGCGCGCGAAAACGAAAACCCCGCTGCGGCGGGGTTTTTATTTTCCGCCGAACTGTTTCTGCAGGTCTTCGGCGGAAGAGTCGCCGGATTTCGGCGCGGGAGCGCGCTCGCCCGACGGCGCGCCGAAGTCGGGCGGAGCGCTTTCTTCCTGCTCTTCCTGCGGCGTCTCGGTCGGGACCTCGATCTTCACTTTCGAGGGGTCGACGGTCAGATGCTCCAGGTTGCCGGTGACGAGCTGCGGAAAGAAGATGACGATGCCGACCATGATCACCTGGATCACCACGAACGGCACGGCGCCCCAGTAGATCTGCCCCGTCGTCACGCCGGCGAGCGGCTTGCGCAGGATCTTGTCGACGTACTCCTTGGCCGGCGCGACGCTGCGCAGGTAGAACAGCGCGTAGCCGAAGGGCGGGTGCATGAACGAGGTCTGCATGTTCACGCCGAGCAGCACGCCGAACCAGATCAGGTTGATGCCGAGCTTGTCCGCGACCGGGCCGAGCAGTGGCACGATGATGAAGGCGAGCTCGAAGAAGTCGAGGAAGAAGGCGAGGAAGAAGGTGAGCAGGTTCACCACGACGAGGAAGCCGACCTGGCCGCCGGGCAGGCTGGTGAGCAGGTGCTCGATCCAGAGGTCCCCGTTCACGCCGCGGAAGGTCAGGCTGAACACGGTGGACCCGACCAGGATGAACACGACGAACGTCGTCAGCTTGGCGGTCGAATTCATGGCCTGGCGCAGCAGCGACCACGTGAGCCGGCGATTGATGAGCGCGAGCACCAGCGCGCCGGTCGCGCCCATCGCGCCGCCCTCGGTCGGCGTCGCGACGCCGATGAAGATCGTTCCCAGCACGAGGAAGATGAGCGCGAGCGGCGGAATGAGGACGAAGATCACGCGGCCGAGCAGCTTCCACCCGCGCAGCGGCCGCGCCTCGGGCGGCAGTGCCGGTGCCGAGCTCGGATAGACCATGGTCATGCCGAACACAAACAGGGTGTACAGGCCGGTCAGCACCAACCCGGGGTAGATCGCGCCCGCGTACATGTCGCCGACCGAGCGGCCGAGCTGGTCGGCGAGCACGATCAGCACCAGGCTCGGCGGGATGATCTGCGCCAGCGTGCCCGAAGCGGCGATGACGCCGCTCGCGAGGCGCCGGTCGTAGCCGTAGCGCAGCATGATCGGCAGCGAGATGAGGCCCATCGAGATCACCGAGGCGGCGACCACGCCGGTCGTCGCGGCGAGCAGCGCGCCGACGAACACCACGGCGTAGGCGAGGCCGCCGCGGATCGGGCCGAACAGCTGGCCGATGGTGTCGAGCAGGTCCTCGGCCATGCCGCTTCGCTCGAGGATGAGGCCCATGAAAGTGAAGAACGGCACCGCGAGCAGCGTGTCGTTCGACATGATTCCGAAGATGCGCTCGGGCAGCGCCTGGAAGAGCGCCTCGTTGAGCAGGCCGAGCTGGATGCCGACCAAGCCGAACGACAGCCCGAGCGCGGCTAGCGCGAAGGCGACCGGGAAGCCGACCAGCAGGAAGACGATCAGGCCGCAGAACATGATCGGCGCGATGTTCGCGACGAGGAAAGCGC
>CAYZFN010000010.1:0-7703 GCA_964477695.1 uncultured Enterobacteriaceae bacterium | reverse complement strand
CCGCCGATGTTGGTGTTCTGCGGCGCACCCTTCACGCTCGGGTAATAGGGCAGCGTCGACACGCCGAACTCGAACTTGGCGTTCGCCTTGATGTTGGCGTACGAGCCGCTCGAGGTGGTGATCATGGCGCATTCGCCGCTCATGAACTTGCCGAGCGGCTCGTCTTTGCGCCCGGCGTAGGTGAAGAGGCCCTTCTTCGCCCAGTTGCCCAGGTTCGCGATGTGCATGGTCTGCACCGGGCCGTTGAACTCCAGCCGCGTGCCGAGGCCGCCGAAGCCGTTCTGTTCCGTCGCGAAGGGCACGTTGTGCCAGGCGCTGAAGCTCTCGAGCTGCACCCACGATTGCCAGCCGGTGGTATACGCGCAAGCCGCGCCTGAGTCCTTCAGCTTGGCCGCCGCCTGCTCCATCTCGGGCCAGGTGCGCGGCGGCTTCGCCGGATCGAGGCCGGCCTTCTTGAACGCGTCCTTGTTGATGTAGAGCACCTGGGTCGAGCTGTTGAACGGCATCGAAAGCAGGTTGCCCTTCGTGTCCGAGTAATACGAAGTCACCGCCGGCAGATAGGCCTTCGGATCGAACTTCTCGTGCTGCTCGGACATCAGCTGGTAGACCGGCTTGACCGCGCCCTTCGCCGCCATCATGGTCGCCGTGCCGACCTCGAATACCTGCAGGATGGCGGGCGGATTGCCGGAGCGGTAAGCGGCGATTGCGGCCGCCATCGACTCGTCGTACTGGCCTTTGTACACCGGCACCACCTTGTACTGCGACTGGCTGGCGTTGAACTTCTGGGCGATCTCGGTCACCTTGTCGCCCAGCTTGCCGGCCATCGAGTGCCACCACTGGATCTCGGTCTGCGCATGCGCGAGCGGTGCGCATAGGACTGCGGCCGCAAGGACGGCGGCGCGTTTTGCCAGGCTCATCGATTCCTCCTCCCTCCTGTGAATGCGCGAAGATTGATCCGCGCAGATTATTCCACGGTTACCGATTTCGCGAGGTTGCGCGGCTTGTCGACGTCGCTGCCGCGCGCGAGCGCGGTGTGATAGGCGAGCAGCTGCAGCGGCACGACGTGCAGGATGGGCGAGAGCAGCCCGTAGTGCTCCGGCAGGCGGATGACGTTGACCCCTGCCGACGAGGCGATGCGCGTATCGGCGTCGGCGAACACGTACAGCTCGCCGCCGCGCGCCCGCACTTCCTGCATGTTGGACTTGAGCTTCTCGAGCAGCGCGTCGTTCGGCGCCACCGTGACCACCGGCATGTCGCGCGTCACGAGGGCGAGCGGGCCGTGCTTCAGCTCGCCGGCCGGGTACGCCTCGGCGTGGATGTACGAGATTTCCTTCAGCTTGAGCGCGCCTTCCAGGGCGATCGGGTAGTGCAGACCGCGTCCGAGGAAAAGCGCGTGCTCCTTGCCGGCGAAGCGCTCCGCCCAGCCGATGATATGCGGCTCGAGCGCGAGCGCGGCGCCGAGCGCCGTGGGGAGATGGCGCAGCGCCTTGAGATGCGCGTTCTCGTCCGCCAGCCGGCCGCGCAGCTTGGCGAGCGTGAGTGCGAGCAGGTAAAGCGCCGTCAGCTGGGTGGTGAAGGCCTTGGTGGAGGCAACGCCAATCTCGACGCCGGCATGGGTCAGGAAACGAAGCGTCGTCATGCGCATGAGCGCGCTCGAGGCCACGTTGCACACGGCCAGCGAGGTGTCCTGGCCTAGCGACTGCGAATGCTTGAGCGCCGAGAGCGTATCGGCCGTCTCGCCCGACTGGGATATGGCGACGACCAGCGCCTTTCGATCGGGAACGCTCGTGCGGTAGCGGTACTCGCTCGCGATCTCCACGTTGCACGGCACTCCCGCGATCTCCTCGATCCAGTGCCGGGCGACCAGGCCGGCGTAGTAGCTCGTGCCGCAGGCGAGGATCAGCACCGAGGAACGCTCGGCCAGCAGGGCCGCCGCCGGTTCGCCAAAGAGCGCCGGCGTGACCGAGGCCACGCTCTCGAGCGTATCGGCCACGGCGCGCGGCTGCTCGAAGATTTCCTTCTGCATGAAATGCCGGTAGGGTCCGAGCTCGGCCGCCGCGCCGCTCGTCTTGACGGTGCGCACCTCGCGCGAGACCCGCTTGCCCTGAGCGTCGCTCACCTGCCAGCCGCGTACGTTGATCGACGCGACATCGCCTTCCTCGAGGTAGGCGATGCGCTCGGTCGTTCCGGCCAGGGCGAGCGCGTCGGAGGCGAGGAAATTCTCGTCCTGGCCGAGGCCCACGACGAGCGGGCTGCCGGCGCGCGCCCCGACGACGCTACCTGGCTCCTTTTTCGAAACCACGGCGATCGCGTACGCGCCCTTCAGGCGCTGCACCGCGCGCCGCACGGCATCGAAGAGATTGCCGTCCTGCAGGCTGTGCACGAGGTGCGCGATGACCTCGGTGTCGGTCTGGCTCTCGAAGCGATAGCCCTTCGCCTGCAGCTCCGCGCGCAGCTCCTCGTGGTTCTCGATGATGCCGTTGTGCACCACGGCGATCTCGCCGCGCGAAACGATGGGGTGCGCGTTCTCCGTGGCCGGCGCGCCATGCGTCGCCCACCGCGTATGTGCGATGCCGGTCGTGCCGGACGCGCTCTTCAGCCGCGCCGCGAGATCCTCCACCCGGGAGACCGTCCTGACGAGCTCGATGGCATGGTTTTCGACGAGCGCGACGCCGCAGGAATCGTAGCCGCGATACTCGAGGCGCCGCAGTCCTTCGACGAGCACCGGCACGATGTCGCGGCGTGCGGCGGCGCCGACGATGCCGCACATGCTCTAGCGCTCCTTCTTCTTCGGCGGCTTCCAGGACGGGATCGACACCTGGCGGGCGCGGCCCACGGTAAGCTGCCCCGCGGGCGTGTCCTGGGTGATGGTCGATCCGGCGCCGATGTAGGAGCCGCGCGCGATGCGCACCGGTGCGACGAGCGTTGCATCCGAGCCGATGAAGCAGTCGTCTTCGATGACCGTGCGGTGCTTTGCCGCGCCGTCATAGTTGCAGGTGATGGTGCCCGCCCCGACGTTTACCCGCGCTCCGACCTCCGCATCGCCGATGTAGCTCAGGTGATTCGCCTTCGCGCCCGGCCCGAGGCGGCTCGCCTTCACTTCCACGAAGTTGCCGACGTGCACTTCGTCGGCGAGCGCCGATCCGGGCCGCAGCCGGGCATACGGCCCGAGGCGGCAGCGCGCGCCGATCTGCGATTCCTCCAGGTGCGAGAAGGCGTGCACTTCCGAGTCGGCCGCGATCGAAACGTTGCGCAGCACGCAGTTCGGACCGACGCGCACCCGATCGCCGAGGGTGACGCTGCCCTCGAACACGCAGTTGACGTCGATCGATACGTCGCGGCCGCATTGCAGCGCGCCGCGCACGTCGATGCGCGCCGGATCGGCGAGCGTCACGCCCTCGTCCATGAGCCGTTGCGCCCACTGCCGCTGCACGGCGCGCTCGAGCGCGGCGAGCTCGCGCTTGGAATTGACGCCCGCAACCTCGGTTGCATCCTCGACCTTCACGGCAGCGACCGGCACGCCTTCGTTCACCGCGAGCGCAATGATATCGGTCAGGTAGTACTCGCCTTGCGCATTGCGGTTGCGGATCTTGCCCAGCCAGTCGCGCAGCCGCGAGGCGGAGAGCGCCATGAAGCCGGCGTTGACCTCGCGCACGGCGCGCTCGGCGGCGGAGGCATCTTTCTCTTCGACGATGCGCTCGACGCCGCCCGCCGCATTGCGCAGCACGCGGCCATAGCCGGCCGGGTCGTCGAGCTCGGCGGTCATTACCGCGACGCCTTCGCGCGCCGCGGCGACCAGGCGCTCTAGGCTTGCCGGGCGAACCAGCGGCACGTCGCCGTAGAGGATCAGCACCTCGCCGTTGCCGTCGAGCCGCGGCAGCGCCTCGCGCACGGCATGGCCGGTGCCGAGCTGCTCGGCCTGCGCCACCCACTCGACGTCGTGTCCGGCAAAAGCGGCGCGCACCTGCTCGCCGCCGTGGCCATGCACCACGATCGTCTTGCGCGGCGACAGCGCCCGCGCCGCCTCGAGCACGTGCGCGAGCAGCGGGCGCCCCGCGAGCGGGTGCAGCACCTTCGGCAGCTCCGAGCGCATGCGCTTGCCCTGGCCGGCGGCAAGCACGATCACGTCGAGTGGCATCGGGGCATTTTAGCTAATATCGATCGGCGTGCTGACCGAGTCCCTTGCCGAGCGCTTCGCGCGCGTCGCGCTGGCCAACATCGCGCGCGATTATCCGCGGCGCGTCGACCATCTTCTCGCTTCGCCGGCCGACGAGCTGCGCCCGCGCGTAGTCCATCCGGCTTTCTATGGCGCCTACGATTGGCATTCCGCGGTGCACATGCACTGGACGCTCGTGCGCGTGCTGCGGCTCTATCCCGTCTCGCGCATCGCCGCAGCCATCGCCGCTGCTCTCGACGAGCATCTCTCCCCGGAGCGCGTGGCTTGCGAGCTCGATTATTTCCGCAGCCCTGCAGGCCTTCTCTTCGAGCGACCGTACGGCTGGGCGTGGCTGCTCGAGCTGCAGGCGGAAGCGCTGCGTGCGCAGGCTCGCTGGGCGCGCGCGCTCGAGCCGCTCGCGCAGGAAATCGCATCGCGCATGGCCGGCTACCTCGCCGCCGCGCCCTATCCGGTGCGCGCCGGAAGCCACGGCAACAGTGCTTTCGCCTGCCTGCTCGCGCTCGATTACGCGCGGGTCGCAAAGCATTCGGCGTTCGAGCTGGAGATCCGCAAGGGCGCGCGGCGCTGGTACGAGCGCGACCCGGCGGCACCGCTCGCCTTTGAACCGTCGCTCGACGATTTCTTGTCACCCGCCCTGTGCGAGGCGCTATTGATGCAGCAGGTGCTTCCCGAGAGCGAGTTCTGGCGCTGGCTCGGCCGCTTCGCGCCCGAGGGATTCGGCGTGCTGACCGAGCCGCCCGCAGGCTACGACCACGCCGACCCGAAGCACAGCCATCTCGACGGGCTGTGCCTGACTCGCGCCTGGTGTCTCGCGCGCCTGGGAGAGGACAAAAGCGCCGAGCGGCTGATCGCGGCGGCGCTGCCGCACGTTGCCGGAGGTAACTACGCAGGCGAGCATTGGCTCGCCAGCTTCGCCGTGCTGGCCCTCGGTTCCCTGCCTATCGCGGCAGCTCTGAAAAGCCCATAAGGAACTCGTCCACCGCCCTGGCGCACTGCCGGCCTTCGCGGATCGCCCAGACGACGAGCGACTGGCCGCGGCGCATGTCGCCGGCGGCGAATACCTTGTCGACCGAAGTACGGTAGGCAAGCGCGCCCTCCGTGTCCGCCCGGGCATTGCCGCGGGCGTCCTTCTTGACGCCCAGCTCTTCGAGCAGCGATTGCAGCGGCGAGACGAAGCCCATGGCGAGCAGCACGAGGTCGGTGGGAATCTCGAACTCGCTGCCGGCCACCTCGAGCGGCTTTCCGTCGCGCCATTCCAGCCGCACGGCCTTGAGCGCCTTCACTTTGCCGTTCTCGGCCAGGAATTCCTTGCTGGCGATCGACCAGTCGCGCTCCACGCCTTCCTCGTGCGAAGACGACGTGCGCAGCCGCGTCGGCCAGTAGGGCCAGACCGCATTTCGCTCCACGTCGGGCGGCATGGGCAGGAGCTCGAACTGGGTCACCGACTTGGCGCCTTGCCGGTTGGAGGTGCCGACGCAGTCCGAGCCGGTGTCGCCGCCGCCGATGACGACGACATTCTTGTTCGTCGCCCAGAGGTCGGGCACCGAGCCGTCGCCCGCCACGCGCTTGTTCTGCAGCGGCAGGAACTCCATAGCGAAGTGCACGCCGGCGAGGTCGCGCCCGGGAATCGGCAGGTCGCGCGGCTGCTCGGCACCGCCCGCAAGCACGATCGCGTCGAACTGGTTCTTGAGTTGCTCGGGCGAGAGGCTCTCGCGCGCATCGCTGCCGACGCCGCGGCCCGGCGGCTGCACGCCCACGAAGACGCCGGTGCGGAACTTGACGCCCTCGGCGCGCATCTGCTCGAGCCGGCGATCGATGACGCCCTTGTCGAGCTTGAAGTCCGGAATGCCGTAGCGGAGCAGCCCGCCGACCCGGTCGCTCTTCTCGAACACCGTCACGTCGTGGCCGGCGCGCGCGAGCTGCTGCGCGCACGCGAGGCCGGCCGGGCCCGAGCCGACAACCGCAATGCGCCTGCCGGTGGGATGCGCGGCGCGCTGCGGCCGCACCCAGCCTTCTTCCCACGCCTTGTCGGCGATCGCATGCTCGATCGACTTGATGCCGACCGCGTCGTCGTTGATTCGCAGCACGCATGCTTCCTCGCACGGGGCGGGGCACACGCGGCCGGTGAACTCCGGAAAGTTGTTGGTCGAATGCAGCGTGTCGATCGCCTGCTTCCACTGCTGCCGGTAGACGAGGTCGTTCCAGTCGGGAATGAGGTTGTTGACCGGGCAGCCCGACATGCAGAACGGGATGCCGCAGTCCATGCAGCGCGCGCCCTGCACGCCCGCCGCGTCGTCGGCGAGCCGCGCGTAGAACTCGCGATAATGTTTCTTCCGCGCTTCGGCCGCCTCGTGCGGCTCCTCGAGCCGCTCGTGCTCGAGAAATCCGGTGATCTTGCCCATTACGCTGCGGCTCGCTTGTGCGCGGCGAGCTCGCCCAGCGCGCGGCGGTACTCTTTCGGGAACACCTTGACGAACTTCGTCCGGTACTGCGCCCAGTTGGCGAGGATTTCCGCGGCGCGCCGAGAGTTGGTGTAGCGCGCGTGGCTCTCCACCATCCGCTTGAGGGTCGCTTCGTCGGACTGCTGTTCGGAATCGGCAAGCACCGGCTCGAGGTCGACCATGGCCGGATTGCAGCGCTTGGCGAAGTCGCCCGCCAGGTCGAGCACGTAGGCGATGCCGCCCGACATGCCGGCCGCGAAGTTTCTTCCCGTAGCACCGAGGACCACGACCGTGCCGCCGGTCATGTACTCGCAGCCATGGTCGCCGACGCCTTCCACGACGGCGCGCGCGCCGGAGTTGCGCACTGCGAAGCGCTCGCCGGCGACGCCGCGGAAATAGGCTTCGCCGTCGATCGCGCCGTAGAGCACCACGTTGCCGGTGATGATATTCTCGGTCGGCTCGCCGCGGAACTTGGGCGAGGGCTGGACGCTGATCCGTCCGCCGGACAGGCCCTTGCCGCAATAGTCGTTCGTGTCGCCGACGAGGTCGAGCGTCACGCCGCGCGCGAGGAACGCGCCGAAGCTCTGCCCGGCGGAGCCGGCCAGGCGGATATGGATCGTGTCGGCCGGCAGCCCCTCGTGGCCGTAGCGCCTGGCGATGTGGTACGAGAGCATCGTGCCGACCGTGCGGTTGATGTTGCGGATCGGCGTGTCGATGGTCACCTTCTCGCCGCGCTCGAGCGCCGGCTGGGCGAGCTCGATCAGGCGGTTGTCCAGCGCTTTTTCGAGGCCGTGCGCCTGGCTCTCGCAGCGATAGTGAGCCACTTCCTGCGGCACGCGCGGCATAGCGAACACGCGCGAGAAGTCGAGCCCGCGCGCCTTCCAGTGCTCGATGCCCTTCTTCATGTCGAGCAGTTCGCTGCGGCCGATCAGCTCGTTCAGCGAGCGCACGCCGAGCTGCGCCATCAGCTCGCGCGCCTCCTCGGCGACGAAGAAGAAGTAATTGACCACGTGCTCGGGCTTGCCCTCGAACTTGCGCCGCAGCACCGGGTCCTGGGTCGCCACGCCGACCGGGCAGGTGTTGAG
>CAYZFN010000009.1:0-35102 GCA_964477695.1 uncultured Enterobacteriaceae bacterium | reverse complement strand
CGCACGAGCCACCAGCCGTACTGCACCGGCCAGCGCTCCATCTGCGGATCGGCGCCGAGCGCCTGGGCGGCGTGCAGCGGCCAGTTCGGGTCGTAGAGCGCTTCGCGGCCTATGGCGATGAGATCGGCGCGACCGGCCGCGAGCGCTTCCTCTGCCTGCTCGGGCGTGAGAATCAGGCCTACCGCCATCGTGGCGATGCCGGCTTCCTTGCGCACTCGCTCGGCGAAAGGCAGCTGGAAACCCGGCACGCGCGGCAGCAGGGTTTTCGTTGCCGCCGTGGCCGAGCCGGCTATGCCGCCGGAAGAGCAGTCGACCACATCCACCCCGAGCTCCTTCAGGCGCTTGGCAAACGCGACCGTGTCTTCGAGGCTCCAGCCGCCTTCCACGTCGTCTATCGACGAGACGCGCACGAAGAGCGGCTTCTCCGGCGGCCACGCTTCGCGCACGGCGGCGACGACTTCGAGCGGAAAGCGCATCCGGTCCTCGAGCCCGCCGCCGTACTGGTCGCGCCGCAGGTTGGAGATCGGCGACAGGAACGAGTGCAGGAGATACCCGTGCGCGGCATGCACTTCCAGCGCCTCGAAGCCTGCGATGCGCGCGCGGTGCGCGGCGGCGCCGAACGCATCGACGATCTGCTCGAGATCCGGGGTGGCCATCGGCTCGGGTGTCAGCCATCCTTCGTCGAGCGGCCTCGGGCTCGGCGCGACGATGCGCCAGGGCTTCTCGCCGCGATCGAGATCGGCCCGCGTGAGCGGACCGTTGCCGTACCAGGGTCGCGCCATGCTCGCCTTGCGCCCCGCGTGCGCGAGCTGGATCCCCGGCAGCGCGCCTTGCTCCTTCACGAAGCGGACGATGCGCCGCAAGCCCGGGATATGCCCGTCGTCCCAGATGCCGGTATCGCCGTGCGTGATGCGGCCGCGCGCCTCGACCGCGGTGGCTTCCATGAACACGATGCCGGCGCCGCCCTGGGCGAACTTGCCCAGGTGCACGAGATGCCAGTCGGTGACTTCGCCGTCGTGCGCCGAGTACTGGCACATCGGCGAGACGACGATGCGGTTTCTCGCCTGCACATTGCGCAGACGAACCGGCTGGAAGAGAAGCGGGGCGGCCACGGTCAGAAGAGGAACACGCCTTTGCCACTCGCCTGCTGGTCGAACACGCGATACGCCTCGCCCGCCTGCTCGAGCCGCCAGCGGTGCGAGAAGATGCGCTCGAGCGGGATACGCTTCCGGGCGATGAACTCGGCGCATTCCTTCATTCCCATCGCGCTGAAGGTCCACGAGCCGATGAGCGTGACCTGGCGGCGCAGCAGGTCGGGACTGACATCGAGCGTCACGTCGCCGCCCTCGCCGACGTAGCACGCCGTGCCCCAGGCGCGCACGCAGCGCACGGCGGCGCGCCGCGCCGATGCGGCGCCGGTGCAATCGAGCGAAAGATCGGCGCCTTCGCCCTGGGTGAGGTCCTTCAGCGCTGCGACCGGATCCTCCTTGCCGGCGTCGATCAGCGCATCCGCGCCGAATTCTTTCGCGAGCTTCATGCGCTCCTGCGAGGTCTCGACGGCGATCACGCGTGCGCCCATCGCAACGCCGAGCACGGTGGCGGACAGTCCCACCGGGCCCTGGCCGAAAACGGCGATCGTATGCGCGCCGCAGACGTTCATGCGTTTCAGGGCGCCGAAGGCGGTTCCGGTGCCGCATGCGACTGCCGCGCCTTCGGCAAAGGAGAGCTCCTCGGCGAGCTCGACGATCGTTCGCGCCGGAACCTTCAGGTAGTCGGCATGCCCGCCGTGCGCGGTCACGCCGTAGACCGTGATGCCGGCGCGGCAAAGCTGCGACCAGCCGACACGGCAATGTGCGCACACCCCGCAGCCGGCGTAATGGTGATCCATGACTCGCTGGCCGATCGGCGCCTCGCGTTCCGAGACGCCGGGTCCGCGGGCGACGACGACCCCGCAGGGCTCGTGACCGGCAATGAAGGGGTCGTGCAGCGAGCCGAGCCCCAGGGCGGCTTGCGCGGCACCCGGCGGCGAGCGGTAGAACTTCAGATCCGAGCCGCACATGCCCGAGGCCTTCATCTCGAGCACGACCTCGCCCGGGCCGGGCGTCGGATCGGGGAAGCTCCTCAGCTCGACCTTGCGATCGCCGAGGAAGACGGCGCCGCGCACCCGGGCTAGTTCTGCTGCGCGACGACGGTCTTCTTGCCCGGTTCCCTCTTCAGCGTCATCGCCGACGCCGAGCCCTTGCCGTGCCATTCCTTCTCGTCGATCTTCTCGCCGAGGAAGTTGAGCTCGATCGTCACGTCGTCCGGATCCTTGAGGAAGATCTGGAAAAGCGGCGGCTTGGCATCGGGGAAGCTGCGAAAGTGCATCTCGACCTTGTTCTTCTGGATGCGGCTGCGCACCTCGTTCGCGTTCTGCGCGAGGAAGGCGATGTGGTCGACGGCGCCCGAGCCGGTCGTGCCCTTGGGATGCTTCTTCAGCAGGAACTGATCGCGGATCTTGTTCGGCGCCTGCCAGGCGAGGTGCACGCAGGTCTCGCCGTTCGCCTTCAGCCAGTAGCCGGGAAAGCCGAAGTCGGGGCGCGCCGCGTCCACCTCCATGCCGAGCACGCGGCAGTAGAAGTCCCTGGTGCGCTCGAGGTCCTTGGCGACGAGCAGGAAATGGTTCAGTTCGGTGATCGGCATGGCGTTCCTCCGCGGGTGACCGCCTAATTCTAGAAGATGAGCACCGCGAGGATGGTGGAGGCGATCAGGCCGAGAATCACCGGCCAGAAGAGGATTCGCACCGCCTCCAGCACCGGCACGCGGGCGAAGCCGGTGACGGCGATCAGCGACGACCAGGCGATCAGCGTGCCGCCGCCCGTCCACACGGCGCCCATCTGGCCCACCGCGCAGAGCGTCGCCGGGTCGATGCCGGTCGTCGGGCCGAGCGCTCCGGACAGCGCGCCGGTGAGCGGCAGTCCGGCGAAGCCCGAGCCGTCCACGCCGGTGATCATGCCGACGATCAGCACGCCGAACGCCACGAAGAAGTGGTTGTGCGGGATCCAGGCCTGGGCGGCCTGCACGAGCTCGAAGAGCAGGCTGGGCGCCTTCGCACCGGCCGCGACGCCGAGTATCGCGCCCGCGGTATCGGCACCGCCGACGAAGAAGAAGCCGGCGATCGGCAGCACCGCCCCCATCGCCCTGAAGGCGAACACGAAGCCGTCGATGATGTGATCGGCGGTGATGTCGAGGAAGCGGCGCGGCTCGCAGGCCAGCGTGCCGAGCACGAGGAGCACCGTGGCGGTGCCCCCGACGAGCGCCGCGGCGTCGCCGCCCTTGATCTCGGGCATGCCGGCGACGAACTTGGGCAGGATCATCGCCAGGATGATGGCGAGGAAGGCGAGCGGCGTGACCAGCGCGAAGACCTTCGACCATTTCTCCTTGCGCGGGCTGAGGGCGTGCAGCTCCGCGGCCACCGCCTTGTCGCCGACCAGCGGCTCGTGCGGCGCAGCTTGCGCGAGCGCCGCCTTGTCGAAGGTGCCCGAGGCGGGGTTGTGGCCGAGCGTCGCGCCCGCCTCCCAGCGCACCAGGAGCTGCGCGCTCGGCAGCACGATGGTGCGCCGCACGGCGAGATAGCCGAGCACGAGCGCGATCACGCCGGTGATGAGCGAAAGCACGAGCGCGCGGTCGGCCACGACGTTCATGGCCACGCCGGCGCCCGCCGCCTTGGCGCTGATGCCAGGGGCGACGCGGATCACGTAGTCCGAGGAAAGCGCCATGCCCTGGCCGGCGATCGCGATCGCCACCGCGGCGCCCATCGCGGGCAGGCCGGCGAGGATCGCCGCGGGGAGGAGGATCGCGCCGACCAGCGGCACGGCCGGCGTCGGCCAGAAGAACAGCGAGATGAAGTAGGTGACGACCGCCAGCACGACGTATGCGACATGGCCGTTCTTCATCACCCTGCGGAAGGGCTCGACCATGCGGATATCGCTGCGCAGCGCCTTCAGCGCGTTCAGCAGCGAGGTCATCAGCGCGATGACCAGGAAGATGTTGAACAGCTCCTTCGCCGCCGTGAGGCTGCCGTTGAACACGGACTCGAGCCCCGAGATCACGCTGCCCGAATAGGCGAGCGAGACGAGGAACGTGGCGATGATCGCGGGCACGACGACGTTCGCCCGCATGATCATGGTGATGATGATCGCGATGACGCCCAGCAGGTACATCCAGTGGGCGCCCGTCAACGCTACGGTCTGGCTCATTTCCCTCCCCTCATTTCCATCCCCTCATTTCCATCCCCTTGGTTGATGGCCTGGTACTGCTCAGCTACGCGCTAGTGGTCTCCGCTAGTGCTGCTTCCCCGGCGCGCCGGACATGGCGCGCGGCGAGCATTTCGGCGAGCTGCTCGTCGCCGTCGATCACGGCCGCCAGGATCTTCGAGTGCTCGTCCCAGTCCTGCTGCGCACGGCGTGCGCCGTTCGCGGCGAACACGAGGTTGGTGCGCTCGCGCAGCGTGCGCATGATGTCCCACAGGATGCTGTTGCGTCCTGCCTGCGCGAGCTTGTCGTGGAACTCGCCGTTCAGGCGCACGAGGTCGTCCACGTTGCGCGAGCGCGCTGCGGCATTGCCTTGCTCGAGCACGTTGCGCAGCTCGTCCATGATGCCGGGCTCGTGGTGCCGCGCAGCCAGGCGGGCATTCAGGCCCTCGAGCGTGGCGCGCACCTCGACGAGGTCGCGCGCCGCATCGACGGAAATTTCTGCCACCGAGGCACCGCGCCGCGGCTGGATCTCCACCAGTCCTTCGGCCGCGAGCGTGCGCAGCGCCTCGCGGATCGGCATGCGCGATACGCCCATCTCTTCCGAGAGGCGATCCTCGATCAGCCGCTCGCCCGGCCGGTGGCGGCCGGTCAGGATGCCGCGCCGCAGCTCGCTCGCGACGCGCGCGCTGAGGGAGGTATGGCTATGGCCGACGGTCATCTATTTCCTGCCGTTGCGGGTCATTTCTTGATGTCGGCCGCGACCAGCACTTTGTGCCTGCCCGCCAACAGCTCGTGCAACGCCTGCAGCGCGGCTACCCCGCACTTCGTATCCTGCTCGCCGTTGCCGCCGGAAAGGCCGATCCCGCCGATCACCTGCTCGTCGACGACCACCGGAAACCCGCCGACGAAGGCGGCGAAGCGCCCCTCGAAGCTGAGCTGGATGCCGAAAGCCTCGTTGCCGGGCAGGGCGGGGCCGTTCGGCGGCGCGGTGAAGAGATGCGTCGAGCGCTTGTGCCCGGCGGCGGTGAAGGCCTTGTTCCAGGCGATCTGCGGGCCGGTGATGCGTGCGCCGTCCATGCGCTCGAGGACGAGCGGATAGCCGCCGTCGTCGCAGACGCACACGGTCTCGGGCACGCCGAGCTCCTTCGCCTTGTCCAGCGCGGCGCGCGCCATGGCGCGCGCCTCGGCAAGCTCGAGCTTGAACGCAGGCCGCATCAGATCCCCTGGTACACGGTCTTGATCTGCGTGAAGAACTCGAGCGCACCGCGGCCCGATTCACGGAAGGTCGAGGTGCTGGAGCGCTTCAGGCCGCCGAAGGGCGCGTTGATCAGGTTGCCGGTCGTCGTGCGGTTGATCTTCACCGTACCCGACTGGATGTCGCGCGCGAAACGGTGCACGGCACGCGGGTCGCGGGTCGCGATTGCTGCGGAAAGGCCGTACTCGGTGTCGTTCGCCTTGGCGATCGCGTCCTCGTAGCTCGAGGCCTCGATGATCGCGAGCACCGGCCCGAAGATCTCCTCGCGCGCGATGCGCATGGCCTGCGTCACGCCGGTGAAGACCGCCGGCGAAACGTAGTAGCCGTGCTCGTACTCCGCGCCTCGCAGCCGCTCGCCGCCGCAAAGCAGGGTGGCTTCCTCCTTGCCGATCGCGACGTAGCGCAGCACGGTCTCGAGCTGCGCCTTGGTCGCGAGCGGACCGATTTCCGCCGCCGCATCGCGGCCGCTGCCGATCTTCATCGCCTTGACCCGGGCGACGAGCTTTTGCGTGAACGCCTCGCGCACCGGCGAGAGGACGATCAGGCGGCTGGTACCGGTGCAGGCCTGCCCCGTGAGCGAGAGACCGCCCTTCACGGCGAGGTCGACCGCCTTGTCGAGATCGGCATCGGCCATGACGATGAGCGGATTCTTGCCGCCGAGCTCCATCTGGGTGCGCGTCGTGAGCGAGGCGGCGCGATGGATCTGCTCCCCGGCCGACGTCGAGCCGGTGAACGTGATCGCGCGAATCTCCGCAGCCTGCGTCATGACGGGGCCGACTTCCGCCGCCGAGCCGGTGACGAAATTGAGCACGCCCTTCGGCAGGCCGCCCTCGACCAGCGCCTCGACCAGCCGGTAGCCGGCGAGCGGCGCGTCGGAGGAGGGTTTGAAGACGACCGTGTTGCCGGTGACGAGGGCCGGCGCGATCTTGCGCGCCGGAATGGAGATCGGGAAATTCCACGGCGTTATGGCGCTCACCACGCCGAGCGGCTCGCGCAGCGTGTAGACGAGCTGCTCGGGATCGTCGCTCGGGAAGGTTTCGCCGGAGAACGACTGGCCTTCCGTCGCGTAGAAGCGCAGGGTCTGCGCCGAGCGCAGCACCTCGTCCTTCGCGAGCGGGAGCGACTTGCCTTCCTCTCGGGTCAGTTCCTCGCCGAACCTCGCGGCATTCGCTTCGAGATAGTCCGCGGCGGCCTGCAGTACCTTGGCGCGGCGGGAGATCGGCGTCGCGCGCCAGCCCGCGAACGCCGCAGCCGCCGCCTCTACCGCGGCGCGAGCATCGGCGGCGTGCGAAGCCTGGAAGCGCGCGACGACCTCGCGCGTATCGGCCGGGTTGACGTCGTCGAACGTGCGGCCGGAGCTGGCTCGGGTCCACTCGCCGCCGACGAGATTGCGGAACTCCTCGACGCGCAGCCTTTCTGCGACGACGCTCATGCCGCGGCGCGCTCGCTGGGCGCGAGGCCGAGCTCGGCGAGCGGGATGTCCTTCGCCACGTAGTCGTAGTAGAGCGCGGTGGTGTAGAGCAGGCGCATCTGCGCGCCGACCTCGCAGATCTTCAGGCAGCGCTGCTGCAAGCCGGGCGTGGTCGCATGCTCGAGCACGATCTGGTAGCCGCGCTCGCCGTGGATCTCGTCGGAGACGATGTGCAGGTCGAAGAACTCGACCTCCGGGTCGGTGAACTTGTACTTCTCGCGCAGCGTGGGCGTCTGCTTGCGGTAGATCGAGGGCACTTGCGACTCGAGGCCGACGACCAGGCCGGCGACCGCGACGATCGGATCCTCGCGCATCGCCACGGCATAGCACCAGCTCTGCAGGCCGCGCGTCGTCGGCGACATGTTATCCGGGTCGGTGACTCGCGCGCGCGTCGTGCCGCAGGCCTCGGCGAAGCGGATCAGCAGGTCGGTATGCCGGTCGCCGCCGATTTCCTCCTCGTACATGTTGTGCAGCAGGAAGTCCTTCGCGTCGGTGAAGCTGTCGGGCATGCGCGCGTAGATGTACGCGAGGTAATCGGCGAAGGGCCCGACATAGTGGTAATGGTTTTCGGCCCAGCGGGCGAGGTGCCCGCGCGAGAGCTTGCCGCTTGCCCAGGCGATGCTGAACGGGGCCTTGTTCGCGCTATTGCCCTGGATGGCCTTTTCGAGGGCGGTGCGGAAGTCGTCGGGATTCATCAGCGCTTGCGACATGGGTACGTCTCCTGGGAAGCGGAACGAGAATGATTGTGATTTCGTATACAATATACTAAGATTTCGCGAATTTCAACCGTTTCCAAGGCGCGCTTGAAGCGAAAGCTCAGCTAATCGTATACAAATGCCGAAGATCGTGATCCATGCCGGTGGGCAACGCCACGAGGGCGAAGTGAAGGACAACGCCAACCTCGTGGTGCGCGCCGGCATCAAGCAGTTCCCCTTTCCGCATCTGAAATACCGCTGCGGCATGGGCCAGTGCGGCACTTGCGCGAGCCACATCCTCAAGGGCGGCGAGCACCTTCCCGAGCCGAACTGGAAGGAGCAGAAGATCCTCGGCGAGCGCCTCGCGCTCGGCTATCGCCTCTGCTGCCAGCTTTGGATCCACCACGACCTCGAGCTCACCCAGGACAACCTCGTACCTGCAGCGCCGCGTGTTCGTCATCCTGACCAGCAAGCCGGGTGAGTTTCGCACCGAAGCCGAAGGCCTCGAGCCGGTGGAGCGCTACGACTATTTCTTCTGCGGCCGCAAGCGGGCCGAGTTCATGATCGCGCGCCTGGATCGGGAGGTGAAAGTGCGCATCGTCGAGGAATCGGCCGCGGCGGCCGTGAACCTCGTGCCGTCGAAGTTCCTGCCGCGCTTCGAAACGATCGAGAAGGCGCGCGCCGAGCTCGGCCAGCTCGCCAACTGCCGCGACGTCAACGTCAAGCTGGTGAGGCGCTAGCTCTCGATGATCACCGTCACGCTCCTCACCAACGGAAAGGTCATCACCGGGCCGGAGGACAGCAACCTGCTGCGCCTGTCGATCCGGGAGAAGGGCGGAATTCCGTTCAAGTGCGGCGGCGGCATCTGCGGCACCTGCCGCTGCAAGATCGAGCAGGGGCTCTCGAACACCGACGCGGTGAAGGACAAGGAGCGCAAGCACCTAACCGAAACCGACCTCGCGGCGGGTCACCGCATGGCCTGCCAGACCTTCCTGAAGGGCGATGTGACGGTGTCCTGGATTCCGCTCGAGCAGCGCGTCGCCATCAAGCCGATCGCGCCGAGCGCGCCGCCCGCCGAAGCGGTCGGCTAGTCGCTCATGACGTTCGGAAATGCGATGCCGAACGTCAGGATGCAGACCACAACCTTAAGTATGAACAGGGCTTTGCGGGCCGGCTTCATTTCCCGGTACGGCGTACCTTCGATCTTTTCCATGATGCTCCTTTGGCGGCCGAGCATACGGAAGCGGTGCCGGCGTTAGCCTACGCCGCACTTGCGACAAGCTGAAACGCGTGAACTAAGGCGCACTAGCGCCGCCGCGCCTGCAAGATAAGCCAGCCAATGCCGGCGGCCAGGAGCACGACCATGAGGAACCCGATCTGCACGTGCTTGAGGCGACCGATCCACGCCTCGAGCGCCTGGCCCGCGACGTAACCGACCCCGCCGACCAGCGGCGCCCAGATCAGCGCGCCGAGCAGATTGAAGAACGCGAGCCGCCAGGGCGAGATGCCGAAGGAGCCGATCACGATCGGCCCGGCGATGCGCAGTCCGTACAGGAAGCGGAGCAGGATCACCGCCGGCGCGTCCCAGCGGCGTACCAGCGCCTCGACGCGCGGCGCCTTGGCGGCGAGCCGCGGGTAGCGCGCGATCACCGCCTTGCCGTAGCGCCGGCCGACGAAGAAGCACGCCTGGTCGCCGAGGAAGGCGCCGAGCACCGCCACCGCCACCACGTATTCGAAGGTGAGATAGCCGTAGGACGCCGCCACGCCGGCGAGCGCCAGCACCGACTCGCCTTCGAGGAACGTGCCGATGAAAAGCGTGACGTAACCGAGCTCCGCGACGAGGTCGAGCATGCTCACATCGTCGGATTGGCGTACTTCCCGCCGAGCGCCACCGTGCCGAACGCCGACCCGGTGACGTCGAAGTTGAACGAGAAGTGCTGGTTGATCGCCTGCGTGTCGCGCAGGAAGCGCTGCAACGGGTCGCGCGTGTAGATCGCATTCGCGCCGTAGCACGACCAGAGAGTCTCGACCGCTTCGCGCGAGTGCATGACGGCGAGCGTGTTCTGCGTCCGCAGCCGCAGCTTCAGCTCAAGCTCCGGGATCTCTCCCTGCTCGGCGAGGGAATGGAAAGCCTGTGCCGACTGCCGCATGAGGTAGCGCGCCGAGTCGATGAGCGCGCGCGCCCGCGCGATCTTGATCTGCACCGCCTGGAAATCGCTGATTTTCGCGCCGGTGTACGTGCCGAGGCGTTTCTGGAAAATCTGCACCACGTGCTCGTAGGCGCCTTCCGCGGCACCCAGGGCCGTGGCCGAGAGCGGATGTCCGGCCGCGGCGACGATCGGGATGCGAAACAGCGGGCCGCTGTTGAGCTGCGCGCCCGGATGCTCGAGGCCGCCGCGGCATTTGCGCAGCTCGAGGGCGCGCCGCTCGGGCACGAATACCTCCTTCACCTCGATGTCTTTCGAGCCGGTGCCGATCATGCCCATCGCGTACCAGGTGTCGATGATCCGGTAGTCGCTCTTCGCCACGAGGCACAGGCGCCAGTCCACGGCTGTCCTTGCCTCCTCGTCGTAGACCGTTACGGCGAGCATGTTCCAGCCGCAGTTGTCTACGCCCGATGAGAAAGGCCACCTTCCGCTAACGACGAATCCGCCGGCGACGCGTTTGCCGCGCCCGGCGGCGAGCGCAATGGAGGAGGCGATGAGCGCATCCGGCTCGGCATCCCAGACCTCGTGCTGCGTCTGCGGCTCGTAGTAGCCGAGAATCCAGTGATGGCAGCCGAGGTTGCCGACGTTCCAGGCGGTCGACGGGCAGCCGCGCGCGAGCTCGGCGACGATATCGACCACGGCAACGTAGGCGAGCTCCATGCCGCCGAAGCGCTTCGGCTGGTGGTAGCGGAAGAGCCCGGTCTCGTGCAGCAGCTTCTCGGTCTCGGGAAGGAGGACGCGCGCGTCCTCGGACTTCTGCGCCCGCTCGCGCAGGGTCGGCACGATGTCGCGCGCCCGGCGAATCGCTTCCTCGTAGCTGACCTGGGCGAATCCCACCTATACGATCTCGACGTCCTTGAGCAGCGGGTCGGCGTCGACCGCGATCTCGTTCTCGATCAGCAGGCCGCAGCCCGGGCAGCAGAACTGGCGGAACTGCGGCTTCGGATCGATGAAGCGCGAAGGCTCGCCGACGATCGGGTTCGCCGCCTGGATCGGCATGTCGTTGCGCACGCAGCGCGACTTGTAGTTGCCGCTCGCCGATCCAAGGTCGGTGCCGCATTTTGCGCAGCCGTAGTGCCCGTTGCCGTAGAGCGCGAGGCCCTCGGTGAGGAGAAGCTTCGGCTTTCCGGAAAGCTGCTGCACGCCGTTTCCCGGCTGGCCCTGGATCCGCCGCGCGCGCAGCTCGTGGCGGCGGCGCTGCGTTGCCGCCTCGTCGCCCAGTACGACGCCATAAATCTCGAGCGCGGCCTTCTCGCTCACGTCGCCGTTCGCCACATCGGTCGCCACCTTCGCCGGGTCGCGCTCGAGCGGGTCGCCGAACCCTCCGGCGGCCGACCAGAGCACGGCGTAGACGTCCGCCGGCTTCTGCACGAAGTCCTGCTGGCGCAGGCCGAGCGTTTCTTCGTGGCCCCGGACCTGCGAGATATCGGCGACCATCGCCGAGCGCTTCATGCGCTCGAGAATGTCGGAATCCCGCGTGAAGCGATAGCGGTTCACGGCGCCCGGATAGCCGCCCATCATCCCCGTCGACGTCGGCACGGCGTTGCCCGAGGACAGCGTATCGTGCGTGATGCTGTCCGTGCCGTGCGGAATGAAGCACGACTCCGCGCTCAGTCCGCCGCGGTACTTGCCGGCGCCGCCGGAGTCGGCGATTTCCTTGCGGTAGAGAAAAAGCACGGGGAACGACTGCTCCGTGTGCTCGACGTTCGGCAGCTTGCAGATCGGCGTTCGCGCCTGGCCGCCGGTCGAGATGCCGTCGGCGTGCGAGAAGGCGCCGATCGCGCCGCCGATCGGATCGACGAGCAGGTAGCCGTAGCGCTCGCCCCACTGGTCGATGCCGCGGAAGATGGTCGCCGGCCACTGGCTGGTGCCGCCGATGCACATCACGTCGCGCCGCAGCTCGGGCGCGGGAAAGATCATCTTCGACAGCACGTTGTACGCCGGGTAGAGCGAGATCTCCATGCACTGCACCGGCGCGGTGGACACCGACGCCGGGAAGTCCGCGCAGTTCAGCGTGCCGGGCGTGGGATTGAAGTCGACGTGGCGCAGCGCGCCGCCGACCGCGTAGTACTGCTCCCAGCACATGAGCTCGTTCAGCGCGACCATGATCGCGCCGCGCCAGCCGGAGTACGTCGCGTTGATGCCGCCCGCTTGCGGGTCCGTTCCCTCGTTCTCGAACGTCAATTTGTTCTTGTGTTTTCTTAAAGTCAAAACTACGCGGTGCACTTGCCGGTCACCCGGGCGGCAGCATTCCACGTAGGTTCGATCGCGCCAGACGCCCTCGGGCAGGAGGGCGAGCTTCCTGAGGAACGCCCGCTCGCCGTCGTCGAGGATCTTCTTCATCACGCCCTTGACGGTATCGGCGCCGTAGCGCTTGATGAGGGCGAGGATGCGATCCTTCGCCGTCATGTTCCCGGCGAGCTGCGCGCGGAAGTCGAGCGCGACGGCCGAGGGCTTTCGGCTGCTGCGCAGGTAAATGTCTTCGATGTCGCGGCGGACCTCGTTCTTCTCGACGATCTTCACCGGCGGGATGAGGATGCCTTCGTCGAAAGCGTCGCGCGCCGAGGGGCAGAAGCTGCCGGGCGTGATGCCGCCGATGTCGTACTGGTGCAGGCAGTTGGTCACCCAGCAGAACAGCTCGCCCTTCCAGAACACCGGGCAGAGCAGCATCACGTCCATCTGGTGCGCGGCGCCGACCCACGGGTCGTTGGCGAGGAACATGTCGCCGTCCTGGATGCCCGGGTTGTCGCTGCGGTTCTCGAGCGTCCACTTCACCTGGGTATCGGTGACGCCCGACATGTACTGCATGTAAGGCCCGAAATACACGAACTCCGCATCCTCGGTGAGGATCGACGGATTGAGGTCGAGCGCGTACATCGCCACCGGCGAGCCCGACAGGCGCTGGATCGTCGCGCCGTGCTCCTCGTTCACGTTCCAGAGCGCATGGCGCACCACCTCGAAGGTCACCGGGTCGATGTCCTTGTTCGCCTTGCGATGCAGCTTGAGCTTCGCCGAGATGCGCAGCGCCTTGGGCGGCACGTAGCCGGTGCGCCGGCCGTCGAACACCACGCCCGCCAGCTCGGAGAGCTTCTTCAGCGGTGCGTTCATCCGCTACTTCTTGTCGCCGGGTTTCTTCGCCGGGGAGTACTCGATCACGCCGCTGTCCTCGCGCGGCGGCTCGGGCTTCTTGGCCATCGGCGCGGCGGCGGGCTTCGGAGGCGCCGGCGCCTTCGCCTCCGAGGTGAAGGAGATCTCGCCGCTGTGTTCGCGCTGCTCGCGCGGCTCGGGCTTGCTGGCAGCCTTCGGGTGCGCGGCGCCGCCCCGCATCAGCGCCGCCGCGGCCGCGCTGCGCGAGCGCTTGTCGTAGTCGCGGCGCGCCTGGTCGCACTCCTTGCACAGGAACGCGCCGGTCTTCTTGCCGGTTTCGCTCAATTGCGGAACGGCGTGCTGGCTGCATAGCGGCCGCTCGCAGTTCGCGCAGTTGGCAACCGCCGCGTTGCCGCAAGGCTTCTTGCGCAGTAAGCCGCTTTCGACCGTGCACTGCTCCATAGTCGTTCCTTTCTTAGTAGGTGAGCTCGAAATTTCCGAGCTCGTCCACGCGCAGCTTCGTTCCTGGCTGCACCACGACCGTAGTATCCGCCGTCTCGACGATGGCGGGGCCGGCGATCTTGTTGCCGTTGCGCAGCCGTTCACCGTCGTAGACGGGCGTCGCCCGGCGCTTGCCGAGATCCGGCCAGTAGATTTCCCGCCTGGGCCGAAGCGCCTCGCGCGGGATGCGAGCGGATTGCTGCTTCGTGCGCACGAGCTTCGGCTGCGGCGTGAGCGCCTTCGCGCGCAGCCGGCACACCACGATCTCGAGCTGCGCGCCGGGAAGCGCCGAGCCACGGCCGTAGAGCTGCTCATAGCGCCGGACGAACAGCTTGCGCAATACGCCTTCGAAGTCCGCGGGCAGGCGCGCCCAGGGCAGCAGGATCTCGACCTCGTTGATCTGCCCCTTGTGGCGCACGTCGAGCGAGAACTCGAAGCGCTGGCGCTTGCTGTCGATTCCCTCGCTCTTCATCCGCTGGACGGCGCGCGTCTCGAGCGCAGCCATCGGCTCGTTGATGCGCTTGGCGGGCACCGGCGTCGGCATGATCTCGGTGTGCTCGAGGATGTGCAGCACGTCCGCGGCGGCCGCCCCGAAGGCGCACCACGTCGAGGCCGCCTTTCTCTGCGGAATGACCACTTTGCGCACGCCCAGCTCCCTGGCGAACACGCCGGCGTGCGCCGGACCGGCGCCGCCGAAGGCGAACAGCACGAAGTCGCGCGGATCGAAGCCTTTCTCGACCGTCACTTTGCGGATGATGTCCGCCATGTGCAGCTCGACGATGCGGCAGATCCCGGCGGCGCATTCCACGCCATTCATGCCGATTTGCGACCCGAGCTCGCCGATCGCGCGCTGCGCCGATTCCTTGTCCAGCTTCATGCGCCCGCCGGCGAAGTTATCCGGGTCGAGATAGCCGAGCACGAGCTGCGCATCGGTCACGGTCGGCACGGTGCCGCCGCGGCCATAGCACACCGGGCCGGGGAAGGCGCCTGCGCTGTCGGGCCCGACGGTCAGCGTGCGGGTCTCGGGATGCGCGCGCGCCAGGCTGCCGCCGCCGGCGCCGATCGCCTGCAGGTCGACTTTCGGCAGGAAATACTCGTACTGATCGGTATTGGAGATGAACGAATACGCGGGCTTGCCTTCGTAGATGATCGAGACGTCGAACGAGGTGCCGCCCATGTCGGTCGTGATGACGTTCTTCTCGCCCATCGCGACGCCGAGGAACATCGAGGCGGTGACGCCGGATACCGGACCGGAATCGAGCGTGAGGAGCGGGGCTTCGCCGGCGCGCGCCACCGGCACCGTGCCGCCGCCGCACTGCGTGATTTGCAGACCGTGCTCATACCCCAGGCCGCGAAGGGAAGCGTCTAGTCTTTGCAGATAGTCGCCCATCACCGGGCCGAGATAGGCATTCAGCGCGGTCGCGGTGACGCGCTCGTACTCGCCCCACTTGGGGGCGATATCGACCGACGTGGAGACGAAGACCTGCGGCGCGAGGCGCTGCACCATCGCCTTCACCTTGTTCTCGTGCGTCGGGTTGCGAAACGACCAGAGGAAGCAGATGGCGATCGCCTGCACGCCTTCAGCGAGCAAGGCGCGGATCGCCGCCTCCGCTTCATCTTGATTCAGGTCGACGACGATCTCGCCGAAGCAATCGACCCGCTCGGACACGCCGCGGATCAGGCGCTTCGGCACGATCGGCGCGGGCTTGGACGTTTCCGGGAAGTGCACCACCTTGCGGATGTCCCGCCCGGCGTAGCCGCGCGAGCCGCGCATGATGTGGATCGCGTCCTCGTGCCCCTGGGTCGTGATCAGCCCCACCTTGGCGCCGCGCTTCTGGATGATGGTATTCGTGCCGACCGTGGTGCCGTGCGAAAGAAACGAAATGTCGCGGCAGAAATCGCCCAGCGAAAGCCCCAGCGCCTGCGCGCCGGCGTCGAGCGCGTCCATCATGCCGCGCGAGAAGTCCTCGGGCGTCGAGGGAACTTTGGTGGTCAGGAGCTTGCCCGCGCCGTCGACGATTGCGCAGTCGGTGAAGGTACCGCCGATGTCGATGCCGACGAGGTAAGTCATTGCGATATATTAACTTGCGGTTTCCGGTGCCCGTCTGCACGATCCGTGAAACCCGATGACCATTCGAATCGCCATCGCCGAGGACCAACGCATGCTGCGCGAGCTGCTGTCGGCCATGCTCGTGCGCGAGCCGCAATTCGAGGTCGTGGGTGAAGCGGGCACCGGCGGCGAAGCGCTCGCGCTCGCGGCGAAGCTCAATCCGGACGTCATGGTCCTCGACATCGGCCTGCCGGACGTGGACGGCATCGAGGTCGCGCGCAGCCTGAAGAGCAAGCTGCCGGCACTCAAGCTGCTCGCGCTTTCCGTCCACACCGAGCGCCCGGTCGTGCAGCAGATGCTGAAAGCCGGCGCCGATGGTTACGTCGTCAAGACCTCCGCGCTCGAAGAGCTCGTGCACGCGATCCGCGCCGTCGCCGAGGGCAAGCTCTACCTCTCGCCAGAGGTGACGCGCGATGCGCTTGCGGCGGAAGCGGCGGGCCAGCCGGCGCCGCTCGGCTCGCGCGAACGGCAGGTGCTCGCGCTCCTAGCCGACGGCAAGCGCTCGAGCGAGATCGGTCAGCGACTCGGCATCTCGACCGCCACCGTGGAGGCGCACCGGCGCAACATCATGCGCAAGCTCGGCCTGCATACGGTGGCCGAGCTCACCAAGTACGCCATCCGAAAGGGACTGACTTCGCTCTAGGGCTAGCCCTCGCCGTTCGCGGCGCGCGGGGTCGGAGCGCCGGGGCGGAGCCTGAGGACGTGGAGCAGGCCCGACCAGGTGCGGCTGTGCCAGGGCTGGGGAAGCGCGCCTGCGCTTGGCCCGAGGAAACGCTCGTAGGCAGCGGCGACGTTGCGATGCTTGCACGCGACGTATTTCTGCATCGGCTCCTCCCGCATGAAACCTCCCGCGCACACCGTAGCCCGCCGCCGCGGCGCGGCCAATCAGGGAATCCCCTGACGTTTTCCGGCTACGTCGGGCTCGGGCGACAGGCCGGCAGGAACAAAGCCACGGTACAGCGCTTGCACTGCACCGCCGCATGCAGCTAGGCGATCAGCGCGCGAGCGGCAACGTCGAGGACCGGCGCGGTATCGGCATGGTCGGCGGCGGCCTCGGCGTGGGCGGCATCGTAGTCGCCCTCGTCGCCTACTTCCTCGGCTTCGATCCCGGCACTGCGCTCAACGTCGCGCAGGAAGTGACCTCGCCATCGGCGAACCAGCGGCAGATCCAAAAGGGAACGCCGAGCGACCAGATGGGCCAGTTCGTGTCGCGCGTGCTCGGCAGCACCGAGGACGTGTGGCAGCGCATCTTCGAGCAATCGGGCGGCCAATATCGCGCGCCGACGCTCGTGCTCTACGACGGCACAGTGCGCTCCGCGTGCGGCCTCGGGCAAGCTGCGATGGGACCTTTCTACTGTCCGAACGACGAGAAGCTGTACGTCGATCTTTCCTTCTACCGAGACCTGCAGACGCGCTTTCATGCGCCCGGCGATTTCGCGCAGGCCTACGTCATCGCGCACGAGGTCGGACACCACGTGCAGAAACTGACGGGCACCTTTCGCAAGGCGCAGCAAGCGCACGGCGCGCAGTCGGGCGCGAGCGGCATCTCGGTGCGCATGGAGCTGCAGGCGGACTGCTACGCGGGCATCTGGGGGCATAGCGCGAATCTGATGCACCAGCTCGACCCCGGCGACGTCGAGGAAGCGCTCGCCGCAGCCAGCGCGATCGGCGATGACCGGCTGCAGAAGCAGACCGAAGGCCGCGTGGTGCCCGAGTCTTTCACGCACGGCACTTCGGAGCAGCGTGTGCGCTGGTTCAAGCGCGGCATGGAGTCCGGCCGTCCGCGCGACTGCGATACTTTCTCGGCGGCGCGGCTCTAGAGCATGCGAAGTAAGACGCGCGGTGCTAAGGTTGCCGCGCTCCAACAACCCAAGAAAGGACCCCGATGAAGCACCTTCGCAGCCTGCTCGCCGCTTCCCTCATCGTTTCCATCGCCGGGCTCGGCGTGCCGCAACCCGCTCACGCAGGCATGCTCTCCACCAGCGACGCGCTGCGCAGCGACGCGCGCGGACGCCTCGCTGCCTTGCTCGAGCGCCAGGATCTGCAGGCGAAGCTCGCCGCGTACGGCGTGAACGCCTCGGACGTGAAAGCGCGCGTCGCCGCGCTCACGGACGACGAGGCGGCGCGGCTGGCCAGCCAGATCGACCAGGCGCCAGCGGGCGGCGATGGCGGCGCGCTCATCACCGCCGCGCTCATCGTGTTCCTCGTGCTGCTGCTCACGGACATCCTCGGCTACACGCACATCTTCCCGTTCACCAAGGACCTGAAGAAGTAGTCAACGGCCGAGCTGCTCGGCCAGCTCCTGCGCCTTGCGCGCGCCGTCGGCATCGCCGCGCGCCTGGCGCGCCTGCGCGATCAGGCGCCAGTTGTCGGCGCGCAGCCGGTTGTCGGTCCCGCCCCAGGTGTTGGAGCGCTGCGCGAGGTTCTCGGCCTGCGTGAAGTCGCCCTGCTGCAGCCGAACCCGGGCGAGCTCCTGCCACAGGCGTGGGTTGCGCGGCTCGATGCGCAGCGCCCGCTCGAGCGACGCCGCGGCATTGGGGAAGCGGCCTGCCGCAACATCGGCGCGCGCGCTTTCCATGAGGCCGGCGATCGCGACGTTCTCCTTGGGCGCCGGCGCCTGCTCGACGACCGCGGGCGGCGGCTGCTCTACCGGCGCGGGCTGCGGAGCGGGTGCCGGCTCGGGACCGGGCGCGGTGGCGCAGCCCGCGAGGGCGCAGCCAAGCAGCACGAGCAGGGTGCTTCTCATCGACCGAAGATTCTCTCAAACCAGCTTTTCGCCCGCTTCACGCCCGTATCGACCGCGTCCACCACCGTACCGGCGGCGCTGGCGCACGGCGAGCGCTCCTGCGGCGCGCTGCCCTGGATGAACGGCAGCTCCACGGCGCCGGCGCACTGGCTGTCCGCCCGCAGGTTGTTCTGCGGATCGATCCAGACGCGCTCGATCGTCTCGGGCGCGGCGAGCGCGAGCGGCTCCGGCGAAAGTGCGGCCATGATGTCCCCCCAGACGGGAAGCGCGGCCGCGGCGCCCAACAGGCGCGCGGCGCGGTTGTCGTCATAGCCGACCCAGACTACCGCCAGGCGATCGCCGGTGAAGCCGGCGAACCACGCGTCGCGCTGCTCGTCCGTTGTGCCGGTCTTGCCGGCCGCCGCGATCTCCGGGCCGAGGTAGCTCTTCAACCCCTGCGCCGTGCCTTCGCGCACCACGCCCTGCATCGCCGCGGTGATGAGCACGACCGGCTCGGGCGGAAACGCCTGCTCGACCTTGAGCGCATAGCGCTGCAGCGGCCGGCCTTCCTGCGTCGTCACCTCGCGGATGGCGCGCAGCGGCGAGCGGAAGCCGCCGCTCGCGATCGTCTGGTACATCTGCGCGACCTCGAGCGGGCTCATCTCGGCCGCGCCGAGCAGGGTCGAGGCGTAGGGCCGCAGCTCGCGCTCGATGCCGAGCTTCTGCACGTTGGCGAGCACCTTGTCGACGCCGATCTCGGTGCCGAGGCGCGCGGTCGCGGCGTTGTAGGACTGCGCGAGCGCGGTGCGCAGCGGCACGATGCCGTGGAACTTGAGGTCGTAGTTCTTCGGTTGCCAGTCGGGCGCGCCGCGGCTCTTCCAGGTGAACGGCCCGTCGTCGATCGGGGTGACGAGCGTGTAGTGCGCCGGATCCGATAGCGCGGTGAGGTAGACGACCGGCTTGAGCAGGGAGCCGATCGGCCGCGCCGCATCGATCGCGCGGTTGTAGCCCTGGTAGCGCGGATCGCGTCCGCCGACCAGCGCCTCGACTTCGCCGCTCTGCGGATCGGTGATGACCACCGCGCCCTCGAGCCCGGGCTGCTTGTTGAAGCGCTTTTCCTTGTCGAATTGCGCGAGGTGGCGCGCCAGCGCGTTCTCGGCCGCAGCCTGGGCGCGCGGATCGAGGGTCGTGAAGATGCGCAGTCCCTCCGAGCGCAGGTCGCTCTCGTCGTAATCGCGCCGCAATTGCCGGTGCACGAGCTGCAGGAATGCCGGGTAGGGCGAGGTGCCCATGCCCGGGCGGCTCGACACGCCGAGTTCGGCCGAGCGCGCGAGCGTGTATTGCTCGAGATTCAGGTAGCCGCGCTCGCGGGTTTCGCGCAGCACGAGGTTGCGCCGCTCGAGGGCGCGCGCCGGATGGCGGCGCGGATCGTACACCGCGGGGCCTTTGACCAGCGCGACGAGCAGCGCCGACTCGGCGACGGTGAGGTAGCGGACTTCCTTGTTGAAGTAGAACTGCGCCGCGAGGCCGACGCCGTGGATCGCGCGATCGCGGTCCTGGCCGAGGTAGATCTCGTTCAGGTAGGTCTCGAGGATCTCGTCCTTGCCGTAGTGCGCTTCCAGTAGCACCGCCATGATGAGCTCGGTGAACTTGCGCCGCAGCGTGCGCTCCGGCGTGAGGAAGAAGTTCTTGACGAGCTGCTGCGTGATCGTGCTGCCGCCCTGCATGTGCCCGGAGAACATGCTGGTCGCGGCGCGCGCCAGCGCGCGCGGGTCGAAACCGAAATGCGAGTAGAAGTTGCGGTCCTCGACCGCGATCAGCTCCTGGACCAGCTGCGGCGGCACCTCCGCCAGCCGCACGAGCACGCGGTCCTCGTTGCCCGAGGGATAGATGCCGCCGATGGCGCGCGGCTCGAGCCGTGCCAGGGGCAGCTGCTTTCCGTCCGCATCGAGCAGGCTCGAGACGGTGCCGCCATCGAAGGAGACCTTTATCCGGCGCGCCGGCTGGGCGCCGTCCCAGAACACGAACGGCCGTACCGCGATGTCGATCGTGTTGCCGTTAACGCTGAACCAGCCGGGATCGTTTCCGCCCGCCGAGTCCTTGTAGCCGAGGCCGCGCAGCTCGTCCTGGACATCGGCCTGCGACAGGCGCAGGCCGGCGTGCAGCTCGAGCGGCCGCGCGTAGATGCGCGCCGGCAGGGCGAAACGCCGCCCCTCGAACTCGCTGCGCACGCGCACGTCCAGATACGCGGTGAAGACGGCGAGCGCCGCCGCGCCGAGAAGCAACGCATAGCCGAAATACCTTAGGATGCGAGCGCGACGCGCCATCGCCGGATTCTAGCGTTCACAAAACGAACAACATGCCGCTCGAGCCTGCCGTGCTCCCTGTCCCCCGGCCACGACAACTGCTCGCCGACTCGGGCGGCGTGTACGTCGCCAACGCGGTGGTGGCGTTCCTGTTCTCCTGCACCGGACCGGTGGCGATCATCCTCTCGGTCGCCGCGGGCGCAGGCCTGTCCGAAGGCGACATCGCCTCGTGGATCTTCGGCGGCTTCTTTCTCAACAGCCTCATCACCATCGCGTTTTCGCTCGCCTACCGCCAGCCGCTCGTCTTCCTGTGGAGCATTCCCGGCTCGGTGCTGCTCGGCCCGGCGCTCGGGCACGTGAGCTTCGCGGAAGTCGTCGGCACGTTCCTCGCCACCGGCGCGCTGATGCTGCTGCTCGGGCTCTCGGGCTGGGTGCGGCGCGCGATGGAAGCGGTGCCGATGCCGATCGTCATGGCGATGGTCGCCGGCGTATTCCTGCGCTTCGGCATCGGGCTGGTGCAGTCGTTCCGTGATGATCTCGCGCTCGCCTTTTCGATGACCGTGGCGTGGCTCGTCTTCAGCGCGCTGCCGCGCTTCGCGCGCGCCGTGCCGCCGTTGATCGCCGCGCTCGCCGTTGGCGTGGCCGTCATGATCGCAGAGAAAACGTTCCGGCCGGCGGGCGGCGCGCTGTTTGCCATCGTTTCGCCACATTTCTATCCGCCGCGCTTTTCATGGAGCGCGATGGTGGAGCTCGTGCTGCCGCTCGCGATCACGGTGCTCACCGTGCAGAACGCGCAGGGCATCGCGATTCTCACCGCGGCCGGGCACCGGCCGCCGATCAACGCGATTACGGTGGCCTGCGGAGCCGGCGCTTTAGTCACCGGTCTCTTCGGCGCGGTGTCGACCTGCCTCACCGGACCGGTGAATGCGGTGATCACGAGCTCGGGCGAGAAGCCGCGCCACTACACCGCCGCGCTCGTGGTTGCCGCGCTCGCGATGGCCTTCGGCTTGCTTGCGCCGCTTTTCACCCGGCTGCTGCTCGCCACGCCGCCGGCCTTCATCGCCGCGCTCGCCGGGCTCGCGATGCTGCGGGTGCTGCAGACCGCCTTCCAGATCGCCTTCCGCGAGCGCTTCACATTCGGCGCGCTCGCCTGCTTTCTCGTAACGGTGGCCGACGTGCCGATCTTTCGCATCGGCGCGCCCTTCTGGGGACTGGTGTTCGGGCTCGGCGTGTCGTGGCTGCTGGAAAGAAAGGACCTGCAAAGCCGATGAGCAGCCGGTATCGCTATTACTTCGAAGACTTCCCGCCGGGCAGGGTCATCGAATGCGGCCGGCGCGCGCTCTCCGAGGAGGAGATCATCGAGTTCGCCCGCCAATGGGACCCGCAGCCTTTCCACGTCGACCGAGAAGCGGCGAAACGCTCGCCTTATGGGGGCATCATCGCCTCGGCGTGGCATACGGGCTGCGTGATGATGCGCATGGCGTACGACGCCTACCTCAAAGAGGCGTCGAGCGTTGGCTCGCCCGGAGTGGACGAATGGCGCTTCCTCGCGCCGGTGCGCCCCGGCGACGAGCTGCGCGGCCGCGTTACCGTGCTCGAGGCGCGTCCTTCGTCGAGCCGCCCCGAGCTCGGCATCGTCAAGAATCGCTGGCAGCTCATGAACCAGCGCGACGAGCTCGTCGTCTCGCTGATCGGCACCCAGTTCTATCTGCGCCGGCAGCCCTAGCGTGCACGTTCTTCGCCGCCGGGACTTTGCGCTATTCCTGGGCGGCCGCTTCTGCGCCGTGCTCGCCGCGCAGATGCAATGGGTGGCGGTCGGCTGGTACCTCTACGACCTTACCCGGAGCGCGATGACGCTTGCTTTCGCCGGGCTCGCCGCGTTCGTGCCGATCGCTCTCCTCACGCTGCCGGCGGGCGACCTCGCGGACCGCGTCGACCGGCGCTGGCTGGTGGCGGCGGCGCATCTTTTCCAGGCCGCGGCCGCGGCGCTGCTTTTCGTCCTGGTGTTCCTGCGGGTATCGACGACCTGGCCGTTCTATGGGGCGCTGGTGCTCTCGGGCACCATGCGGGCGCTGTCCGGGCCGGCTGCCAAGTCGATCGTGCCGCTCCTCGTGCCGCGCGGGCAGTTCGCGCAGTCGGTCGCGTGGACCACTTCGACGCAGCAGATCGCCGTAATTGCCGGCCCGGCGCTCGGCGGCTTCATCTATCTGCTCGGTGCGCCGATCACTTTCGCGGCATGCTTCGCGCTCGCGCTGTCGGCGGTGCTCGCCATGGTCGCGATTGGCACCAAGGTGATAGCGGCCAGGGAAGGGGCGGGGAGCACGCTCGAGCGTGCAATGGCCGGCCTGCGCTTCGTGAGGCGCCAGCCGATCCTCCTCGGTGCCATCTCGCTCGACCTCTTCGCCGTCCTGATCGGCGGGGTCAACGCGCTGCTGCCGGTGTTCGCGCGCGACATCCTGCATGTCGGACCGGGCGGGCTGGGGCTCTTGCGCAGCACCTTCGCGGTCGGCGCGATCACGACCAGCCTCATGCTCGCCCAGCTCCCGGAGGCGCGCCAGCCGCATGCCGGCCGCGCGATTTTCGGCGGCGTGGCGCTGTTCGGAGCCGGCGCGCTGATCTTCGGCCTTTCCAGGTCGGTGCCGCTGTCCATGCTCGCGCTGGCGCTCATGGGCGGCGGCGATTCGCTCAGCGTCTTCGTGCGGGCGACGATCGTCCAGCTTGCCTCGCCCGAGGAGATGCGCGGGCGAGTGAGCGCGATCCATGTCCTTTTCGTCGGCTGCACGAACGAGCTCGGCGAATTCCGCGCCGGGCTGCTCGCTTCCTTGCTCGGCGCCGTCCCGGCCGCGCTGGCAGGCGGGCTCGGCACGCTGTTCGTGGTCGCGCTCTGGATGCGCTTCTTCCCCGGCCTGCGGCGCGTCGACCGCCTGAGCGAAATCGAGCCCTGAAACTCGGCGCCGGCCCCGTTTCTGCGCAATATGCCCTTCCCGGAGGACGGTTTAGTGTTGCTAAATCAGGACACTGGAATAAGTAGTTAAGAAACCAGCATAAGTAGCTAACAACTGCGCTCAGGGAGAAGCCCCAGGGTCGGAACCAGCGGCCCTGGGGCCAGCCGAGCCTTCTTCGAGGGAGGCGTCATGAACGAACGCTGGAAATGGGTCGTGCGCTATCTCGTGGTCATCGCGCTCGCGGTGATCCTCGCGCTGGTGCTGGGCGAGATGTCGCTCTTCAAGGCCACGCGGATCGGCAAGACCGGGCTCAACGCGGCGCGCATCGTGCAATTCCTTGGCTTCGGCGGTGCCCTGCTCGTCTTGTGGCTCGCGGCGCAACGCGCGGCCGCCGTTCTGCCCGCTCACGATCGCCGCTGGGGCGTGGTGAAGAGCGTTCTTTTGCCGCTCACCACGCTCATCGTCGTGGCGGCCGGCCAGGCCGTCGCGCTTCTTCTGCTCGGTCCGGTGATGAGCAAGACCTGGCACGAGGTGTACAACTGGATCGCGATCGCAGCGATTACCCTGAGCGCTGCCTGGCTGCTCATCGCGCTCTTTACCGGCTCCTCTTCGCTGGCGCCGCTCCTCGGCAACGGCCGCAGCCGCGCGTAATTCGTAATTCGGGGACGGAGCCCGAACTCTAGTCCTGCCTCCTCCTTCCGGACGACACGGCGGACTATCCGCCGGGAGCGTGCTTTGCAGCACCAGCGCGCGTGCGACCGATCGTTCGCCCTGCGCTCCTCGTTGCCGCTCTGGTGCTGGCCGGCACCGCCGCGGCGCAAGAGCAGGAGGAAAAGGCCGAAGCGCAGGACAAGAAAAGCTATGGCATCCCCGCCGCGGAGATCGTGATCTTCGATTTCCTGCTCAACCGCATCGACAAGCGGCTCTATGGCGAGGACTACGACGTGACTGCGTCCTCCATCCGGCGCAACCTGAACGGCCCATGGGTCATCGACAACGACCCGTATTCGGTCAACCAGCTCCTGCATCCGTATCAGGGATCGATCTATCACGGGTTCGCGCGCTCGGCGGGCCTCGGTTTCTGGACCTCGTTCGGCTACACCTTCGCCGGCAGCCTCATGTGGGAGCTCGCCGGCCAGACGACGCCGCCGTCGAAGAACGACCAGGTCGCAAGCGGCATCGCCGGCAGCTTTCTCGGCGAGTCGCTGTTCCGCATGGCGAACCTCGTGCTGGAGAAGGGCAGCGGCGGCTGGTCGCGCGAGCTCGCCGCAGCGCTCATTTCGCCGCCGACCGGCTTCAACCGCCTCGCCTTCGGAGAGCGCTTCCGGCAGCTGCTCGACAGCCACGAGGCGGCCTACTACAGCCGCGTGCAGTTCGGCGCTAGCGGCTCGCTGCAGCAGCAGGCAAGCCCTCCGCAGCTGCAGAACAACGAGCTGCTCCTCGACTACTTCATGGACTACGGTCTGCCGGGAAAGCCGGGCTACCACTACGACCGGCCATGGGATTACTTCGCCTTCCAGGTCACCGCGTCCAGCGCAAACGCGGTCGAGAACCTCTCGACACGCGGCCTGCTCTTCGGCACCGACTATGCGAGAGGCGGCAACTACCGCGGCCTATGGGGCCTCTACGGCAGCTACGACTATATCGCGCCGCAAGTCTTCCGCATCTCGAGCACCGCGCTTTCGCTGGGCAGCACCGGACAGCTGCGCCTGCCGCACGACGTGACGCTGCAGGGCTCGCTTCTCGGCGGCATCGGCTACGCCGGCGTGAGCACGCTGCACGGCTCCTCCGCCACGGACTACCACTACGGCACGACGCCGCAGGCGCTGCTCAACCTTCGGCTGATCTTCGGTAACCGCTCGTCGCTCGAGCTTAACGTGCGCGATTTCTTTGTCAGCCGGGTCGCCGGCGCCGGCACCGGCGGCCACGACAACATTGCGCGCGCCGACCTGACGTTCACGCTGCGCTTGCTGCGCGAGCACGGCGTCGCGATCAAGTACCTCTGGTCGCGCCGCGACGCCACGTTTCCGTCGTTGAGCGATCTCGCGCAGAGCCGCGCGACGGTCGGCGTCTATTACGCCTACCTCGCCCGCGAAGGCCTCGGCGCAGTCGACTGGCGCTGAGGCGGAGGCGCTAGGCGCCGACGCCGAGGTAGGTGGCGGTGATCTGCGTGTCGGCGCGCAGCCGCCCCGGGCTGCCTTCGAACACCACCGTGCCGTGGTCGATGACGTACACGCGGTCGGCGAGGGCGAGCGCCATCTCGGCGTTCTGCTCGACGAGCAGCATGCTCACGCGTTCGGCCTTGAGGCTGCGGATCGTGTCCATCACCGCGTTGACGACGATGGGCGCGAGGCCCTGCGAGGGCTCGTCGAGCAGCAGCAGCTGCGGGCCGGTGAGGAGGGCGCGCGCGATGGCGAGCATCTGTTGCTCGCCGCCGGAGAGCTGCTGCCCCTTGTTGCCGAGCCGTTCCTGCAAGCGCGGGAAGCGCTCGAGCACCGCCTGCATCTTCCATCGCGAGCCTTTACGTTCGGCAATCGCCAGGTTCTCGTGGCAGCTGAGGAAGGAGAAGATGCCGCGCGTCTCCGGCACGAGCGCGATGCCCAGGCGCGAAATGCGGTGCGGCTCGAGACCGGCGATGTCGCTTCCCTTGTAGCAGATCGCACCCGAGCGCGGCGGCGTCAGCCCGGCGATGCAGCGCAGCGTGGTGGTCTTGCCCGCGCCGTTGCGGCCGAGCAGGGCGACGACCTCACCGTCGTCCACCTCGAGGCTCAAGCCGTGCAGGATGTGGCCGATGCCGTAGAAGGCGTCGACCTCGCGCAGCTCGAGGATCACGCGGCCACCCCGCCCAGGTAGGCCTTGCGCACGTCCGGATTGCGCTGGATCTCCGCCGGCGTGCCCTCGGCGATGAGCGAGCCGAAGTGCATGACCGAGATGCGGTCCGACACGCTCATGATGATGTCCATCTTGTGCTCGATGAGCACGATGGTGTAGCGGCCCTTCAGCGTGCGCACGAGCGCCACCATGCGCCGCGTCTCCTCCGGCGAAAGCCCCGCCGCCGGCTCGTCGAGCAGCAGCACGCGCGGCGCGGCCGCGAGCGCGATGGCGAGCTCGAGCTGGCGCTGCTCGCCGTGCGAGATCTCGCGCGCCCGATGGCCTTCCTTTCCGCCGAGGCCGACGTCGGCGAGCGCCTGGCGGGCGCGTCGCGCGAGCTCGGGATAGCGCTCGGCTGGCCGCCAGAGCAGGCCGCGCCACGACGGGCTGCAGGCGAACGCGGCGATCCATACGTTGTCGAGCAGCGTAAACGCGGGGAAGACGTTGGTGCGCTGGAACGAGCGGGCGAGGCCGAGGTGCGCGATGCGGTGCGCCGGCGTCCCGGTGACGTCTTTGCCATCGAGAAAAACCTTTCCCGAGGTGGGCGGAAAGGTTCCCGTGAGCAGGTTGAAGAGCGTCGTCTTGCCGGCGCCGTTCGGCCCGATGATCGAGTGCAGCGTACCCGCGTCGACGCGCAGGTCCACCGCGTTCACGGCGGCGAGGGCGCCGAACGATTTGCTCAGGCCGTGCGTTTCGAGAAGCGCCATGCCACGAACCGCGACCACGCCTCGACGACGCCGCCGCGCAGGAAAAGCACCACGATCACGAAAGCCACGCCGAGCAGCAGCGGCCAGCGCGCCCAAACGGTGCTGACCGACTCGGAGAGCCAGATGAAGACGAAGGCGCCGATCACCGGACCGTAGAGCGAGCCCGAGCCGCCGATCAGCGTCGCGAAGACGACGTTGCCGGAGAAGACGAAGCCGATCGCTTCCAGCGGCACGATGCCGAACAGCATCGCGTAGAGCACGCCGGCCAGCCCCGAGAAGGCGCCCGCGATCACGAAGGCGGCGAGCTTGAAGCGCGGCGCGTCGTAGCCCACCGCCTCGGCGCGCAGCTCGTTCTCGCGGATCGCCTGCAGGATGCGGCCGAGCGGCGAGCCGACGATGCGCTTCATCGTCCAGAGCGACAGCAGGAAGAGCGTCGACACGAAGGCGTAGTACGCATACGCGCCTTCGATGCTGACACCGATGGAAGGGCGCGGGATGCCCGGCATGCCGTCCTCGCCGCCGGTCACGCTGGTCCACTGATAGGCGATGAAGTAGAAGAGCTGGTTCAGCGCGAAAGTGAGCATGATGAAGTAGAGGCCCGAGCGCTGCACGCACAGATAGCCGACGAGCAGCGCCGAGAACGCGCCGACGCCCACGCCGATGCCGAGCGCGAGCAGCACGTTGATGCCGTAATGCTTGAGCAGCCAGCCCGCGACATAGGCCGCCGAGCCGAAGAACGTGGACTGCCCGAACGACAGCAGCCCGGTGTAGCCGAGCAGCAGGTTGAGGCCGAGGCCGAAGATGGCGAAGATCCAGATCTCGGACGCCATGGCCGGCCGCACCGCCAGCGGCAGCAGGATCACCGCGAGAGCAATGAGCGCGGCGGCTCTCATCGGATGCCAAAGAGGCCCTGCGGCCGCACCAGCAGCACGGCGGCCATCACGGCGAAGATGACCGCCGTCGACGCCTCGGTCCAGTAGGCGGCCACGACGGCCTGCGCGACGCCGATGAGCAGTCCTGCGGCGATGGCGCCGAGCAGGTTGCCCAGGCCGCCGAGCGCCACGACCACGAACGCTATGCCGAGCATGTCGACGCCCATGCCGGGCGAGAGGCCGCGAATCGGCGCCGTCAGCGCGCCGGCGATTCCCGCCAGATACGCGCCCAGCGCAAAGGCGGCGGTAAAGAGCCTATGGATGTCGATGCCCAGCAGCGACACCATCTCCTTGTTCTCGATGCCGGCGCGCATGATGGCGCCGTAGCGGGTCTTCTCGAGGAACAGCCAGGTCAGGAGAACGAGCAGGCCCGCCATGGCCATCACGAACAGGCGGTACTTCGGATAGAAGGTGAATCCGAGGTCCACGCCGCCGCGCAGGATCTGCGGCGGCAGGTGACTGATGCCCACGGGTCCCCAGATCACGATGATCAGCTCGTTCAAGATCAGCGCGAGGCCGAAGGTGAAGAGCAGCTGGTAGTCATGCCCCGCCGCATACAGACGCCGCACCCCCAGGTACTCGATGAGCAGCCCTAAGACGGCAACCCCCAGCGGCGCGATCAGCAGCCCAAGCCAGAAATTGCCGAGCAGCGGGACGAGCGAGACGAGGAAATACGCGCCCACGGCAAACAGAGCGCCGTGGGCGAAGTTCGGGATGTTGAGGATGCCGGTGATGAGCGCGAGGCCGAGGCCCATCAGCGCGTACAGCATCCCGGTCGCGATCCCGTTCAGGACCTGGCCGAGAAGGAGGTTCAACGGCTTACGTCAGAAACCGCCGATGTCCTTGCAGGCCGCGTATTGCTTCGGCAGCGGCGTGTCGCCGGTCGCAACGATGTCGGCGAGATCGAGCTCGTGCTTCATCGCGCTCTTCGGCTTGCAGCGCAGGAAGAAGTACGGGCGCAGCGTCTGGTGCGTCGCCGGGTCGACGCGCATGCGGCCGAGCAGGTCGTCGATCTCGAGCGTCTCGAGCGCCTTGATGACCGACTGCGTGTCGTCGGACTTGGCCTTGTCGAACGCCGCAAGCAGCATGCGCGTCATCGAATAGGCGGCGGAAGGCGCGTAGCCGGGCGGCGTGCCGTACTTGCCCTGGTAGCTCTTGACGAACGCCTCGGCGACCGGCGTCCTCGCCGTGTAGTAGAAGTTCGTGCCGACCCACAGGTTGTCGCGGATCTCGGGCGCGAGCTGGATCAGCTCCTCGACGCCCGACGACCAGCACATGATGAGCGGAATCTTCGGCGTCAGACCGAAGTTGAAGATCTCGCGCGCGCCCGCGACCGCGTCGCCGCCGAAGTTGATCATCGCCACGACGTCGGGCCGGTTGGCCGCCGCCTTCTGCACGTAGTTCGAGAACTCGCGCTCGCCGAGCGGGTGGCGGTCGGCGCCGACGAACTCGAGGCCGTGATCCTTGCCGACCTCCTTGATGTACTTCTCGACCGACCAGCCGAACGCGTAGTCGGCGACCAGCAGGTGCCAGCGCTTAGCCTTCGGATTCGCCTTCATGAAATTGTCGACCACGGTCTTCGCCGCGGTGTAGGGGCTCGCCGCCCACTGGAATGAATAGCGATGGCAGCGGCTGCCGGAGATGTCCTCGGTGCCGCCGCTGAAGAGGTGCAGGACTTTCTTCCGCTTCGCCACCTCGGACACCGCGAGCGCGACGCCGGAAGACCAGGGACCGATCATGAACCGCGCGCCTTCGCCGTCGATCGCCTCTTCGGCGCGGCGCGTCGAGACGCCGGCCTGGGTGGCGCCGTCGCGCGTGATGTACTTGATCGGTTGGCCGAGCACCTTCATGCCGCGCTCCTCGAGCGCCATGCGCATGCCGCGGTCGTTGAGCGGGCCGACGTCGGCGAACGCGCCGGTCTGGTCCCATAGCCCGAGGATCACGATCTCCTTCGGCTGCGCGCGCACGATGCCCGGAACACCGAGACCCGCCGCGCCGATGGCGGCGCCCGCCTTAAGCAGCTTCCTGCGCTTCTGCTGGCTCATGTCTCTCCTCCCAGATGGAAAGCGCAGCGTACTTGCCAAAAGCGTGACTGTCACCAATTCCGCGCGGTAGCCTTGCGAAATGGAAGCTTGGCCGGCGTTGCCGTACCGGGAGTGGCGGGACACCTTCGAGACGCTGCGCCTGTGGCTGCAGATCGCCGGCAAGGTGCGACTCGTCCAGTCGCCGTGGGTCAACCACCAGTGGCACGTGACCCTCTATGTCACGGCGCGCGGGCTCGGCACTTCGCCGATTCCCCACGGCACGCGCATCTTCGAGATCGATTTCGACTTCATCGACCACCGCCTGGCCATCCATTCGAGCGACGGCGGCCGGCGCAGCTTCGCGCTCGAGGCGCAGCCGGTTTCGGCCTTCTATCGGAAAACCCTTTCCCTGCTCGACGAGCTCGCCCTGCCGGTCAGGATCAACCGCAAGCCGAACGAGCTGCCGGAGGCGATTCCGTTCGACGAGGACGAGACGCACCGCACGTACGACGCCCGGTCCGCTGAGCGCTTCTGGCGCGCGCTCGTCCAGGCGGATCGCGTATTCAAGATCTTCCGCGGCCGCTTCAGCGGCAAGTGCAGTCCGGTGCACTTCTTCTGGGGCAGCGGCGATCTCGCGGTCACCCGCTTCTCCGGGCGCCGTGCGCCGGCGCATCCGGGCGGCGCGCCGAACATGCCCGATCATCTGCTGCGCGAAGCCTATTCGCATGAATGCTCGAGCTGCGGCTTCTGGCCGGGCGGCGACAACGCGCCCTATCCGTTCTTCTTCTCTTATGCGTATCCGCCGCCGGCGGGCTTTGCCGATGCCGCTGTGCGTCCCACGGCGGCGCGCTTCGACAAACAGCTGGGCGAGTTCGTCCTGCCCTACGACGCGGTACGCGAAGCGCCCGATCCGGACGCCGCGCTGCTCGACTTCCTGGAGAGCACCTACGCGCTGGCCGCGGACCTCGGGCGCTGGGACCGGGCGGCGCTCGAGATGACGCCGCCCAAATGAGAAAAATGGCGTCTGTCCCTATTTTTTGATAGGGCAGGATGTTTGACGCTACTCGCCGGTTTTTTTCTTCTTCTCTTTGAGCCTGTCCTTGACCTCTTTGTAGGATGCCACGAGCGCCTTGGCGCGCTCGGTAAGTCGTTCCATTTCGGCAATCAGGAGCCTGGAGCGCTCCAGAAGCTGCGCCTCGTCGTCTCCGCGAACTTACGGTCGCGTCCCGCCACGCGGCGATTGTACGCCGTGGTACGCGAAGGCACATATCGTCCTATTTCTGCGCCTGGAGCATCGAACGCAGCTCCTGCTCGAACCGGGCGATGGCTTCCTCCAGCAGGTCGAGTACTTCCTCGCTGGATTGCTCGGTGCGGGAGGCATACCGGGCTATTGCCTCGTTCCGCACGTCCAGCGCGGTGCGGCGTACGCCTGCGCGCTCGGCGTTGCGCGCGACCTCGGAGCAGCAGGTGATGATGCGCTCGAGCACGCTCGTGCCGGAGGCCGCGTAGGCACGCTGCGCCTTCAGCCTTTCCACGGCGTCGCGCAACGACTCGAGCGCTTCGCGCGGTTCCATAAACGTCAAGGCTCGCGCCCGCCTGGGCCGCGCTCGACCTCGAGCAGCACGAGCTCGAGCGCGGCGAGGAAGGCCTCGGCCGGCGGATCTGCCTCGCCCTGGATCCAGCTGCGCAGCGCCTTCTCGGGCACGTCGAGCCGCTTCGCGAGCGCCGGCACGCCGCCCAGGAACAGCGCGGCGCGATAAAGCGTGCGCGACATCGGCGTGAGGCGCGCCGGCGCGGGCAGGCCGAGCTTCGCGCGATCGGTGGCCGCGCAGGCGAGGATCCGCGCGCGCAGGCCGGCGTTGCCTTCCGGGGTGGACGGATAATGGCGCAGCTCGAAGACATCGCAGGCGCCGGCGTCACGCAGGCGCGCTTCGGTCTCGCGGGATTGCTTGCGGGTCTCGTCGCAGGCGACGCACACCACGGGCAGGCGGATCATGCCGTGCTCGTCGTGCAGCGCCCGCAGAATCTCGACCTCGCTTTGCTCGTCGAAGCCCAGGCAGAAGACCAGCAGCGCGAACTCGCCGCGTTTCACTTCTTTGGCCACGTCGCGCAACCGGATCGCTACATGAACCTCCAAACCTGATAACGTTTCCTCCAGACGATGCAAAGTGCCGGGCGAGTTCGCAGCGATGAGGATTCTCGCTGTGCCCATGACCACCGGCTGCAAATGCGATGCCCGCTTTCCTGACAGAGAAGCTTTTGCCGATCGCCGCTGTGCGGATTGCACCGCGACGGGGAAGGAGCGCGTGAAAGATCGCCAAAGCGCGATCCTGACAATCTCGGGGCTCGAGAAGCGCTACGCGTCAGGCTTGCAAGCCCTGAAACGAATCGACCTCGATATTTACAAAGGCGAGATATTCGCGCTGCTCGGCCCGAATGGTGCAGGCAAGACCACGCTCATCAGCATCGTCTGCGGCATCGTCGTGCCTTCGGCGGGCACGGTGCACGTCGGCGGCCACGAGATCCAGCGCGATTACCGCGCGGCGCGCGAGCTCGTCGGCCTCGTGCCGCAGGAGCTCACCATCACGCCGTTCGAAACCGTGTGGCAGACGGTGAGCTTCACGCGCGGGCTGTTCGGCAAGCCGGCAAATCCTGCGTACGTGGAGAAGGTGCTGAAGGACCTTGCGCTCTGGGAGCGCCGCGGCAGCCGCATCATCACGCTCTCGGGCGGCATGAAGCGGCGCGTGCTCATCGCCAAGGCGCTCGCGCACGAGCCGAAGGTGCTGTTCCTCGACGAGCCGACCGCCGGGGTCGACGTCGAGCTGCGCGGACACATGTGGCAGGTGGTGCGCGACCTGCGCGCCTCCGGCGTCACCATCATTCTCACCACGCACTACATCGAGGAGGCGGAGCTGATGGCCGACCGCGTCGGCGTGATCAACAAGGGCGAGCTCGTGCTCGTGGAGGAGAAGCGCGAGCTGATGCGCAAGATGGGGCGCAAGCAGCTGATCCTGCATCTCAACGCGCCCATGCGCGCCGTCCCGTCCGCGCTCGCCCGCTACGACCTCACCCTCGCGCACGACGGCCGCGAGCTCGTCTACACCTACGACACGCAGGCCGAGCACAGTGGAGCAATGAGCGGCATCACCGGGCTGCTCGACGACCTCGCAGCGGCGGGCATCGAGTTCAGAGACCTGCAGACGACGCAAAGCTCGCTCGAGGAGATCTTCGTCGACCTGGTCCGGAGCGAACGATGAACTGGCGCGCCGCCGGCGCGATCTACGTCTTCGAGATGTCGCGCACCGCGCGCACGCTGCTGCAAAGCATCGTCGCGCCGGTGATCACCACCTCGCTTTACTTTGTCGTGTTCGGCGCGGCCATCGGTACCCGCATCTCGCACATCGAAGGCGTCTCCTACGGCGCCTTCATCGTGCCCGGGCTGATCATGCTCACGCTCTTCACGCAGAGCGTGACCAACGCCGCCTTCGGCATCTACTTCCCACGCTTCACTGGCACGATCTACGAGGTCCTCTCGGCGCCGATCTCCGCGCTCGAGATCGTCCTCGGCTACGTCGGCGCCGCCGCGACAAAGTCGATCCTCCTCGGCCTCATCATCCTCGCCACGGCGTTCTTCTTCGTGCCGCTGCGCATCGTCCATCCGTTCTGGATGGTCGCCTTCCTCCTGCTCACCGCCGCCACTTTCAGCCTGCTCGGCTTCATCATCGGCATCTGGGCGAACGGCTTCGAGCAGCTGCAGTTCATCCCGCTGCTGGTCATTACCCCGCTTACGTTCCTCGGCGGCACTTTCTATTCGATCAGCGTGCTGCCGCCCCTGTGGCAGAAGGTGACGCTGTTCAACCCCGTGGTCTACCTGATCAGCGGATTCCGCTGGGCTTTCTTCGAGATCGCCGACGTGCACGTGAGCGTGAGCCTCGGCATGACGGCGCTCTTCCTCCTGGTCTGCCTCGCCACGGTGTGGTGGATCTTCAGGACGGGCTACCGGCTGAAGACCTGATCTTCCATAATGGCGTCCCTATAGGAGGGCCCGGTCGATGGGCAAAGTCTACGCTGCCGACGATGCGCAGCTCGGGCGCTGCGTGACGTACCGCGACCGCAAGCGCTTCTGGTGGTCGCTCTCGGTGGTCTACCCGCTCCTGCCTTTCACCGGAATGGCGGCGCACGCCTGGACGGGCTGGCAGCTCGGGCTCGGCCTGCCGTTGCTCATCAGCTACGGCCTCATGCCGCTGCTCGATTACTTCATCGGCGAGGACGAGAACAATCCGCCCGAGGCGGTGGTGCCGCAGCTCGAGCAGGACCGCTACTACCGCTGGCTGACCTGGATCACGGTGCCGCTGCACTTCGTCGCGCTGGTCGGCTGCGCCTGGTGGGTCGGCACGCACGATCTTTCCTGGTGGGCGGTGCTGATGCTCGCTTACGTCGCCGGCACGGATTCGGGCCTCGGCATCAACACCGGGCACGAGCTCGGGCACAAGTACAACCCGCTCGAGCAATGGCTTGCGCGCCTGGTGCTGGCGGTTCCGGCCTATGGCCACTTCACTGTGGAGCACGGCAGAGGACACCATCGGTGGGTCTCTACGCCGGAGGACCATGCGAGCGCGCGCATGGGCGAGAGCATCTATCGTTTTTCGCTGCGTGAACTGCCGGGCGGCATTCGCCGCGCGTGGCGGCTCGAGAAGAAGCGGCTGCAGAAGGAGGGCCGGGGCGCCTGGAGCGTGCACAACACAATGCTCCAGTCCTACGCGATCACGGCCGTGCTGCAGCTCGGGCTGATCGCCGCCTTCGGCTGGATCATGCTGCCCTTCCTCGCCGTGCACAACGTCGTGGCGTGGTGGCAGCTGACTTCCGCCAACTACGTGGAGCATTACGGTCTGCTGCGCCAGCGGCTGCCGAACGGCCAGTACGAAGCGCCGCAGCCGCACCATTCATGGAATGCCAACCATGTTGTGACCAACCTGGCGCTGTTTCACCTGCAGCGCCATTCCGATCACCATTCCTATCCCTCGCGGCGCT
>CAYZFN010000008.1:0-8779 GCA_964477695.1 uncultured Enterobacteriaceae bacterium | reverse complement strand
TGGGACTGGGCAAGCTCGTGGCGTTCTACGACGACAACGGCATCTCGATCGACTCGGACAAGGGACAGATCACCCACTGGTACACCGACGACGTGCCGAAGCGCTTCTCCGCCTACGGCTGGCACGTCATCCCGAACGTCGACGGCCACGACGTGGAGGCGGTCGACCGCGCCATCCGCAAGGCGAAGCGGGAAAAGACTCGCCCGACCCTCATCTGCTGCAAGACGGTGATCGCCAAGGGCGCGCCGACCAAGGCAAACACCGGCGCGGCGCACGGCGCGGCGCTTGGCGCGGAGGAGGTCGCGGCGACACGTAAAGCGCTCGGCTGGAGCCATGCCGCGTTCGAGATCCCCGAGACGGTGCGCCAGGGCTGGGACGCCCGCGAGTCGGGCAAGCGGGCCGAGCGCCGCTGGAGCAAGCTTTTCGCATCCTATGAGAAGCAGTTCCCGGCCGAGGCGGCGGAGTTCAAGCGCCGAATGAGCGGCGCGCTGCCGGCCGGCTTCGACGAGCTGGCCCGCCGGCTGGTGGAAGAGTGGAACCAGAAGGCCGAAACGATCGCGACGCGCAAGGCGTCGCAGAACGCTCTCGAAGTTCTAGTGCCGGCGTTGCCCGAGCTGCTGGGTGGCTCGGCCGACCTCACCGGCTCGAACCTGACCATGGTGAAGGCGTCCAGGGCGGTCGCCCCGGGCTCGCTGGCCGGCAACCATATCTTCTATGGCGTACGCGAGTTCGGCATGTGCGCCATCATGAGCGGGCTTTCGCTGCATGGCGGATTCATTCCGTACGGCGGCACGTTCCTCACCTTCTCGGACTACGCTCGCAATGCGCTACGCATGGCGGCGCTCATGAAGATCCGGGTGGTTTACGTCTTCACGCACGACTCGATCGGCCTCGGCGAGGACGGGCCGACGCACCAGCCGATCGAGCACGCGGCCACGCTGCGGCTGATACCCAATATGGACGTCTGGCGTCCCGCCGATACCGTCGAGACGGCGATCGCATGGGCCGCGGCGATCCGCCGCAGGGACGGCCCGACTGCGTTGCTTCTGACCCGGCAGAACGTCGCCTTCTTGAAAAGAGCTGATTTGCAGGGGGTAGAGAAGGGCGGGTACGTGTTGTCGGATGCCCCCGGCGCCCGCGCCGTAATCATCGCCACCGGCTCCGAAGTCCCTACCGCGGTCGAGGCGCAAAAACTGCTTGCCGCAGAGGGCATCCCCGTGCGCGTCGTCTCCATGCCGTCGACCAGCGTATTCGACCGGCAGCCCAAGGAGTACCAAAGGAGCGTCCTCGGCGAGAACCCGAGGGTGGCGGTCGAGGCCGGGGTGAGCGACTATTGGCGCAAGTATGTCGGCCTGGAAGGCGCGGTGGTCGGGATCGACCGCTACGGCGAATCGGCGCCTGCCGCCGACCTTTTCAAGCTCTTCGGTTTCACGCCCAAAGGCGTAGCCGAAGCCGTCAGGAGAGTCCTGCAATGACCATCAAGGTTGCGATCAACGGATTCGGGCGCATCGGCCGCATGGTCCTGCGCGCGCACTATGAAGGCGGGAAGAAGCACGACCTGCAATTCGTCGCATTGAACGACCTGGGCGACGCGCATACCAACGCACATCTCTTGCAGTACGACACGGCGCACGGCCGCTTCCCGCAGAAGGTGCGCGTCGACGGCGACAGCATCGTGGTCGGCAACGACCGCGTCCGCGTGGTCGCCGAGCGCGACCCGGCCAAGCTGCCGTGGAAGAGCCTCGGCATCGACGTGGTCCTCGAGTGCACCGGGCTTTTCACGAGCAAGGCCAAGGCAGGCGCGCACGTCCAGGCGGGCGCGAGGAAGGTGATCATCTCGGCGCCGGGCGAGAAGGACGTCGACCGCACCGTGGTGTTCGGCGTGAACCATAAGACGCTGAAAGGCTCTGACACGGTCATCTCGAACGCCTCGTGCACCACGAACTGCCTCGCGCCGCTCGTCAAGGCGCTCGACGAGCGGATCGGCGTCGTATCGGGGCTGATGAACACCATCCACTCGTTCACCAACGACCAGGTCCTGACCGACGTCTACCACAAGGACCTGCGGCGGGCCCGCTCGGCGACGCACAACATGATCCCGACCAAGACCGGCGCCGCGGCGGCGGTCGGCCTAGTGCTGCCGCATCTCAACGGCAAGCTCGACGGCTACTCGATCCGCGTGCCGACCATCAACGTCTCGATCGTCGACCTCACATTCGTCGCCAAGCGGCCGACCTCGGCCGACGAGGTGAACAAGGCGGTGAAGCAGGCTGCCGAGTCCGACCTCAAGGGCATCCTCGAGTACTCGAGCGAGCTGCTCGTCTCCTCGGACTTCAACCACAACCCGGCGAGCTCGATCTTCGACTCGACGCTCACCCGGGTCTCCGAGGGCACGCTGGTGAAGGTCTCCTCGTGGTACGACAACGAGTGGGGCTTCTCCAACCGCATGCTGGACGTCGCGGCGGCCTTTGCCGAGGTCGGCGCCGAAGTCGCCCACGCGAAGTAGTCCTATGAAGTTCAAGCGCATGTCCGAGGTGGATATGCGCGGCAAGCGGGTTTTCATCCGGGCCGACCTCAACGTCCCGATCGAGGACGGCCGGATCACCGACGACACCCGCATCCGCGCTTCGCTGCCGGCGATCGAGCAGGCGCTCAAGCAGGGCGCAGCGGTCATGGTCACCTCTCACCTCGGCCGCCCGGCCGAAGGCGAGCTGAAGCCCGGGGATTCTCTTGCCCCCGTGGCGCGCCACTTGGGCCGGCTTCTGGGCAGGGATGTCCCTTTGCGCGAGAACTGGGTCGAGGGCGTGGAGGTCAAGCCCGGCCAGGTCGTCGTGCTCGAGAATACGCGCGCCAACAAGGGCGAGAAGAAGGACGACGAGAAGCTGGCGCGCAAGATCGCCAAGCTCGCCGACGTCTACGTGAACGACGCGTTCGGCACCGCGCACCGCGCCGAGGCGACGACGCACGGCGTGGCGCGCTTCGCGCCGGTCGCCGTCGCCGGGCCGCTCATGGCCGCGGAGCTCGATGCGCTAGGCAAGGCGCTGGCCAGTCCCAAGCGGCCGCTGATCGCCATCGTCGCCGGGTCCAAGGTGTCCACCAAGCTGACCATCCTGGACGCGCTGGCGAAGAAGGTCGACCGGCTGGTCGTCGGCGGCGGCATCGCCAACACGTTCCTCCTTGCCGCCGGCAGGCCGATCGGCAAGTCGCTCGCCGAGCCCGATCTGGTCGGCGAAGCGAAGAAGATTCTCGCGAGCGGCAAGGTGCCGTTGCCGAGCGACGTCGTGGTCGCCCGGAGCCTCGAGGAGAAGGGCGTCGTGAAGGACGCCGACAAGGTTGCGCCCGACGAGCTGATTCTCGACATCGGCCCGCGCACTGCGAAGGCGTATGCCGACGAGATCGCGAAAGCCGGCACTATCGTCTGGAACGGCCCGGTCGGCGTGTTCGAGAAGGACGAGTTTGCGAAAGGCACGCAAGCCATAGGCCGTGCGATCGCCGACTCCAAGGGCTTCTCGATTGCCGGCGGCGGCGACACGGTGGCGGCGATCAACAAGTTCGGCATCGCCGCGAAGATCGACTACATCTCGACGGCGGGCGGCGCGTTCCTCGAGTTTCTGGAAGGCAAGAAGCTGCCAGCCGTAGCCGCGCTCGAAGCACGCGCGGATGGTTAAGCAGCTGTCGATTCAAACGTCCCGCCAGGGCCTGCACGAAGTCACGCAGGAAATCTGCAAGGTCGTTCGGCAGGCGAACATCGGCGAGGGCCTGTGCACCGTTTTCGTCCGCCATACCTCCGCGAGCCTCGTCATCCAGGAAAACGCGGATCCGACCGCGAAGCAGGATCTCGAGCGCTGGCTGAACCGGCTCGTGCCCGAGGGCGACCCCTTCTATCGCCACGACACCGAGGGGCCGGACGACATGCCGGCGCACATCAAGTCGGCGCTCACGCAGACGTCGCTTTCCATACCCATCGTTCAATCCAGGCTTTGCCTGGGAACGTGGCAAGGGATTTATCTGTGGGAGCACCGCCATAGCGGCGGCGAACGCGAGCTGGTCGTACACGTGGGCGCATGAAGCTCCTGAGCCGCATTGCCGGTGCCGAGGCGCCGCCGGTTGAGCAGATTCTGGATTCGCGCTGGATCATGGCGTACAGCGCCGGCATCGGCGAGAGCGACCCGCGCTGCTATGACACCGCGTCGGCGGCGCTGCCGGTGCATCCGGTATTTCCAGTGTGCTACGAGTGGCAGCCGCTCCAGCCGGTGCGCAACCTGCCGGAGCTGAAGCCCGTCTATCCGCGCCTCGTTCACGCGCAGCACGACATCGTCATCCACCGTCCGCTGCAAGCGGGCGAAACGGTGCGCACCGCGGCTCGCATCGTCGCGGTGCTCGCGCGCGCACCGGGAGCATTTGTCGTGTTCCGCTGTGAGACGCGCGACGCACAAGGCGCCCCGGTTGTCGACAGCCACTACGGCTACCTGTATCGCGGCGTGGCGGTCGAGGGGGCGGACGCGCAGCTCGCCGAGCTCCCCGAGCCGCACTCGGTCTCCGCCGACCTCAAGCCCCTTGGCGATATCCCGGTAGCCGCGACAGCGGCGCATGTCTACACGGAGTGCGCGCGCATCTTCAATCCCATCCACACCGACATCGCTTATGCACGCGCCGCCGGTCTTCCGGACATCATCCTGCACGGCACAGCGACGCTCGCGCTCTCGGTGTCGCGGGCGTTGCACGCGCACGACATCGAATGGCGCCGCGTGCGCGCCGTGAGCTGCCGCTTCAGCGGCATGGTGTTGATGCCCTCCACCTTGGCCGTCCATGCCGCGCGCCGCGGCGGCGAGATCGCGTTCGAGACCGCGAACGATCGCGGCGAGCGGGTGATAAGCCGCGGGCGCCTTCTGCTAGAGTAGCCCCGATGCTCCGCAGTACGAAGATCGTAGCGACGCTCGGCCCCGCCTCTTCCGACCCCGTGATCCTCGAGAGGATGATCCGCGCCGGCGTCGACGTGGTGCGGCTCAATTTCTCGCACGGCACGGCCGCGGACCACGAGGCGCGCGCCAGGCTCGTGAAGGAGCTCGCCACCAAGACCGCCCGCACGGTCGCCATCCTGTGCGACCTGCAGGGCCCGAAGATCCGCGTCGGCAAGTTCAAGGACGGCAAAGTCACCCTGGAGAAGGGCCAGCGCTTCCTGCTCGACGCAGGCGTCGAGATGGGCGACGGCAATCGCGCCGGGCTCGATTACAAGGAGCTGCCGCGCGATGTCGAGGCCGGCGCGGTGCTGCTGCTCGACGACGGCAAGATCGTGCTCGACGTGACCGACGTGCGCGGGGAGGAGGTGCACACGGTGGTGCGCCATGGCGGCGTGCTGTCCAACAACAAGGGCATCAACCGCCAGGGCGGCGGGCTCACCGCGCCCGCCCTGACAGCGAAGGACATGGAGGACATAAAGACCGCGGCGCGCCTCCAGTGCGACTATCTCGCGGTGTCCTTCCCGAAGAGCGGCGCCGACATGTACATGGCGCGCGAGCTGATGCGCGCGGCCGGCGGCAAGGCGTTCCTGATCGCCAAGATCGAGCGCGCCGAGGCGGTCGGCGAGGCCACGCTGCTCGACATCATGCGCGGCTCGGACGGCATCATGGTGGCGCGCGGCGACCTCGCGGTCGAGGTCGGCGACGCGGCGGTGCCGGCGCTGCAGAAGAAGATGATTCGCCTCGCGCGCGAGCAGAACAAGCTCACCATCACCGCGACGCAGATGATGGAGTCGATGATCTCGAGCCCGGTGCCGACGCGCGCCGAGGTTTCCGACGTTGCGAACGCGGTGCTCGACGGCACCGATGCGGTGATGCTATCCGCGGAAAGCGCGAGCGGCCGCTACCCGGTCGAGGTGATCGAGGCGATGGATCGCGTCTGCCGCGAAGCCGAGCAGACGCAGCCGCTCACGCTCGACCACGAGTTTTTGAACCGCGTTTTCACCCGCGTCGACCAGTCGATCGCCATGGCGGCGCTCTTCACCGCCTACCATCTCAAGGTGAAGGCGATCGCCTCGCTCACCGAGTCGGGCTCCACCGCGCTCTGGATGAGCCGGCTCAACTCCGGCGTGCCGATCTACGCGCTGACCTCGCAGACCTCGACGCGCTACCGCTGCGCGCTGTTCCGCGACGTCTCGCCGCTGATGGTCAAGTACGTCGGCCACGACCGCGAGGAGCTGCTGCGCGAGGCGGAGAAGGTGCTGGTCGAGAGCAAGGTGGTGAAGGAAGGCGATATCATCGTCCTCACCATCGGCGAGCCGATCGGCAAGTCCGGCGGCACCAACACCATGAAGATCGTCAAGGTCGGGGAGCACCTGAAACCATGAACCGGTCCGAGCTGGCATCGCGCTTCATCGACGTCGCGAACCTTCCGTGGGAAAAGACCCGCTACCCCGGCGTCGAGCAGAAGACGCTGCTCGTGGAAAAGGAAACCGGGCTCCTGACCGCGCTCATGCGCATGGCGCCGGGCGCCAAGCTGCCCGACCACCAGCACGTGAAGGTCGAGCAGACCTACGTGCTCGAAGGCAGCCTGATGTGCCCCGAGGGCGAGTGCCGCGCCGGGCAATTCGTGTGGCGCCCCGCCGGCAGCCGCCACCGCGCCTGGGCCGGGCCGCAAGGCGGCCTCTTCCTCGCCATCTTCCAGGCGCCGAACAAGTTCTTCCAGTCCGACGGCTCGGTCACCGACTTCCTCGGCCGCGACTGGCAGCAGACGTGGGGGGACGCCGACCAGCGCTGATTTGCCAGGATCTTTCAAGGGGAGGGGACATGCGTAACACTGCTTCGATTGTGCTCGTGTGCCTGGCGCTGGTGGGTTGCGCCACGCCGAGCACCCATACCGCCACCAGCGCGGTCGATTTCCTGTATCCGAACGTCAAGGAGCCGCTCGCCGAGCCCGGTACGCCGATCCTGACGCTGCCGCTGCGAGTGGGCATCGCCTTCGTCCCGGGCCAGGGGTACGGCCCGCGCGGCGTCCCGCTGACGGAGGCGAAAAAGACCGAAGTTTTGGAGCAGGTCGCGGGCCATTTCCGCAAGCTGCCCTTCGTCAAGTCGCTCGAAGTGATTCCGTCGGCGTACCTGCGGCAACGCGGCAGCTTCGCCAACCTCGATCAGATCCGCACGATGTATGGCATCGATGTCATCGCGCTCGTGTCCTATGACCAGACCCAGTTCACCGACCAGGGCCTGCTTTCGCTCACCTACTGGACCGTGGTCGGCGCCTATGTCGTGCGCGGCCAGAAGAACGACACGCACACGATGCTCGATACCGTTGTCTACGACATCCCGAGCCGCAAGCTGCTGTTCCGCGCCCCCGGAGTGAGCGAAGTCAAGGCAAGCTCGACGCTGGTCAACATGAGCGAGCAGCTGAGGAAGAACAGCGAGCTAGGTGTGGCGGAGGCGACGAACGACATGATCAAGAACCTCGACGGCCAGCTTGTCGCTTTCCAGGAGAAGGTGAAGCAGCGACCCGAGGATTACCGCGTCGTGCGCTCGGAGGGCTACCGCGGCGGCGGCGATGTGGACGGCTGGCTGCTCGGCGTGCTGGCGGCGATCGGTGGTGGCGCTTTGCTGAGGCGGCGGCTCAAGTGAGGCCCGCCGCGCTGCCGTTGTGGACCGTTGTCATCGGCGGCTTGGCTGCCTTGGTGTTTGTCGTTCCCGAGCTGCAGTTGCTGCTCGTCTACAACCGCGAAGCCGTGGCGCACGGCGAGCTCTGGCGCCTCGTCACCGGCAACCTCGTGCACTTCTCGCTCGGCCACATTCTCAAGGATGGCGCCGCTCTCCTTGCCGCCGGGCTGCTACTCGAGGCACGCAGGCCGCGCGAATTCCGGCTCGTCGTCCTCGTCGCGGCGGCATCCGTCGGCGTCGTGCTGTATGCCGTCGCGCCGCAAGTGCTCGTGTATGGCGGGCTGTCCGGCGTAGCGATCGCGGCCATGGTGTATCTGTGCCTGGACGGGCTCGGCGAGGCGCGGGCATATGGCTGGGCCTGCCGGCTCGCGCTCGCGGGAATCGGCGCGAAGCTCGCCATCGAGCTCGCCGGCGGCGGGCTGCCGGCCACGGGCTTCACCCTCGTGCCGACGAGCCACGTCACCGGCGCCTTGGTCGCGCTGGCAGTTTTCTGCGCCCTTCGCCCGCTTAACGCACTGGCAATGGCAAGCCCGGAATCCTGAGCGGCTGATCCATACAGGAAATCTTCCCTCTGCCGTTCGCGGGGAGCTCGCCTGCGCCGCTCGGCGAGTTGTCGCGCCGATTGCCGTCGGAGTTCGCCGTGCAGAAGCGCTTGCCGAGCAAGAACGGGCTGGTCGGCAGTTCCAGAATGTGATCGTTGCCAACCGCCGGATCGGCTGAGTTGCGCAGGCCGGCGCTATTCACCGGGTTGCGGAACACCTCCGTCACGCCGCCTTCCTCGTCCCTGGTCACGACGACGATCGCATTGCGCTCGTTCGCCGAAGCCCAGATGTTGCCCGCGCGGTCGAGCGCGATGCCGTCCGAGCCTTCGAGCAGCGGATGCGCGACGAGGGCGTTCTTCATGCACAGCGTGTTTGCGGTGAAGGTCGTGTCGCAGCCTGTGCGGCTGCGCAGCGTGCCGTTCCGGTGGAAGCGCACCTTCCAGATAGCGCCGCGCGCCGTGTCCGCGACATAGAGATTGCCCGCCTCGTCGAAGGCGACGCCGTTGGCGACCAGCGGCTGCGGATTGGCGGTGCCGGGCGCCGGAGGCTGCACAGTGCTCGCCTGGCGTCCGACGCCTGCGCTGTTCGCCATCG
>CAYZFN010000007.1:0-9272 GCA_964477695.1 uncultured Enterobacteriaceae bacterium | reverse complement strand
CAACCACCTGATGCTGCGCCGCCTGCAGGCGCAGCTGAAGCTGGCCGAGGACACCCTGCGCCAGCACGTCGCCGGCCGCTGATGCCCAAGCGGACCGACATCGAGAGCATCCTGATCATCGGCGCCGGTCCGATCGTCATCGGCCAGGCGTGCGAGTTCGACTATTCGGGCGCGCAGGCGTGCAAGGCGCTGCGCGCCGAGGGCTATCGCGTGGTGCTGGTGAACTCGAACCCGGCGACGATCATGACCGACCCGAACATGGCGGACGCGATCTACGTCGAGCCGATCACCTGGCAGGTGGTGGCGCGCATCATCGAGAAGGAGCGGCCGCAGGCGCTGCTGCCGACGATGGGCGGCCAGACCGCGCTCAACTGCGCGCTCGACCTCGCGCGCGAGGGCGTGCTGGAGAAGTTCGGCGTCGAGATGATCGGCGCCTCGCGAAAAGCGATCGACACCGCCGAGGACCGCGAGAAGTTCAAGCTGGCGATGAACCGCATCGGCCTCGCGTGCCCGCGCTCCTCGCTCGCCCATTCCATCGAGGAGGCGCTGCAGGTGCAGGCGGGAATCGGCTTCCCCGTCGTCATCCGGCCGAGCTTCACCCTGGGCGGAACCGGCGGCGGCATCGCCTACAACAAGGAGGAGTTCCTCGCCATCTGCGAGCGCGGCTTCGAGGCCTCGCCGACGAAGGAGCTGCTGATCGAGGAGTCGGTGCTCGGCTGGAAAGAGTTCGAGATGGAGGTGGTGCGCGACCGCAAGGACAACTGCATCATCGTGTGCTCGATCGAGAACCTCGATCCCATGGGCGTGCATACCGGCGACTCGATCACGGTGGCGCCGGCGCAGACGCTCACCGACAAGGAATTCCAGGTGATGCGCGACGCCTCGATCGCGGTGCTGCGCGAGATCGGCGTCGACACCGGCGGCTCGAACGTGCAGTTCGCGATCAACCCCGAGGACGGGCGCATGCTCGTGATCGAGATGAACCCGCGCGTGTCGCGCTCCTCGGCGCTCGCCTCCAAGGCGACCGGGTTCCCGATCGCCAAGGTGGCGGCGAAGCTCGCGGTCGGCTACACGCTCGACGAGATCGCCAACGAGGTCACGGGCGGCGCGACGCCGGCGTCGTTCGAGCCGACCATCGACTACGTGGTCACCAAGGTGCCGCGCTTCGCCTTCGAGAAGTTCCCGCAGGCGAACGACCGGCTGACCACGCAGATGAAATCGGTCGGCGAGGTGATGGCGATCGGGCGCAGCTTCCAGGAGTCGTTCCAGAAGGCGCTGCGCGGCCTCGAGATCGGCGTCGACGGCCTAAACCAGCGCACGCGCGACCGCGAGACGCTCGAGAAGGAGCTCGGCGAGCCGGGGCCCGAGCGCATCTGGTACGTCGGCGACGCGTTCGAGAACGGGTTCACGCTCGACGAGGTGCACCGCCTGACGCGCATCGACCCCTGGTTCCTCGACCAGATCCGGGAGATCGTCGAGCTCGAGATGGAGCTCGACGACACCAAGCTCGAGGACGTTTCGAAGGAGAAGTTCTTCTTCCTGAAGAAGAAGGGCTTCTCCGACCGCCGCCTCGCCTACCTCTTCAACACCGACGAGAAGGCGGTGCGCGCGAAGCGCCACGAGTTCGGCATCCGCCCGGTGTACAAGCGCGTCGACACCTGCGCCGCCGAGTTCGCGAGCCGCACGGCGTACATGTACTCGACCTACGAGGAGGAGTGCGAGGCGCAGCCGACGAAGAAGAAGAAGGTGATGGTGCTCGGCGGCGGCCCGAACCGCATCGGCCAGGGGATCGAGTTCGACTACTGCTGCGTGCACGCGGCGCTCGCGCTGCGCGAGGACGGCTTCGAGACCATCATGGTCAACTGCAACCCGGAGACCGTCTCGACCGACTACGACACCTCCGACCGACTGTACTTCGAGCCGCTCACGCTGGAGGACGTGCTCGAGATCGTCGACAAGGAGAAGCCCTGGGGCGTGGTGGTGCAGTACGGCGGGCAGACGCCGCTCAAGCTCGCGCGCGAGCTCGCCGCCGCGGGCGTGCCGATCATCGGCACCAGCGCCGAGTCGATCGACGTCGCCGAGGACCGCGAGCGCTTCCAGCAGCTGATCACGAAGCTCAAGCTGCTGCAGCCGCCCAACCGCACCGCGCGCTCCGCCGAGGAGGCGGTGAAGCTCGCCGAGGAGATCGGCTACCCGGTGGTGGTGCGGCCGAGCTACGTGCTCGGCGGCCGCGCCATGGAGATCGTGCAGATCCAGAGCGAGCTCGAGCGCTACATGCGGGAGGCGGTCAAGGTTTCGAACGACTCGCCGGTGCTCCTCGACCGCTACCTCTCGGATGCGATCGAGATCGACGTCGACTGCGTCTGCGACGGCAAGGACGTGCTGATCGGCGGCATCATGGAGCACGTCGAGCAGGCCGGCGTGCACTCGGGCGACTCGGCCTGCTGCCTGCCGCCCAACTCGATCGCGGGCCACATCGAGCGGGAGCTGCGCCGCCAGACCGAGCTCCTCGCGCGCGCGCTCGACGTGAAGGGCCTCATGAACGTGCAGTTCGCGATCCAGCGCGACTCGGTCTACGTGCTGGAGGTCAATCCGCGCGCCTCGCGCACCGTGCCGTACGTCTCGAAGGCGACCGGGCTGCCGCTCGCGATGATCGCGGCGCGCTGCATGGCGGGCCGCCCGCTGAAGGAGCAGGACGGGGTGCGGGAAGTGACGCCGCCGTATTTCTCGGTGAAGGAAGCCGTCTTCCCGTTCGCGAGGTTCCCGGGCGTCGACACCCTCCTCGGCCCGGAGATGAAATCGACCGGCGAGGTCATGGGCGTGGGCGCGACCTTCGGCGAGGCGTTCGCCAAGTCGCAGCTCGCCGCGGGCGTGCGGCTGCCGCAGGGCGGTCGCGCCTTCATCAGCGTGCGCGACCCCGACAAGCTCGCCGCGGTGCAGATCGCGCGCGACCTGCAGGCGCTCGGCTTCCAGCTCCTCGCGACGCGCGGCACGGCCGCGGTGCTGCGCTCGCACGGCGTGACGGTCGCGCAGGTCAACAAGGTGAGCGAGGGCCGGCCGCACATCGTCGACATGATCAAGAACGGCGACGTGAGCTTCATCGTCAACACCGCGGAGGCGACGCGCAGCGCTACTTCGGACTCGCGCGCGATCCGCGTCACCGCGCTGGCGAAGCGGGTGAGCTACTACACCACGGTCGCCGGCGGCAAGGCGGCGTGCGAGGGCATGAAGCACCTCGCGACGCTCGAGCCCTACCGCCTGCAGGACCTGCACGCGAAGCTCCGCCGCGGGGCGGGCAAAGCGACGCGCGCAATTAGGTAATATCGCCGCATGCCCAAGACGCCTATGACGAAGCACGGTGCCGCGCTGCTCCAGGCGGAGCTGCAGCGCCTGAAGACCGTGGAGCGGCCGGCGAACTCGCAGGCGATCGCAGAGGCGCGCTCGCACGGCGACCTGTCGGAGAACGCCGAGTACCACGCCGCGCGCGAGCGCGCAGGCTTCATCGAGGGGCGCATCAAGGACATCGAATCGAAGCTCGCCAACGCGCAGGTCATCGACCCGAAGCTGCACGACGCCGGCGGGCGCTGCGTCTTCGGCGCCACCGTGGACGTCGAGGAAAAGGACGGCGCCGCCGCCACCTGGCAGATCGTGGGCGAGGACGAAGCCGACATCAAGGCGGGCAAGATCTCCGTGAGCTCGCCCATCGCGCGGGCGCTGATCGGCAAGGAGCCCGGCGAGTCGGTCGAGGTTCAGACCCCCGGCGGCGTCAAGCGCTACGAGATCGTAGACGTCCGCTACGAGTAGGCCGGTGCCGAAGCTGCGCGTCCAGAGCTTTGCGGTCTCCCTCGACGGCTACGGCGCCGGGCCGCGCCAGGACCTGCAGAATCCGCTCGGCGTCGGCGGCCCCGAGCTCATGGAGTGGTTCTTCCACACCCGCGTCTGGCGCAGCATGCACGGCCAGGGCGAGGGCGAGACCGGCGTCGACAACGCGATGGCGGAGCAGGGCTTCGAAGGCATCGGCGCCTGGATCCTCGGCCGCAACATGTTCGGCCCGGTCCGCGGCCCCTGGCCCGACGAGAGCTGGAAGGGCTGGTGGGGCGAGGAGCCGCCGTATCACGTGCCGGTCTTCGTCCTCACGCACCACGCGCGCGCGCCGATCCGGATGAAGGGCGGAACCGAGTTCCGCTTCGTCACCGAAGGCATCCGCGCCGCGCTCGATCAGGCGAAGAAAGCGGCCGGCGCGAAGGACGTGCGCCTCGGCGGCGGCATTTCGACGGTCCGGCAATTCCTCCAGGCGCGCCTGATCGACGAGCTACACCTCGCTTTGCGGCCCGTCCTCCTCGGCTCGGGCGAAAACCTGCTCGGCGGGCTCGACCTGCGCGCGCTCGGCTACGAGTGCGCGAAGCACGTCGCCGGCGAGCGCGCGCTCCACGTCATGCTGCGCAAGCGCGCGTAGCGGAAACTCGCGTCAAGGTCGATTACCGCGCGGGCATCGACTTGCTCATGCGCTCGACGATGTCCGGCGGAACGAAGTTGACGAGGTCGGTCTTCTCCGCCTCGACCAGCTCGACGTAGCGCTTGACCACCTCGGCGGGCTCCATCTGGCCGACCGTGATGCGCTGCACGAGCTGATCCATGACCGCCACGTCCTCGGGCGCGGCGCGCTTGCGGTCGAACCACGGGCCGGGATCGTTGGCCATGCGATCGTTGAAGCCGGTGGCGTAAGGCCCGGGATTGACCAGGCACACGTCGATGCCGAACGCGCGCAGCTCCGCGCGGAGCGCAGTCCCGAAAGCCTGGATCGCATGCTTCGTCATCGTGTAGGGTCCCGAGCCCACGCCGGCGCGCACGCCGCCGATCGACGAGACGATGATGATCCGGCCGGCGCGCTTCCGGCGCATCGCCTGCGCGACTCTCTGCGTGACCGCAAAGGTGCCGAACACATTGACCTCGAACACCGCGCGCAATCGCTCCAGCGGAATGAGCGACAGCGGGCCGGTCTGCCCGATCGCGGCGTTGGCGACGAAGACGTCGGGGTCCCATTGGTCGAACTTCGCGACGTCCTTCGCGTCGGTGATGTCCAGCTTGACCACCGTCAGCTTCGGCTCTTCCTTCGCGAGGTCCGCGGCCTGCCGGCCATTCAGCACCGCGGCGATCACCTTGTGCCCGCGCCGGGCGAGCTCGACGGCCGCCCCGCGGCCGAACCCGCTTCCCGCGCCGGTAATAAGGACAGTCTTAGAAATAGACATGCTTTCTCCTCTGCTTCCGAATCTGTGGCATCTTAACGCGGTCGATCCCATGACCCGGCGTTTCACTCGAATTACCGAAGAGCTCGAGGTGCCGCCGAAGGGCGGCCCCGAGGCCTAAACCATCGATTTCTCAAGAGCGAGCGAACGCGCGGGCGTTTTCGCGGCTGTTGCGTCGAGCATTTTCGGCGGAATGGCGGCTGCAGTGACGCGCTTTGCCATAGGCGCGACCGATCCGATCATGCTCGCGGTGTTTCGTTTCGGCCTGGGGTTCCTGTTTCTGCTGCCGGTGGCGCTCGCGTTGCGCAGCCGCTGGCCCCGCGGCCGCGACTGGCTCGGCGTCGCGGCCCTCGGAATCATGTTCTATGGCGTGTTCTTCGTGGTCTATGGCGAGGCGCTCGTCTACACGACGGCGGCGCGCGGATCGCTGGCGGTTTCCACCTTGCCGATCCTCACGATGGTCGTTGCAGCGCTGCTGGGGCGCGAGCGGCTCACTGCGCGCAAGTCGCTGGGAGTGCTCGTGGCGATCGGCGGCGTGGCGATCGCATTGATCGCAGGAATGGGCGATGCGCCCGCCGGGGCCTGGCGCGGCGACCTCACGATGCTCGGCGGCATGCTCTCGATGGCGTTGTACAACGTCTTGTCGAGACCCCTCATGGCGCGCTCGAGCGCGCTTGGATACGCCGCCGCCGGCATGGCCTTCGGGTCGGGATGCAACGCGCTGCTGGCGTGGCACGGGGGAAGCTTCCGCGCGCTGCCCGCGTTCGGTGCGGCGCAGTGGATGGCGGCGCTGTACCTGGGGGCGTTTGCGGGGGCGCTCGGCTTTTACCTCTGGGTCTACGCCCTGGGCCGCACGACGCCCACGCGGGTCGCGAATACCATCACCGTCAGCCCAATCGCCGCCGCGCTGCTCGCCGCATTGCTGGTGGGGGAACCGATCGGCGCCAGCCTGGTCGTTGGCGTCGCGGCGGTGGGCGCCGGAATATGGATTACCGCGACGGAGCGGGCCTGAGTGATGGGGCGCCGATATGACCTAGAGCAAAGTCTCCGGCAGGGCAGGCGCCTAGGCTCACGGATGGTCTTGCCGTCCGAAACGCAACGGCTCCTCGCCAAGGTCAATCAGATCGCCGAGCTTTTGCGCTCGCCGAACGTGCCGGGACAGGTGCACCATGCCGAAATGCTCGCCATCTCCGTCTCTCAGGGCGCGCCGAGCGGCGCGATCGCGGACCTCGCGCTGCAGATTGTCACGGCGCTAGGCGCGATCGAGCGGTATCCTGACGCGCCGGAATACATGGTGGCGCTGGACACGGCGCTGCGGCGCCTGCGCGAAGCGCTCGAAGCAGTCGACCGCGGCAAGGACCGGTGAGGAGAACGAGGAAAGAAGTCTCGGCAACCTATGGCGTACTACATCAACGAGAGCGGTCACGGAGCGCGCCACAGGGTTGTTCTGCATCATGCAGATTGTCCTTATTGCAATCACGGCAGCGGCCCGGTTTCGGCCTCCGGACTCCACGGCCGGGGCGGCAAGTGGCACGGTCCCTACACATCGCTCAGGGACGCAGCCGCCACGCATCGCTCAATGCACGGACAGCTGCGTAGCCGGTGCCAGTGCGTGTGAAAGCTCATGTCGTCCTTTGGACCGATTCGACCGCTGCCTACATCGATGCAATCAAGGCCGCGGGCCTCGGCGACCGCGTCGCGATCGAGGCGGTGCCGCGCAAGGAGAAGCTCTCCGGCGAGCAGATGGCCCGCACCGAGGTGCTGATGGCCTATGTGGCGCAGCCGGGCGTGCTGCCGGCGATGCCAAAGCTGCGCTGGGTGCAGGTGATGACCGCGGGCGTGGAAAACTGGCTGGCGCTGCCCGACCTGCCGCAGGCCCTGACGCTCACCTGCGCCCGGGGTACGCACGCGGAAGCGATGCCCGAGAACATCATCGGCGCGCTGTTCTACGTGGCCAAACCTTATGCCGCGGCGGTCGAGAACCAGAAGCGCGGCAAGTGGGTTCCTACGGTCGCGCAGCCGCTGACCGGCAAGACCCTCGGCATCCTTGGGCTCGGCGCGATCGGGCAGCACGTCGCGCGCATCGCCGCCGCGCTCGGCCTGCGCGTCATTGGCACTCGGCGCCGGGCTGAGCCGATGGCCCACGTCGCGGAGGTCCTGCCCGCCGAGCGAACGCCCGAAGTGCTGGCGCAATCCGACTTCCTGCTTCTCCTGCTACCGGCGACGCGCGAAACCGACAACTTCATCAACGCCGAGCGCCTGGCGATGATGAAGCCCAGCGCCTGGCTGCTGAACTTCGGCCGCGGGCATCTCATCAAGGACGAGGATCTCGTTGCCGCCGTCAAGGCGAAGAAGATCGCCGGCGCCGTGCTCGATGTCTACCGGCAGGAGCCGCTACCCGCGGACCACCCGTTCTGGACCACCGAGGGAATCATCGTGCTGCCGCACATCGGCGGCCCACATCCGCAGCGCGACCGGTTCGTCGCGCGCCTGTTCACGGAGAACCTGGGCCGCTACCTCGACGGCAAGCTGCTCAAGGAAGTGGTCGACCGCAAGACCGGCTACTAGCCGGGATTCTTCCTGAAGAGCACCAGCACCTTGCCGACCTGCTGAACAAGCTCGGCGCCGGTGCGGGCGCAGATCTCCGAGGCCGCGGCGGCACGAGCATCGCGCTCCATGGCGGGGGCGCGGACCTTGATGAGCTCGTGGGATTTCAGCGCGCGGTCGATCTCCGCGAAGACCGCGCCGATGAGGCCCTTGCCGCCGATGATGACCACCGGCTCGAGCTTGTGGGCGCGCGCTTTCAGCGCTTTGCGCTCGCCAGGCGTCATGAATGATTCGTCCGCGCCGGTGTCAAAATATCGCCTTGCTTCCCGAGACTTTCCATCCGGTCCTGCAGCGCTGGTGGGCGAGCCGCTTCGCGGCGCCCACGGCGGCCCAGCTCGAGGGCTGGAGCGCCATCCGCGCCGGCGAGCATACGCTCATCGCGGCGCCCACGGGATCGGGCAAGACGCTCGCAGCGTTCCTCACCGCGATCGACGGTCTCTTCCGGGAAGCGGTGGAGCAGGGCGGGCTGCCGGACGAGGTACGCGTCATCTATGTGTCGCCGTTGAAGGCGCTTTCAGCCGACATCCACAAGAACCTCGCCGTGCCGCGGCGCGAGATCCACGCGCTGCATCCGGTAAAGATCACGGCCGCCGTGCGCAGCGGCGACACGCCGCAGGCCGAGCGCGCAGCCATGCTGCGCACGCCGCCGCACATCCTGGTGACGACGCCGGAGTCGCTTTACCTGCTCCTCACGGCCAAGCGCTCGCGCGACATGCTCAAGACCGCGCGTCTCGTGATCGTAGATGAGATCCATGCCGTGCTGCAGTCGCGGCGCGGCGCGCACCTCGCGCTCTCGCTCGAGCGGCTGGACCGCGTCTGCGGGCGCAAGTTGCAGCGCGTCGGCCTCTCGGCCACGCAGAAGCCCATCGACGAGGTGGCGCGGTTTCTTGCCAACGGCGCGCCCTGCGCGATCGTTGACCGGGGGCACAAGAGGGACATCGACCTCGAGATCGAAGTGCCCGGCTCGCCGCTCGAGGCGGTGATGTCGGGCGAGGTGTGGAAGGAAATCTACGAGAAGCTGGTGGCGCTGATCGAGTCGCACCGTACCACCCTCGTCATGGTCAACACGCGCCGGCTCGCCGAGCGCATGGCGCACCAGCTCTCGGAGAAGCTCGGCGCGGAGTTCGTCGCCGCGCACCACGGCAGCCTCGCCAGGGAAGTGCGCCTGGACGCCGAGGAGCGGCTGCGCGAGGGCAAGCTCAAGGTGCTCGTCGCCACCGCGTCGCTCGAGCTCGGCATCGACATCGGCCACGTCGACCTCGTCTGCCAGATCTCCTCGCCGAACCGCATCGCGACGCTCCTGCAGCGCGTCGGGCGCTCGGGGCACACCGTGAGCGGCACGCCGAAGGGGCGCCTCTTCCCGCTGACGCGCGACGACCTCGTCGAGTGCGCGGCGATGGTGCAGGCGGTGCGCGAAGG
>CAYZFN010000006.1:0-30919 GCA_964477695.1 uncultured Enterobacteriaceae bacterium | reverse complement strand
AGGCAAGCGATGCGCACGCTGTCGACGCGGCTCATCTGCCCCGCGCCGACGCCGAGCGTCATGGCGTCGCGGCAGAAGACGATGGCGTTGGATTTCACGAACTTGGCGACGCGCCAGGCGAACAGCAGGTCCGTCCACTGGTCTTCGCCCGGCGCTTTCTTGGTGACCACGCGGAGTTCGGTGCGGCTGAGCGGCCGGGCGTCGCTCGATTGCACGAGCAGCCCCCCGGCCACGCGCTTGAAGTCGTGCGCCTGGCTTTCGCGCGCGAGCGGGATCTCGAGCACGCGCAGGTTGGCCTTGCTCGAGAACTGTGCCAGGGCGTCGCGTTCCACCCTCGGGGCGATGACCACCTCTGCGAACTGGCGACCGATCGCCTCGGCGGCGGCGCGATCGAGCCCGCGGTTGAAGGCCAGGATGCCGCCGAACGCGCTAACCGGATCGGTGTTGAACGCCTTATCGTAGGCGGCAGTCGGGCTTTCGGCGAGCGCCACGCCGCAGGGATTCGCGTGCTTGACGATCACGCACGCCGGCTCCTCGAACTGCTTGACGCATTCCCAGGCGGCGTCGGCATCCGCGATGTTGTTGTACGAGAGCTCCTTGCCCTGCACCTGGCGGTAGCCCGAGATGGCGCCCGGTACGGGACGCTCATCGCGATAGAAAGCCGCGCTCTGGTGCGGATTCTCGCCGTAGCGCAGGTCCTGCAGCTTGCGGAACTGCAGGCTGAGAAAACCCGGATACTCGGCGCGCCGGCCGCTTTCATCGAGCGACGCGAGGTAGCCGGCGATCGCGCCGTCGTAGGTCGCGGTATGCGCGAAGACCTTGCACGCCAGGGCGAAGCGCCGCTCGAGCGAAGGCGAGCCGTGCGCGCGAATCTCCGCCAGCACGCCGGCGTAGTCGGCGGGGTCGACGAGCACCGTCACGCCCGCATAGTTCTTCGCCGCCGCGCGCAGCATGGCCGGCCCGCCGATGTCGATGTTCTCGACCGCGTCCTCGAGGCGGCAATCCGGATCGGCCACAGTGGACTGGAAGGGATAGAGGTTGACCACCAGGAGGTCGATCGGCTCGATGCCGGCATCGCGCAGCGCCGCCTGGTGCTTCGGGTCGTCGCGGCGTGCGAGGAGCCCGCCATGGATCCTGGGATGCAGCGTCTTCACGCGGCCGTCGAGCATCTCCGGAAAGCCGGTAAGCGCTGCGACCTCGGTGACCGGCACGCCTTCGCGGGCGAGCAGCTGCGCGGTGCCGCCGGTCGAGACCAGCGTGACGCCGAGCGCGCTCAAGCCTCGCGCCAGCTCGACGATCCCGGACTTGTCGGAGACGCTGAGGAGCGCCCGCCGGACCTTCGTCACTACCCTTTGATCCGCAGCTGCTGCATTTTCTTGCGCAGCGTGTTGCGGTTGATGCCGAGCATCTGCGCGGCGAGCGACTGGTTGCCCTCGGCGTGGCCGAGCACCGTCTCGATCATCGGCTTCTCGATGTTCTTCAGGACCATGTCGTAGATGGAGGTCGGCTTCTCGCCCTCCATGTCCTTGAAGTAGCGCTCGAGGGAGCGCTTCACGGCGTCGTGTAGCTCGTTGCTGCGGCTCATGCGGCAAGTCTCTCGAAATAGTCGTTGACCGCGGCCCGCTGCACCTCGGCGACGCCGATCCCGTTCACCGCCGAACGCAGCGCGTCTCCCCCCGGCAGGTCGCGCACGGTCCAGCCGATGTGCTTGCGCGCGACCCGCGCCCCCTGCTCGTGGCCGTACAGATCGTAGAGCCCGTCCAGATGCTCGATCAGCACGCGGCCGATCTCGCGCGGCGCCGGCGGCGCGGCGCGCTCGCCGCTCGCGAGGTAGCACGCCACGGCTTCGAACAGCCAGGGACGTCCGTGCGCGGCGCGGCCGATCATCACGCCGTCCGCGCCGGAGCGCTCGAGAACCCGGCGCGCCTGCTCCGGCGTGCGGATGTCGCCGTTCGCAACCACCGGGATGCGCACCGCGTTTTTCACCGCGGCGATCGTTTCGTACTCGGCTTCGCCCTCGAACATGCACGCGCGGGTGCGCCCGTGCACGGCGAGCAGTTGCACGCCTGCGTCCTCGGCGATGCGCGCGATTCGCACCGCGTTGCGCCGCTCCGGGCTCGGCCCGGTGCGAATCTTAAGAGTGACCGGTGCGCTTACCGCGCCGACAACCGCAGCCACGATGCGCGCGACGAGCGCCTCGTCGGCGAGCAGGGCCGAGCCGGCGTAGGCATTGCACACCTTCTTGGCCGGGCAACCCATGTTGATGTCGATGATCTCGGCGCCGAGATCGACGTTGTAGCGCGCCGCCTCCGCGAGCTGTGCCGGGTCGGCGCCCGCGATCTGCACCGAGATGGGCCCCGGCTCGCCGGCATGGTCCAGGCGCAGGCGCGTCTTGCGGGAGGCGCGCAGCTCCGGCCGCGCGCTCACCATCTCGGAGACCGCGAGTGCCGCGCCGAAGCGGCGCGCCAGACGGCGGAACGGGCGATCGGTGATTCCGGCCATCGGCGCGACGAACACTGCGTTGGCAAGCGCATGGGCGCCGATCTTGATCACGAGGCTGGCGTGCCGCTTTGCGTGCGAGGGAGACGAATTCTAGAACGCTTCACGGCGTCGCGGAAGGTCCATAGATCATCCGGCGCGCGAAGAATCGACGCGGCCCCGGCAGCAAGTCGAGCGCGGTGAGCGCGAGCCCGCGTGCAGCGCGCAGCGCGCGATTCGATCCGGTGAATCCCGCGGCAAGCCAGTGTGTTACGCCGACCGTGGCGGCCGCATCGAGGCGGCGCCGCGCCGCATAGCGGGAAAGGACTTGCGCATCGCCCGGATCCGCAGCCTGGGCGAGCTCGCGGGAAAGCTGCCACGCGTCGCGCAAGCCAAGATTAAGTCCCTGGCCGGCGACCGGATGCAGAGTCTGCGCGGCGTTTCCTATATAGACGGCGCGCGGCGCGACGCGCGTCCGGCGCACGCGGCGCACCAGCGGCCGCACCGTGCGCTGCGCGACGGCCATAGGCTCTCCGAGCGCTGAACCTGCCGCCTGCGCCAGCGCGGCGAGGAAACTCTTCTCGTCCAAAGCGGCGAGCTCGCCGGCGCGCTCGGGAGAGCTCGTCCAGATGAGCGCGTAGCGGCCCTGGCACGGCAGCAGGGCGAGCGGTCCATCAGCGCTGAAGCGCTCGAAGGCTGTGGCGCTTGCCGGCGGTGTCGTATCGACGAGCGCGACGAGGGCGCTCTGGCCGTACGCCTTCTCCACGGCTTCGGCCGACGTTCCTTCGGCGTGCACGACGCAGCGAGCCGCAATTTCCTCGTGTACGAACGCGGCAAGCGGCGCGCGCAACACGGCTACAAGCGTGGCGTAGTCGGTGACATAACCGAGTGCCGGCACGCCAGCGTCCGCGGCCTCCAGCCGGGTGCGGCCGAAGGCGCCGCACTGGCTGACCACGATATGCTCGATCGGCGTCGTGACGAGGCTTTGCCAGACGCCCAGGCGCTCGAGAATCAACCGGCTGCCGTGCGACAGGGCAATCGGCTGAAACGCGCTCGGTACAGCGTTGGGTTCGAGCAGCGCCACCTGCAAGGCGCTGTCGCGCAGCGCGAGCGCGAGCGCGCAGCCCACCGGCCCGGCACCCCGAATCAGGACATCAACTTGCGCCGCGGGCATCGCGCATCAACGCTTCGATGTCGGCGACGCTCTTGGGCGCTTCGGCGGTGATGACCTCGCAGCCTTGCGCCATGACCACGACGTCGTCCTCGATGCGCACGCCGATATTGGCGAGCTCCGCCGGCACGTCGGCGGCCGGCCGAATATAGAGGCCGGGCTCCACCGTGAGCGCCATGCCGGGCGCGAGCGGCCGCCATTGGCCCGCGGCACGATATTCGCCGGCATCGTGCACGTCGAGCCCGAGCCAGTGGCCGGTGCGGTGCATATAGAAGCGCTTGTACGTTTCCTTCTCCAGCACCTCGGCGAGCGTTCCGGTCAGGAGCTTGAGGTCGAGCATGCCCTGCGCGAGCACGCGCACGGCAGCGTCGTGCGGCTCGTTCCAGGCGGCTCCCGGGCGCACGGCGACGATGGCGGCGCGCTGCGCCTCGAGCACCAGCTCGTAGACGGCGCGCTGCGGGCCGCTGAACCGTCCGCCGACCGGGAAGGTACGGGTGATGTCGGAGGCATAGCCGTCGAGCTCGCAGCCCGCGTCGATCAGCAGCAGGTCGCCCTCGCGCAGCGCCGCATCGTTGGCCACGTAGTGCAGCACGCAGGCGTTGGCGCCGCCAGCCACGATCGGCGAGTAGGCCGGGAATTGCGCGCCGTTGCGGCGGAACTCGTAGAGCAGCTCCGCCTCGATCTCGTACTCGTTGCGCCCGGGGCGCGCGCTCTGCATGGCGCGCCGGTGCGCCGCGGCGGCGATGCGTCCGGCGCGGCGCATGAGCGCGAGCTCATGGGCGTCCTTAAGGAGTCGCATGTCGTCGAGCAGCGCGCGCAGGTCCTGCACCCGCTGCGGCGCGACTACGCCGGCGCGGCTGCGCGCGCGCACGGCATTCAGCCAGCGCATCGCGCGGGCATCCCACTCCGGATCGGCGCCGAGCGGAAAGTGCAGCGCCGGCTGGTTCTCGATCAGGTTCGGCAGCGCTTCATCGAGCGCGGCCACCGGCTGCGCCTCGTCGAAGCCGAAGCGCTCGCGCGCAACCTCCGGTCCGTAGCGAAAGCCGTCCCAGATTTCGCGCTCGGGATCGCGCGGCCGGCAGAAGAGGATGCTGCGCGGCGTCTTGCCGCCGAGCAGCACCAGCACGGCCTCTGGCTCGGTGAAGCCGGTGAGGTAATAGAAATAGCTGTCGTAGCGATACGGATAATGGCTGTCGCGATTGCGCAGCCGCTCCGCGGCGGTGGCGAGCACGGCGACGCCTTCGCCCATCAGGGAAGTGAGCCGGGCGCGGCGCGCGGCATAGATGGAAAGGGCTTCGGCAGGTTTCATTTTCTGGCGGCCAGGGTCGATTCGAGCTCGCGCAGCCGCTCGAGGGTGCCGACGTCCTGCCACAGCCCCGCATAGAGCTCGCCGGAGATCCTTCCACGGTCGGCGGCCTGCCGGAGCAGCGGCGCAAGCGGCGCCTTCTCGCCCTGCCGCACGCCCGAGAGCAGCTGCGGCGACAGCACGGCTACGCCCGTGTAAGTGTAGCGCGGCTCGCCGCCATTGCCGACGCTCCCGGCGACCAGCGAGAAATCGCCTTGCGCGCGGTGCGGGGGATTCGGCACGAGCACGAGATGCGCAAGCCGCTCGCCGAGCGAGATCCGGGCGAGGGCCGCAAAGTCGACTTCGCAATAAATGTCGGCGTTGACGAGCAGGAACGCTCGCGCGCCGAGCTGCGGCAGCGCCTGGGCGATGCCGCCCGCCGTCTCGAGCGGCTCGGCTTCGCGCGAGTAGCGGATCGCCACGCCGAAGCGCCGGCCGTCGCCGAGGCGCTCGACGATCGTGTCGGCGAGGTGCGAGACATTGATCACGACCTCGCGCAACCCGCTCGCCGCGAGACGCTCGAGGTGCCAGGCGATGAGCGGCTTGCCCGAGACCTCGACCAGCGGCTTGGGAATGTTCTCGGTGAGGGGGCGCAGCCGCTCGCCGCGGCCGGCCGCCAAAAGCATGACCTTCATTCGATGTCGTCCAGAAGCTCGAGCAACGGCGCCAGCGCGGAATAGCGCCGCGCGACCGCGCGAGCATAGCCGATGAAGCGCGGCGTGTCGGCGAGGTACTTGGGCTTGCCGTCGCGGTAGTTGATGCGCGCGAAGATGCCGAGCACCTTGAGGTGGCGTTGCAGCCCCATCCACTCGAGCGCGCGCCAGAACTCGCCGAAGTCGCCGTCGACCGGAAGCCCGGCGCGCTTGGCCTTCTCCCAGTAACGCACGCTCCAGTCGAGCACGCGCTCCTCGTCCCAGGAGATGAATGCATCGCGCAGCAGCGAGACCATGTCGTAGGTGATCGGACCGAGCACCGCATCCTGGAAGTCGAGCACCCCGGGATTGGGCTCGCTCAGCATCAGGTTGCGCGGCATGTAGTCGCGATGCACGTAGACCGCCGGCTGCGCCAGCGCGCTCGCGACCAGCAGCTGGAAGATGCTCTCGAGCGAGCTCTTTTGCGCATCGCTCAGCGCTATGCGGCGATGGCGCGCGATATACCAGTCGGGGAAGAGATTCATCTCGCGGCGCAGCAGCGCCTCGTCGTAAGGCGGCAGCTGGCCCGCTCGCGTGGCGAGCTGCCAGCGCAGCAGCGCCTGGAAGGCGTCGCCGAACAGCGCCGCCGCGTTCGCCTCGTTCAGCTCCTGGAGATAGGTGCGCGTGCCGAGGTCGGCAAGCAGCAGAAAACCGGCGGCGAGGTCCTGCGCATGGATGCGCGGTGCGTGCACGCCGGCGGCCTCGAGCAGCTGCGCGACGTGGACGAACGGCCGGCAGTCCTCCTTGTCGGGCGGCGCATCCATGATCACGAAGGTTTGCCCGCCCTCGAGCGTGGCGCGGAAGTAGCGGCGGAAGCTTGCGTCTTCGGAGGCCGGCGCGAGAGAGAAGCGCGCTCCTTTCAGCTGCGTGCCCAGCCAGCGCTCCAGGGAAGCGCGCCGATGGTCGGCGTGTATCATTGAAAATTCTATAACAGTCGACCGAAATTCTCCGCGCCCGCGCCATGCGGTATCGCCTTGCGACGCTCGCCGTCGCGCTCGCTGCCGCCGCCGTGCATGCGCAGGAGGGGCCGACGACCGTCGATGCGCAGAAGATCGAGGGCATCAGCGACCTCGAAGTGACGGCGCGCGGCAACGCGGAGATCCACCGCGGCGACGTCACGATTTTCGGCGACTACCTGCGCTACAACCAGGAGTTCGGGCGCGTCGACGCCGAGGGCGGGGTGCGCCTGCAGAGCGGACCCGACCGCTTCTCCGGCCCAAGCCTGCAGTACGACACGCTCGAAGACACGGGCGAGATCGAACAGCCTAGCTTCTACCTGCAGCGCGAGCGGCCCGCGCGCGGCACGGCCGAGCGCATGGAGTTCCGCGGCAAGAACCAATATCGCCTGTTCGGCGGCAGCTTCACGACCTGCAAGCCGGGCCAGGACGACTGGTTTCTGCAGGCTTCGCGGCTCGATCTCGATTACGACCGCGACGAGGGCCACGCGGAGCACCCGCGGCTGCGCTTCCTCGACCACACGATCCTCGCCTTCCCGTATGCCTCGTTTCCGCTCGAGAACAGCCGCAAAAGCGGCTTTCTTTCGCCGTCCTATGCCACGACGAGCCAGCGCGGCTTCGAGCTCGCGGTGCCCTATTACTGGAACATCGCGCCGGAGCGCGACGCGACGCTCACGCCGGTGTACATGGCGAAGCGCGGCGTGCAGCTCAAGACCGATTTTCGCTATCTCGGCCGGCCTTACGCGGGCGAGCTGCGCTATGAGTACCTTCCCGACGACAAGGTGTTCGGCGCCACCCGCACCGGCTATTCCTGGCAGCACGCCCAGACGTTTCGCCCGGGACTGACCGGACAGATCGACTACAACAAGGTCTCCGACGATCGCTACTTCGTCGATCTGGCGAGCCAGGTGAAGCAGGTCTCGGTCGGCAACCTGCCGCAGGATGCCTTCGTCACGTACACGACTGGCCTGGCGCACAACGGCAGCCTCTGGACGCAGGCGAGGGTGCAGAAATTCCAGACCTTGCAGGATCCGGCGGCGCCGATCGTGCCGCCCTATCATCGCGTGCCGCAGCTGAGCGCGAGCGCGAGCTACAACGACCTTGCAGGCCTGCTCGACACCGCGCTGCCGGCCGAGTACGTGCGGTTCGAGCATCCGACGCTCGTGCAGGGCGCGCGGACGTCGATGACCCCCACGATTGCCATGCCGCGCATCTCGCCGGGGTGGTACATCACGCCCAAGGCCGGCGTGCGCTACATGACGTACGACCTCGACCGTCCCATCGAGGCCGGGCCGCGCGCGCCGGGCGCGACGATTCCCTGGTTCTCCGTCGACAGCGGCCTCACCTTCGAGCGGCCCTCCAGCCTGTACGGCGAGAAGGCAACGCAGACCCTCGAGCCGCGCCTCTTCTACGTGTACGCGCCTTTCCACAACCAGGATGACATCCCGATCTTCGACACGACGCTCGCCGACTTCAACTATCCGCAGCTCTTCAGCGAGAACCGCTTCGTCGGCGGGGATCGCTTCGGCGATGCCAACCAGCTGACCGCGGCGGTGACGTCGCGCTTCCTCTATGCCGACGGGGTGGAAGGCCTGCGCGCCACCCTCGGCCAGCGCTATTACTTCAGCAACGAGCGGGTCGCGCTCGATCCGACTTCGACGCTGCGCACCTTCAACCGCTCAGACCTGCTGGCCTCGATCGGCGGGCGCTTCCGCACGCGCTGGACGTTCGACCTGACCACGCAGTACGACCCGCAAAGCCATACCCTGGAGCGTTATGGCGCGGCGGCGCGCTATGCCCCGGAGGTCGCGAAAGTTCTTAATCTGAGCTACCGCTACCAGCGCGACGTGCTGCGCCAGGTGGACATCTCCGGGCAGTGGCCGATCGGGCGCGGCTGGTACGCGGTGGGACGCTACAATTATTCGTTCCTCGATCAGCGATTGCTCGAGGGCTTGGCCGGAGCGGAATACAACGCCGGCTGCTGGGTCTTCAGGACCGTCGTGCAGCGCCTTCAGGCGTCGACCACCGTTGCCTCGACGGCCCTGATCTTCCAGCTCGAGTTCACCGGCGTAGGACAGATCGGCACCGCCGAGGCGGTGCAGCTCCTGCGCCGCGACGTGCCGGGATACTCGGTGGTCAACCGCGGCGACCCGACGCTCGCGCCGCCGGCGGCGCGATCGCAACTGCCGTTCGAACAGGTGTATTAGATGGGAAAGTGGCTGTCATTCCTGGTCCTGCTCGCCGTGCCGCTCGCCTGCGCGGCGCAGAAGATCACCCTCGTCGACCGCATCGTCGCGGTCGTCAACAAGGAGGTCATCACAGCCTCCGAGCTCGACGAGGCGGTCGGCATGGCCGAGCGCGAACTGCGCCGCCGCGGCACGCCGCTCCCCGAGCGCTCGCTGCTCGAGCATCAGTTGCTCGAGCGCCTGATCCTCAACAAGGCGCAGGTGCAGCTCGCGCGCAACAGCGGCCTGCGCGTCGATGAGCTGCAGCTCGACCGGGCGGTGCAGCGCATCGCCGACTCGAACAAGTTGACGCTGGTCGACTTTCGCAAGGCGCTCGAGGGCGATGGCGTGTCGTTCGACGGCTGGCGCGAGCAGGTGCGCGAGCAGATGCTGCTCACTCGGCTGCGCGAGCGCGAGGTGGACGACAAGGTGCAAGTGAGCGATACCGAGCTCGACCTGTTCCTCGACCAGATGAAGAACCGGCCCGAGGCCGCCGAGTACAACCTCGCGCATATCCTGGTGCGCGTGCCGGACCAGGCGAGTCCGGAGCGCATCCAGGCCGCGCGCCAGCGCGCCGACAAGGCCCTCGCCGAAGCGCAGGCCGGCGGCGATTTCGGCGCGCTCGCGGCGAGCTACTCCGATGCCCCGGACGCCCTGCAGGGCGGTGCGCTCGGCTGGCGCAACGAGGATCGGCTGCCCGAGATCTTCGCCGCGGCGCTCGCCAAGCTCGAGCCCGGCCAGGTGAGCCCGGTGCTGCGCAGCCCGGCGGGTTTCCACATCCTCAAGCTGATCGAGCGGCGTGGCGCCGGCGCCGATAACGCGCCGGTGCGCCAGACCCGTCTGCGCCATATCCTCATCCGTACCAGCGAGGCGGTGTCGGACGCCGATGCCCGCCGCCGCATCCTGCAGCTTCGCGAGCGCATCGTGAACGGCGCCGATTTTGCCGAGATGGCGCGCACCAATTCCGACGACACGACCGCGGCGCGCGGCGGCGAGCTCGACTGGGTCTATCCCGGCGACACGGTGCCCGAGTTCGAGCGCGCCTACGAGGAGCTGAAGATTGGCGAGGTGAGCCAGCCGGTGCGCACGCCGTTCGGCTATCACCTGATCCAGGTGCTGGAGCGCCGCTCGAGCGAGGTCTCTCCGGAGCGCCGCAGGCTGCAGGCGCGCCAGGTGCTGCGCGAGCGCAAGGCGGACGAGGCCTACCAGGAATGGCTGCGTCAGCTGCGCGACTCGACCTACGTCGAGCTCAAGCTTGACGAGAAGTAAGCCGCTGATCGCAGTGACCTGCGGCGAGCCCGCCGGGATCGGGCCCGAGCTCTGCGTGCGCGTTGCGCGCGACTATCCGGTAATCGTGATCGGCGACCGGGCGCTGCTAGCCGGCTGCCCGCATATCGAGCATGTTCCTCTCGCAGCGCCGCGGGTCCCGGGAAAGCTGGACGCCCGCAATAGCCGGTATGTGTTGGCGGTCCTCGACCGCGCCATCGCAGGCTGCCGCAGCGGCGAATACGCTGCCATGGTCACCGCGCCGGTGCAGAAAAGCGTGATCAACGACGCGGGGATCCCGTTCACCGGCCACACCGAGTATCTCGCCGAGCGCGCGGGCGCCGCGCAGGTCGTGATGATGCTGGTCGGCGGCGGGCTGCGCGTTGCGCTCGCCACGACGCATCTGCCGCTAGCCGAAGTGCCGCGCGCCATCACGCGGCAAGGCCTGTTGAGCGTGCTCAAGGTCGTCGATGGCGATCTGCGCCGGCGATTCAAGATCGCGTCGCCGCGCATCCTGGTCGCCGGCCTCAATCCGCACAGCGGCGAGGCCGGCCATCTCGGCCGCGAGGAGATCGATGTGATCGGCCCGGCGATCGAAGCAGCGAGCGCCGCAGGCATCCGCGCGAGCGGTCCGATTCCGGCCGACACGCTGTTCGTTCCAGAGCGCCTGCGCGAGGCCGACTGTGCGCTCGCCCTGTACCACGACCAGGGGCTGCCGGTTCTCAAGTACGCTGCCTTCGGGCGCGGCGTGAACGTGACGCTCGGCCTGCCTTTCGTGCGTACCTCGGTCGACCATGGCACGGCGCTCGACCTGGCAGGGAGCGGCCGCGCCGATGCCGGCAGCCTCGTCGAAGCCATCGAGCTTGCGCTCCAGCTCGCATCGTCCGCGTAAGCGGTTCGGGCAGCACTTCCTCCACGAGGCGGGAGTCATCCGCCGCATCGTTGATGCGATCGCGCCGCAGCAGGGCGAGTGCATTGTCGAAATCGGCCCCGGCGAAGGCGCGCTGACACGTCCGCTTGTGGAACGGGCGGGCACAGTGCAGGTGATCGAGGTCGACCGCGACCTTGCCGCCGCGCTGCAATCGCTGCACGGCGTGGTGGTGCACCAGGCCGATGCGCTCGACTTCGACTTCGCCCGCTTCCCGGCCGGGATGCGCCTGGTGGGCAACCTGCCCTACAACATCTCGACGCCGCTGCTTTTCCACGTCGCGCGCTACGCGGAGCGCGTGCGCGACATGCACTTCATGCTGCAGGCGGAAGTGGTCGATCGGATGGTAGCGTCGCCTTCCACGGCCGATTACGGCCGGCTGTCGGTCGCCCTGCAGGCCCGCTTTCGCATGCGTCGCCTGTTCCGCGTGGCGTCGGGGGCCTTCCGCCCCGCGCCGAAGGTCGATTCGGCGGTGGTGCGCATGGAGCCGCGCGGCGACATGCTGCAAGTGGACGAAAATCTCTTGCGCCGGGCATTTTCCGCGCGGCGCAAGACGTTGCGCAATGCGCTGCCCGGCGTCGACCTCGCCGCCGCCGGAATTGACGGAGGACTGAGGCCCGAGAACCTTTCTCCGGAAGACTACGCGCGTCTTTCGATGAACTCGATCTTGTAGCCGTCCGGATCCTCGACGAAGGCGATGACCGTCGTGCCGCCCTTCACCGGCCCGGGCTCGCGCGTCACTCTGCCGCCGAGGCCGCGCACCTTCGCGCACGCCGCGGCCACATCGGGCACGCCAACCGCGACATGGCCGTAGCCCGAGCCGAGGTCGTAGCGCTCGACGCCATAGTTGTAGGTCAGCTCGAGCACCGCCGCGCGGCTCTCGTCTTCGTACCCGACGAACGCGAGAGAATATTTCTGCTCGGGACGGTCGGTCGTGCGCAGGACTTTCATGCCGAGCGCCTCGGTATAGAAGCGGATCGAGCGCTGCATATCGCCGACGCGGAGCATGGTGTGCAGGATCCTCATGACGTGCCTCTCAGGATGGGAAGGGATGCGCCGGCGAGCTCGAGGCGCTCGCGCGCCTCGCGCCAGGCGGGGTAAAGCTCGCTCACCACCTTCCAGAAGCGGCGCGAGTGGTTGAGCTCGACCAGATGGGCGACCTCGTGCGCCACGACATAGTCGGCGAGCGCCGGCGCGACATGCACGAGCCGCCATGACAGGCGGATGATGCCGTCCTCGGTGCAAATGCCCCATTGGGTGCGTGCGTGGGAGAGCGCGACCCGCGGCGCGGCGAGCCCGAGGCATGCGCTGTAGTGAGCGGCGCGCGGCGCGAGCGCGCCAAGCGCCTTCGCCTTCAGCCAGGCGACGAGGACCGGGAGCGGCCGCGCGCCTTTACGCGCGCAGACCACGAGCCGCTCGGCCTGCTCGTGCACGCCGCGGCTGCCGCGCCGTACCTCGAGCTCGCGCGGCTCGCCGAAAAGCGGCAGCCGCTCGCCGCTCGCGCACCGCAGGACGGGCGCGGGCGTGACCCGCGACCATTCGTCCAGCTTGGCGAGGATCCAGCGCTCCTTGTGGCGCAGGAACGACTCGACCTCGCGCCAGGGCGCGCGCAGCGGCGCGGCGACCTTCAGTCCCCCGCCGTCGACGCTGATGCCGAGCGTGCGGCGCCGCCGGCGCGCGAAGCGATACTCGACCAAGCGGCCGCCCAGCTCGATCAGCAAAGTGCCTTCTGTTGCTCTTCTATCCATTCTTGTGCCATGGCGTTGATGGTGTCGGCGTCACGGCTCGCCGTGTCGATCGGCGGCCCGATGCGCACGGTCACCGTGCCGGGCCGCTTGAGAAACGCGTTGCGCGGCCAGTACAGGCCGGCATTGTGCGCGACCGGAACGACCGGCGCGCCGGTCGCGGCGGCGAGCCACGCGCCGCCCGGCTGGTAGCGGCGCCGCTCGCCCGGCGCGACTCGCGTGCCCTCCGGAAAGACGACGATCCAGAAGCCCTGCGCCAGCCGCTCGCGGCCAAGGCGCGCCATCGCCCGCAGCGCCGCCGCGCCGCGCGAACGGTTGATGGCGATCGGGCTCATGAGCGCAAGCCCCCAGCCGAAGAACGGAATCCACAGCAGCTCGCGCTTGAGGACGTGCACCTGCGGCGGAAAGATGAGCTGGAAGGCGAGCGTCTCCCAAGCCGACTGGTGCTTGGCCAGGATGACCGCCGGGCGCTCCGGGAGGTGCTCGCGGCCTTCCACGCGCCAGCGGATGCCGAGAACCGCCCGGGCAAGAGACACCACCGCGCGCGACCAGCCGGCGATGATGCGATAGCGAAGCATGCGCGGCAGCGCGAAAGTGACGAGAGCGACGAGGGCGTAGGGCGGCGTGATGAGCAATAGCAAGAGCCCGAAGAGAGCGGAACGAGCGATCGAGGGCCGGTTCGCCGCCCTCATGGCGCCAGCTGCTCGGCGAACGCCGCGAGGTCGGCGAACACCTGCGTGCCGGAGGGAAGATTGCCTTCGTCGCGCGTCTTGCGGCCCTTGCCGGTGAGCACGAGCACCGGCCGGGCGCCGGCGGCGAGCGCGGCTTCGAGGTCCTTGCGCGAGTCGCCCACGTAGTAAGTGTCCTTGAGCGAGACGTTGAAGCGGCGCGCAACCTCGAGCAGCATGCCGGGCCGCGGCTTGCGGCATTCGCAGCCGCTGTCCGCGGCGTGCGGGCAGAAGAAGAACGCATCGATGCGCCCGCCAACCTGCGCGAGCGCACGCTGCAAGGTGTCGTGGATGGCGAACAGCGTGTGCGTGCTGAGCAGCCCGCGCGCGATGCCCGACTGATTGGTCGCCACGACGACCCGGTAGCCCGCCTGTGTGAGCCGCGCGATCGCTTCCAGGCTGCCCTTGATCGGGCGCCACTCGGCCGGCGACTTGATGTACTCGTCGCTGTCGTGGTTGATCGTGCCGTCGCGATCGAGGATGACCAGTTTCATTTTGCGAGCTTGGAAAGATCGGCGATGCGGTTCATCGACTGCTGCAGGTCGTGCAGCAGCCCGAGGCGATTGCGGCGCAGCGCCGCCTCGTCGACCATCACCATTACGGAATCGAAAAACGCGTCGACCGGCGATTTGAGCACCGCGAACGTGCGCAGATACCCGGTGTAGTCGCCTTTTTCGAAGAGCGGCGCGGCGTGCCGCGCGCTCGCGCGCAGCGCCTCGAAGAGCGCGCGCTCGGCGGGTTCCTTGAGCGCGGCCGCGTCGGCGCCGGCGAACGACTCGCCCTTGGCATGCGCCTGGCGCAGAATGTTGCCGACGCGCTTGTTCGCCGCGGCGAGGCTTTCCGCTTCCGGAAGCGAGGCAAAGGCGCGTACCGCCTCCAGCTGCGAAGGCACGAGATCGAGCCGCGGCGGGAGAAGCGATAGCACCGCTTCCACCTCGTTGACCGAGTACCCCGCTTCGCGGAAATGGCTGCGTGAGCGGTCGAAGACGAACGCTTCGAGCTCGCGTCGCGCCTTGCCCTGGAACGGCGCCGCGGCCGTATCGAGGAGGAAAGGCAGCTCGAGCGGCAGCTTGCGCTCGACCAGGATGCGCACGGTGCCGAGCGCGGCGCGGCGCAGGCCGAACGGGTCCTTCTCGCCGGTCGGCGTCTCGCCGACCGAAAAGAGGCCCGCAAGAGCGTCCAGCTTGTCGGCGAGCGCGACCGCGCAGGCCATCGCCGTCTCGGGGAGCGCATCGCCCGCAAAGCGCGGCCGGTAATGCGCCTCGATGGCGTCGGCGAGCCCCGGCGGCTCGCCGTCGTGCAGCGCGTAATAGCGTCCCATGACGCCCTGCAGCTCGGGAAACTCGCCGACCATGCCGGTCAGCAGATCGGCTTTCGCGAGCCATGCCGCGCGTTCGGTGAGCGGCACGTCGGCGTGCAGCCGGCGGGCGATTGCGCCGGCGAGAAGCTGCAGACGCTCGACACGCTCGAGCTGCGAGCCGAGCCTGCGGTGATAGACCACTTTCGCCAGCTGCGGCACCCGCGACTCGAGCCGGGTGCGGCGGTCCTGCTCGTAGAAAAAGCGCGCGTCCTCGAGGCGCGGCCGCACCACGCGCTCGTTGCCGCCGATGATGTGGCGCGGGTCGTCCACCTTCATGTTCGAGACGATGAGAAAGCGCGGCTTGAGCTTGCCGGCGGCGTCGAACAATGGAAAGTATTTTTGGTTCTGCCGCATGGTGAGGATGAGGCACTCTTGCGGCACCTCCAGGTACTGCTCGGCAAAGCTCCCGAGGTAGACCTGCGGGTACTCGACCAGCGCGCTGACTTCGTCTAGCAGACCGGCATAATCGCCGAGGCCCGCATGCTCCCGGGCGGCAAAGGCCTTGAGCTGGCGGTCGATCTCGGCCCGCCGTGCATCGAACCCGGCGATGACACAGCCTTCGCGCTGCAGGCGCTCGGCATATTCCTCGGCACGCGAAAGCTCGATCGTGCCCTTGCCCATAAACCGATGGCCTTGCGTCGCTGTTCCCGAATCCACCTGGAAAACCTTGCCGGGGACCACCTTCTCGCCGTGCATCATCACCAGCCCGTGCACCGGCCGCACGAACTGCGCATCGCCAGCACCCCAGCGCATGAGCTTGGAGATGGGCAGCGCTTTCAGCGCCCCCTCCACCATGGCGGCGAGCGATTCGGCGAGCGCGGCACCGCTCACCCGCACCTGCGCCACGACGATCGGGCCTTTCGGCGAATCGCGCTGCCCGAGCTGCTCGGCCGTCAGGCCGTGCTTGCGCGCAAAGCCGGCGATGGCCTGCGCCGGCGCCTTCGCCGACGGCCCGCTCACTTCGGTGTCCCGGTCGGCGGCCTTTTCGAGAACGCCCGGAATGGCGAAGGCCATGCGCCGCGGCGTGGCATAGATGCGCGGCGCGTCGCGGCCCTTGAGCGCCGCGCGCTCGAGGTCGAGAGCGACGCGCTCGGCGAAGGCTTGCGAGAGCGCCCGCAGCGATTTCGGCGGCAGCTCTTCGGTCAGGACCTCGACGAGCAGCTCAGGCATGGGCGAGGGGAAAGCCGAGGCGCCCGCGCGCCTCGTAATAGGACTGGGCAACGGCACGCGCCAGCTCGCGCACCCGCCCGATATAGGCCGCCCGCTCGGTCACCGAGATCGCCCCGCGCGCGTCGAGCAGGTTGAACGTATGCGAGCAGCGCAGCACCATCTCGTAGGCGGGCAGCACGCATTGCGCGGCGACCAGGCGCTTCGCCTCGGCTTCGTACTCGGCGAAATGGCGAAACAGCATCTCGACATTCGCCAGCTCGAAGTTGTAGCGCGACTGCTCGACTTCATTCTGGTGATACACATCGCCGTAGCGCATACCGTCGACCCAGACGAGGTCGTACACGCTCTCCTTGCCCTGCAGGTACATCGCCAGGCGTTCGAGGCCATAGGTGATCTCGCCGAGCACCGGTTTGCACGGCAGGCTGCCGACTTCCTGGAAGTAGGTGAACTGCGTGATCTCCATGCCGTCGAGCCACACTTCCCAGCCGAGCCCCCACGCGCCGAGCGTCGGCGATTCCCAGTCGTCCTCGACGAAGCGGATGTCGTGCTCCTTGGGATCGACGCCGAGGGCTATCAGTGACTCGAGATAGCGCTCCTGGATGTCGGTGGGCGAGGGCTTGAGCACCACCTGGTATTGGTAATAGTGCTGCAGGCGGTTCGGGTTGTCGCCATAGCGGCCGTCTTTCGGCCGGCGCGAAGGCTGGACGTACGCGGCGTTCCAGGGCTCGGGGCCGATGGCGCGCAGGAAAGTCGCGGTGTGGAAGGTCCCGGCGCCCATTTCCATGTCGTAGGGCTGCAGCAGCACGCAGCCTTGGCGGTCCCAGTACTGATTCAAGCGCAGGATGAGCTGCTGGAAAGTCAGCATCGAAGCGCGAGATTTTACCGGCGCCGCGCCGCGCCCGCCGCCGCGCCGGCGAGGATGAGGAGCGAGCCGATGACGATCGGCCAGTCGTGCAGGACAACGTACGGGGTCGCGCCCACGTAGCCCTGCGCCGTGACCTCGAGCCGGCCCTCGCGAAACTGCGGCAGCCGCGCAGTGACGCGTCCGTCGCGGTCGATCGAGGCGGTGATGCCGCTGTTCGTCGCCGTGAGGTGCACGCGGCCGGTCTCCACGGCGCGCATCCGGGCGATCTGCAGGTGCTGGGCGGGCGCCAGCGAGTCGCCGAACCACGCGACGTTCGACAGGTTGACGAGCAGCGTGGCCTGCGCCGCATGGCGCGCGATCTCCTCGCCGAACGCGTCCTCGTAGCATATGTTGGGCGCGACGCGCTCGCCGGCCACGGCCAGCACGCGCTGCCCGTCGCGCCCGGAAGAAAAATCCGACATGGGGATGTGCATCACGTCGAGCGTCCAGCCGAAACCCGGCGGCACGAACTCGCCGAAGGGCACGAGATGCACCTTGTTGTAGAGCTGCGTCGGCGATGCCCCGAGCGTGACGACGCTGTTGTAATACTCGTCGCGCGTGCGGCGAAAGAGCACGCCGACCAGTGCGTCGCCGCCGTTGCGGCGCGCGATTGCCTGCAGGCGCTCGAGGTAGGGCGGATCGATCTCATCCAGGAAGCGCGGCAAAGCCGTTTCGGGAAAGACGATCAGCCGGGCGCGCGTCTCTTCGGTGAGGCGCGCGTACGTCTCGAGCGTATGCGCGTAACGCTCGGGGCTGAATTTGAGGTCCTGCTCGATGTTGCCTTGCAGGAGCGATGCCGTGATCGGCAGACCGGAGGGCGCCGTCCAGTGCACATAACGCAATGCTTCGCCGGCGCCCACCAGCGCAACGAAGAGCAGCGCATAGCCCGGCTTTCGCCCGCGATAAGCGAGATAAAGCAGCCCGGCAGACGTGAACGTGAGAAACGAGGCCGCAAGAACGCCGGCGAGCGGCGCGTAGCCCTGCAGCGGCCAACCTACTGCGGCATAGCCCGCGGAAAGCCATGGAAACCCGGTGAGCAGCCATGAGCGCAGCCATTCCGCAAGCGTCCACGAGGCAGGCATGAGAAGCGCGGCGCGCAGCGCGGGGTGCGCCGGTATCCGCGCCTGGACCCAGCCAGCTGCGGCGGGAAACAGCGCCAGGAAGGCGCACAAGCCGGCGGTGGCAATCGCCGCGAGCACGGGCGGCATGCCGCCGAAGCGCGACATGCTGATGTAGACCCACGAGACGCCGGCGCCGAAGAGGCCGACGCCGAACGCCCAGCCCGTCCAGAAGCAGCGGCGCGGCGCGCCCATCCACAAATGCGCGAGCACGGCGAAGGCGGCGAGCAGGATCGGATACGCGCCGAGCGGCGCGAACGCGAGCACCGACGCCGCGCCCGCGAGAAGCGCCAAGATCACTTCGGCTTGTCGACGAGCAGCGTGTAGACGCGCCGGCTGTCGGCGCGCAGCACCTGGAAGCGCACGCCGTCGATGGCGAGCGTCTCACCGCGCTTGGGCAGCCGGCCGAGCTGCGAGATGACGAGGCCGCCCACCGTGTCGGCCGCCTCGTCGGGGAACTTCGTGCCGAGTGCCGCGTTCAGGTCGGCGATCTGCGTCAGCGCCTTGACGCGGTAGCGGCCGCCCTGCTCGGGCAGGATGTTGTCGGACGCCTCGTCGAAGTCGTATTCGTCCTCGATGTCGCCGACGATCTGCTCGAGCACGTCCTCGATCGTGACGAGCCCGGCCACGCCGCCGTATTCGTCGACCACCATGGCCATGTGGTTGCGGCTGGCGCGGAACTCGCGCAGCAGCACGTTCAGGCGCTTCGCTTCCGGGACGAACACCGCGGGGCGCAGCATCTCGCGCACGTTGAAGCCTTCCTCGCCGGCGTAGTAGCGCAGCAGGTCCTTGGCGAGCAGCACGCCGATCACGTCGTCGCGGTTCTGGTCGATCACGGGAAAGCGCGAGTGCGCGGTCGAGATGACGCGCGGGATGAAGCTTTCCACCGGCTCGTTGATATCGATGAAGTCGACCTGGGCGCGCGGGATCATGATGTCGCGCACCTGCATCTCCGACACGGTGAGCGCGCCCTCGATGATCGACAGCACGTCGGCGTCGAGCAGGTTGCGTGAATAGGCGGAGCGCAGCAGCTGTACCAGCTGCTCGCGGTCGCTCGGCTCCCGCATGAGGAACGCCGAGAGTCGCTCGAGCAGGCTGGGGCGGGCAGGGTCGTTCATGCCGGCCGGCACATTCTACCTGTCTAGCGTGTAAGGGTCCGCCACGCCGAAACCGCGCAGGATTCGCACCTCGCGGCGCTCCATTTCCCGTCCGTGCGCGAAGCCGCGCAGGTGCAGCACGCCGTGCACGACGAGGTGCGCATAGTGCGCAGCGAGGCGCTTGCCCTGCACGCGCGCTTCCCGCGCCACGACCGGGTGGCAGAGCACGATGTCGCCCTCGCCCTCAAGCGGAAAGCTGAGCACGTTGGTCGCGTGCTTCTTCGTCCGAAAGGTATTGTTGAGCCGACGCCCTTCGCGCTCGCCGACGACGCGAATGGTGATCGGCATGCCGGGGCGCGCCGCGCGCGCCCAGCGGGCGAACGATGCCGCGGAGGGAATTCCGCGCCGCGGCGCTGCGTACTGGACGCGGACCTTATTCTTGCGGCGCCGCCTGATCGTAGGCATCGATGATGCGCGCTACCAGCGGATGACGCACCACGTCCTGCGCGCCGAACTGCGTAAATGCGATGCCGCGCACGTCGGCGAGGATGCGCCGCGCCTCGATCAGGCCGCTCTTCTGGCCCCGCTGCAGGTCGATCTGCGTCACGTCGCCGTTGACTACCGCCTTCGCGCCGAAGCCGATGCGCGTGAGGAACATCTTCATCTGCTCCGGCGTGGTGTTCTGCGCCTCGTCGAGGATGATGAACGCATGGTTGAGGGTGCGCCCGCGCATATAAGCGAGCGGAGCCAATTCGATCGTTCCTCGCTCGAGCAATTTTCCGGTCTTCTCGAAGCCCATCAGGTCGTAGAGCGCGTCGTACAGCGGGCGCAGATACGGATCGACCTTCTGCGCGAGGTCGCCGGGCAGGAAGCCCAGGCGCTCGCCCGCCTCGACCGCCGGGCGCGCGAGGACGATGCGCTTCACCTTGTCGCGCTCGAGCGCATCCACCGCGCAGGCGACCGCCAGGTAGGTCTTGCCGGTGCCGGCGGGCCCGATGCCGAAGCTGAGGTCGTGGGCGAGGATGTTCTCGATGTACTCGATCTGGTGCGGCGTGCGGCCGTGCAGGTCGGTGCGCCGGGTGAGCAGCTGCGGGCCTTCGCTTTTCACCGCTACGTTCTTCGCAAGCTCCGTGAGCCCGAGCTGCACGTCGTCGAGCGTCAGCTCGCCAGCCGCGCGATCGTAGAAATGCTCGATCGCCTGCGCCGCCTTGTGCGCCTGCTCGCCGCGCACCGTGAAACGCGCGCCGCGCCGGGCGATGGTCACGTCGAGCGCCGATTCGATCTGGCGCAGGTTCTGGTCGAGCGCGCCGCACAGCCGCGCGAGGCGCTGGTTGTCGACCGGGTCGAGGCGCACCTCGACCGCCTTAGCTCGCATCGCGCTCCCCGCGCAACGAGTGCGCCGCGCAGCCGGTGATGCGCACATCCACGAACGCACCGGCGAGGCCGGGCCCGCCGGGAAAATTCACCATGCGGTTGTTAGGCGCGCGCCCCGCCAGCTCGCCCGGCCGGCGGCGCGAAGGCCCTTCCACCAGGAGCCGCTGCGTCGTGCCCACCATGCGCAGCGACGCCGCAGCCGCCTGCGCGTCAAGCTGCGCCTGCAATCGCCGTAGTCGCTCGTTCTTCACCGCTTCGGGGACCTGGTCGAGCAGCTCTGCGGCCGGCGTTCCCGGACGCGCGCTGTAGGCGAAGCAGTAGGAGCCGTCGAAGTCGAGCTCGTGCGCAAGCCTCAGCGTCGCCGCGAAATCGGCTTCCGTTTCGCCGGGAAAGCCGACGATGAAGTCGGAGGTCAGGCTGACTTCGGGGCATGCCTTGCGCAGGCGGCGGGCGATCGAGCGATATTCGAGCGCGGTGTAGCCGCGCTTCATTGCCGCGAGCACGCGGTCGGCGCCGGACTGGACCGGAAGATGCACTTGCGGCGCCAGCTTGGCGAGCGCGCCATGCGCGTCGATCAGGCGCCGGGTGAACTCGCGCGGATGCGAAGTCGTGTAGCGAATCCGCTCGATGCCGTCGATCTCCGCGACGAAGGCGAGCAGCTCGGCGAAGTCGGCCGCCTTGCCCTCGCTCACTTCTCCAATGTGGCCCCGCCACGCGTTGACGTTCTGGCCGAGCAGGGTCACCTCCTTCACGCCCTGCGCCGCCAGCGCGGCCACTTCGGCGAGCACGTGCGCGAACGGGCGTGAGACTTCCTCGCCGCGCGTGTACGGGACTACGCAGAAGCTGCAGTACTTGCTGCAGCCCTCCATGATCGAGACGAAAGCGCGCGCGCCCTGCACCTCGGCCGGCGGCAGGTGGTCGAATTTCTCGATCGACGGGAAGCTGATGTCGACCTGCGGCTCGCCGGTGACGCGGCGGCGCGCGAGCAGCTCGGGCAGGCGGTGCAAAGTCTGCGGCCCGAACACCACGTCGACGAACGGCGCCCGCTCGACGATCGCCGCGCCCTCCTGGCTCGCGACGCACCCGCCTACCGCGACGAGCAGCGCGGGGTTCTCGCGCTTGAGGTGCTTGACCCGCCCGAGGTCGGCGAACAGCTTGTGCTCGGCCTTGTCGCGTACCGAGCAGGTGTTGAAGACGATCAGGTCGGCGCCCTCGGGCGCGGCCACCGGCTGGGCGCTTTCCGCCTCGCGCAGCACGTCGGCGATCTTGGCCGAGTCGTACTCGTTCATCTGGCAGCCGAAGGTGCGGAGGAAGAGCTTTCCCATGGGGAAAAGGCTGGCGGATCCGGGGAGGCCGAGGTATTGTCGCACGAGTGGCGCGAGTCGCTGCTTGCGCACTTTGGCATGCCTCCGCGTCGCCCGAAGGCCTATCCTTTTGACCGGAGGACGGAAGGAGAGCTCGAATGAGAACAGCCGCGCAGATCCTGCAAGGCAAGCCCGACAAGACGGTTTACCGCATCGGCCCCGCGGCGACCGTGTTCGAAGCCGTCAAGCTCATGGCGGACAAGAACATCGGCGCGGTCGTGGTCATGCAGGACGAAACGGTGCTCGGCATCATCAGCGAGCGCGACTACGCGCGAAAAATCGTGCTCCTGCAGCGCTCGTCCAAGGACATCGCGGTGCGCGACATCATGATGTCGCCGGTGATGTTCGTGCGCCCCGATCAGACGAGCGAGGAATGCATGGTGCTGATGACCGAGAAGCGCCTGCGGCATCTTCCGGTCATGGACAAAAGCGCGCTGGTCGGCCTGATCTCCATCGGCGACCTGGTGAAGGACATCATCGACGAGCAGAAATTCGTCATCGAGCAGCTCGAGCACTACATCGCAGGCACGCCCGCCTGAGGCAGCCTGCGAGAGGGGTTTGACCGTTGCGTTGGCGGCCGGCCAACGAGCGAGGGAAGTGTTGGTGGCGAATCAGGGACTCGAACCCCGGACACACGGATTATGATTCCGCTGCTCTAACCAGCTGAGCTAATTCGCCACGCCGAGAGACGGGATTATAAACCGAGTGGGTCATGACCTCATCGTCGTCGGCGGCGGCCCCGTCGGCGCGGGCCTGGCGCGCGCCGTGCGCGGATTGTCGGTGGCGCTGGTCGGCGAGCCGCCCGTCGATCGATCGCTGGCCGCCGAAGAGTTCGATGCGCGGGCGTATGCGCTGAGCCCGGCAAACGTCGCATTCCTCCAGTCGATCGGCTGCTGGCGGGCGCTTCCGCCGGAGCGGCTTACTGCCGTGCACGCCATGTCGATCTACGGCGACGATGGCCGGGCGCATCTCGAGTTCGACGCGCTCGAGGCCGGGGTCGGCGAGCTCGCCTGGATCGTCGAGGACGGCGCGCTGCAGCGAGCGCTGTGGCGCGATCTATCCGACATCGAGGTGATCCGCGGCGCGGCCTGCGAGCGGCTGCTGGTCGACTCGTCCCGCGCCACGCTCCTGCTCGAGGATGGGCGCAGCCTCGACGCGCGGCTCGTCGCCGGCGCGGACGGCGCACAATCGTTCGTGCGGCGCGCGGCCGGAATCGGCGCGCGCGAAAGCGAGTACGGACAGGCGGCGGTCGTCGCGAACTTCCATTGCGCCAAGCCGCACGGCAATACGGCGTGGCAGTGGTTTCTGCCGGGCGGTGCCGTGCTTGCTCTTCTGCCGCTGCCTGGCCGGCAGGTGTCGATGGTCTGGTCGCTGCCGGGGCGAGAGGCCGACCGCGTAGCGCTTCTCGATGCTCGAGCGCTCGCGGCGGAGGTGAGCGAGGCCTGCAAAAGGGCGCTGGGCGAACTGGTTGCCGCTTCGCCGGTGCGCAGCTATCCGCTACGTCGGCTCGCCGCACGCTCGCTCGTCGCGCCGCGCATCGCGCTCGCCGGCGATGCGGCGCACGTCATCCATCCGCTCGCGGGACAGGGGCTGAATCTCGGCTTGCAGGATGTCCGAACGCTTGTTGACATTCTCGCGACCCGCGAGCCCGGGCGCGACCCCGGCGACTACCGGCTGCTGCGCCGGTATGAACGGTCCCGGGCCGAGCCTATACTGGCGATGGACGGCGTGGTGCATGGCCTCTTCCGGCTCTACCAGGCCGAAAGCGGCCTTATGTCCCGGCTGCGCAACACCGGATTGAACCTGACCGACCGGCTGCCGGTCCTAAAGAACATTCTCATGCGTCGGGCAATGGGCTGACGCGACAGGAGACAAGCGATGTTCCGATTCCTGCTGCCGCTGCTCATGCTGGCGCTCGCCGCGCCGGCCCGCGCCGACGATGCGCAGATCCGCCGCGTGGTCGAGGAGAAGCTCGGCGGCGCCAAGGTCGAAGGCATCCAGCCGGGACCGCTCGGCCTGTTCGAGGTGCGCTTCCGTTCCGCGCAGGGCGTGCGCATCCTCTACACCGACGCCGACGCTTCGCACATCGTCCTCGGCAAGATCTACGACACGGTTGCCGATCGCGATCTCACCGAGGAGCGGCTGCGCAAGCTGAACGCGGTCAAGTTCGACGCCCTGCCGCTCGACCAGGCAGTGAAGATCCAGCGCGGAAACGGCAAGCGCGTGCTCGCCATGTTCTCCGATCCGCATTGCCCGTATTGCAAGCAGTTCGAGCAGACGCTGCAGAAGATGGACGACATCACCATCTACGTGTTCATGTTCCCGGTGATCCACCCCGAGCTCACCGATCACTCGAAGGCAGTGTGGTGCTCGCCCGATCGCAGCAAGGCATGGCTCGATCTCGCGCTGAACGGCAAGCCGCCCGCGGCGAGCCCGGCGTGCGCCAATCCCGTGGAGAAAAATCTCGAGCTTGGGCACAAGCTCGGGGTGAATGCCACGCCGACGCTCATTTTCGCCAATGGCGAGCGCATCAGCGGTGGCATGCAGTTCGCCGACCTGACGGAGCAGCTGGCAAAGAGCGAGCGCCCGTAGCCGGCGCTAGTCGCCGCTCGGCAAGGGCTCGCCGCGCGGCCACAGAAGCCATAGCCGGCCTTGCTGGCGCATGCGGCCCGCCGTCGCACCCGCCTCGTCGCCGGTTCCCCAGAAGTAGTCGGCGCGCACTACGCCGCGAATCGCACCGCCGGTGTCGTGGGCGGCCATCAGCCGCTGCAGCGGCTCCTCGGACAGCGGCTGCGTGGTGGCGAGATAGACAGGCGCCCCAAGCGGAATGAAGCGGCGGTCGACCGCGAGGCTGTATTGCGGCACGAGCGGCACACCGAGCGCGCCGAAAGGGCCGCGCGGGTCGCCGACCTCGCGAAAGAACACATAGCTCGAGTTGTAATTGAGCGCGTCCTGGAGCTTCGCCGGATTCGCCATGCCCCAGGCCTTGATCGACTGCATCGACGCCTGCTCGAGCTTGAGCTCGCCGCGCTCGACGAGGTAGCGACCGACCGAGCGATAGGGATGACCGTTCTGGTCGGCATAGCCGACACGCAGCCGCTCGCCGCTCTCGAGCAGAATCTGCCCGGACCCCTGCACCTGGAGGAAGAAGAGATCCACCGGATCGGCGACCCAGGCGATGACCGGCGCCGGCAACTTGTCGCTTTTCCCTTCGATTTCGGCGCGGCTCCAATACGGCACGACGCGGCGGCCTTCGAGCCGTCCGCGCAGCCGCAAATTGCGCACCTCGGGAGTGACCGAACCCAGGTCGACCACGACCAGATCGTCCGGCACGCCGTACACCGGATAGCGGTAGCCCGCGCTCTGGGTGCGGCTGCCGTGCAGCAGCGGCTCGTAGTAGCCGGTGACGAGACCGTTGTCCACGCCGTCTGAGGCAATCAGCGCGTAAGGCGTGAATTGGCTCTCGAAGAAGCGGCGCGCCGCGTCTTCGTCGCCCGCGGGCGCCAGGGACGCGGCCGCGCAAGCGTTTATCAGCGAACCGCCGGCGCGCGGGCAGCCGGCCAGGAACGCGACCAGGCTCGGCTCGAGCTTCGCTTCGCGCCATCCGGGCAAGGCGGCAAAATCCCATTCGAGGTACTGCGCGCGCTCGGGTGGCGGCTTGCGTGGCGCGCAATCGCCGCAAGGCGCCTCGCGCAGCGGCGTGCACGCCGCGATCGCTAGAATGAGTGCGAGGACAAGCCGTCGCATGTGGATCGTGTACGTTGAGATGTTTGTTGCGTTGCTCGTCGCCGGCCTGATCGTGTGGCTGACGTGGCCGCGCAAGCGCAAGTGATCAGTGGAGCACGCGCGGAATCGAAAGCGTGAACTGCGGGATCATCGCCTCGAAGCGCGTGCCGTCCTCGGCGACCATCTGGTAGCTGCCGCGCATCGTGCCGACCGGCGTGGCGATCGAGGCGCCGCTCGTGTACTCGTAGCTTTCGCCCGGCTGCAGGAGCGGCTGGGCGCCGACCACGCCTAAACCGCGCACCTCCTGGACCAGGCCCTGCGAGTCGGTAATGATCCAGTGCCGGCTGATGAGCTGAGCGGCGACGTTGCCCGAGTTACGCAAGGTGATCGTGTAGGCGAACACGTAGCGTCCGCTCGCTTCGTCCGACTGCTCGGCCAGGTACTGCGTCTGCGCGCTGACGGCAATGTCGTACTGCTTGTCGGCGGCCGGGTTCTGCTCGGGCATGGGCCCATTGTAAACTCGGGCGGTGATGGCCTTTCGCATCGCGCCCAGCATCCTTTCCGCGGACTTTTCGCGGCTCGGCGAAGAAGTGCGCGCGGTGGCGCGCGCCGGCGCGGATCTCATCCACTTCGACGTGATGGACAACCATTACGTCCCCAATCTCACCGTCGGACCGCTGGTCTGCGCGGCGCTCAAGCCGCACGTCGAGATACCGCTCGACGTGCACCTGATGGTGCGCCCCGTGGATCGGCTGGTCGGCGATTTCGCAAAAGCGGGCGCGGGCATCATCAGCTTCCATCCGGAGGCGTCCGATCATGTCGATCGAACGATCTCGCTCATCAAGGAGCACGGCTGCAAGGCCGGGCTGGTGCTCAACCCGGCGACGCCGCTCGCGTTTCTTGACCACACGCTGGAGAAGCTCGATCTCGTGCTGCTGATGTCGGTGAACCCCGGCTTCGGCGGCCAGCAGTTCATCGCCTCGGTGCTGCCGAAGATCGCCGAGGTGCGCCGGCGCATTGACGCGTGCGGAAAGAGTATCTGGCTCGAGGTCGACGGCGGCATCAAGGCCGACAACATCGCTCAGGTCGCCCGCGCCGGCGCCGACACCTTCGTCGCCGGCTCGGCGATCTTCGGCTCCAAGGACTACGCCGCCACGCTGCGCGATATGCGCGCTCGCCTGGCTGCGCTGTGACGGAAGGCGATTTTCGGGCCGCTGCGGAGCAGGGCTACACGCGTATCCCGGTGCTGGCCGAGGCGCGGGCGGACCTGCACACGCCGCTCGCGCTCTACCTCAAGCTCGCCAATGCGCCGTATTCCTATCTTCTCGAATCGGTGGTCGGCGGCGAGCGCTTCGGCCGCTATTCGTTCATCGGCCTCGCCTGCGCCGAGCGTATCGAGGCACGCGCTCGCTCGGTGAGCCGCTGGTTGCGCGATGCGCGCGGCGCCGACGTCTGCCTTGAGAGCGTCGAGGATGCCGATCCATTCGCCTACGTGCGCGACTGGCTGGGCCGCGAGCGAGCGGCGCCTTTGCCTAGGGGGCTGCGCTTCGGTGGCGGGCTGGCCGGCTATATCGGCTATGAAGCCGTGCGCCACGTGGAGCCGCGCGCGCTCGGCGTGCCCAAGCCCGACGCCCTCGATACGCCGGACATGCTGCTGCTCGTCTCCGACGAACTGGCGGTGGTGGACAACGTCCTCGGCAAGCTCTATTTCGTTGTCTACGCCGATCCCCGCCAGCCGGCGGCCCTCATGCGGGCCAAGGCGCGCCTTGAAGCGCTGCGCAGCCGCCTCATGGCGGCGCTGCCCGAAGAGCTCGTGCTTGCGCCCATCGAAGGAAACGCCCACCCAGCGCCACTCGAGCGGACTTTCACGGAGCGCGACTTTCTCGACGCCGTGCGCCGCGCGAAGGAATACATCCTCGGCGGCGACGTCATGCAGGTGCAGATCTCGCAGCGCAGCTCGCGCGACTTCCGCGCCCCGCCGCTCGCCCTTTATCGCGCGCTGCGCGGGGTGAATCCGTCGCCTTACATGTATTACTTCGATTTCGGCGACCATCATGTCGTAGGCGCATCGCCCGAGATCCTCGTGCGCCTGTCCGGCGAGACGATCACCCTGCGACCGATCGCCGGCACGCGGCCGCGCGGCAAGACCCCCGAGGCGGATGCGGCGATCGCCCAGGAATTGCTCGCCGATCCGAAGGAGCGCGCCGAGCACGTGATGCTGATCGACCTCGGGCGCAACGATGTCGGGCGGGTAGCCGCGACCGGTACCGTGCGGGTGACCGAGAAGATGGTGGTCGAGCGCTATTCGCACGTCATGCACATCGTGTCGAATATCGAAGGGCGCATCGCGCCCGGCCTGGACGCGCTCGACGTGCTGAAGGCGGCGTTCCCGGCCGGCACGGTGACCGGCGCCCCGAAGGTGCGCGCCATGCAGATCATCGACGAGCTGGAGCCGGTGCGGCGCGGCATCTACAGCGGCGCCGTCGGCTACCTCGGTTTCAACGGCGACATGGACGTGGCGATCGCCATCCGCACCGCCGTGCTGAAGGGCGGGCGGCTGCATGCCCAGGCCGCCGCCGGCATCGTCGCCGATTCGGATCCCCTCGCCGAGTGGCAGGAGACCCAGCACAAGCTGCGGGCCCTGTTGAGAGCCGCCGAAATCGCCGATCTCGGCTAGAATCGGCGGCGTGAAGTTCCCGCTTTACCTTCAGCACCCGCTCTGGCGCTGGCGTTCGCCAACCGCCTGACTCCCCACGGCCGCGCCGGCCTGAATCGGCGACTCACAACTCGAAGCAATCCGTAAGCGGGGTAGCGCCCATGGTGCTGATGATCGACAACTACGATTCGTTCACTTTCAACCTGGTGCAGTATTTCGGCGAGCTTGGCGCCGACGTGCGCGTCGTGCGTAACGACGCGATCAGCGTCGACGATGCAGTGGCGCTCGAGCCCTCGGCGCTGGTCGTCTCGCCGGGGCCCTGCGCGCCCGACCAGGCGGGCATCTCACTCGAGCTGATCCAGCGGCTCGCCGGAAAGGTGCCGATCCTCGGCGTGTGCCTCGGCCATCAGGCAATCGGGCAGGCGTTCGGCGGACGCGTGGTTCGGGCAAAGCGCGTCATGCACGGAAAAGTCTCGCGCGTCCGGCACGACGGCAGCGGTGTCTTCTCGCAGCTGCCGAACGACTTCACCGCTACGCGCTACCACTCGCTCGTCGTCGAGCGCGCGAGCCTGCCGCCGTGCCTGCAAGTGACGGCGGAGTCCGAGGACGGCGAGATCATGGGCCTGCGCCATCGCGGCTTTCCGGTGCAGGGGGTGCAGTTCCATCCGGAAGCGCTGCTCACCGAGCACGGGCACCGCATGCTGCAGAATTTCATGGAGGGAGGAAGCTCATGAAGCAGATCACGATTGCCGAGGCGATCCAGCGCACGGTCGAGCATCGCGAGGTGTTCCACGACGAGATGCTGCACGTCATGCGCCAGATCATGCGCGGCGAGCTGACGCCGGCGCAGATCGCCGGCTTCATCGTAGGCCTGCGCGTCAAGAAGGAGACGATCGGCGAGATCGCGGCCGCGGCGCAGGTCATGCGCGAGCTCGCCACGCCGGTGGAGGTGGCCGACGACCGCCATCTCGTCGACACATGCGGCACGGGGGGCGACGCGGCGCATACCTTCAACATCTCTACCTGCGCAGCGTTTGTCGCCGCAGCGGCGGGCGCCAAGGTCGCCAAGCACATGGGGCGCTCGGTCTCCTCGTCTTCGGGGAGCGCCGAAGTGCTCGAGGCGCTCGGCGCACATATCGCGCTTACGCCGCAGCAGACCGCCGAGTCGCTGCAGAAACTCGGCCTCGGCTTCATGTTCGCGCCGGCCCATCACGCGGCGATGAAGTACGCCGCGCCCGTACGCAAGGAGCTCGGCGTGCGCACGCTGTTCAACATTCTCGGCCCGCTCACCAATCCCGCGGCGGCGAAGAACCAGGTGCTGGGCGTGTTCCATCCGGACCTGGTCGGCATCCAGGTGCGGGTGCTGCAGCGCCTGGGCTCGCGCCATGTCATGGTGGTCTACGGGCTGGACGGGCTGGACGAGATCTCGATCTCGGGCGAAACCATGGTGGGCGAGCTGGTCGATGGCCAGATCAACGAGTACAACCTGCACCCGTCGCATTTCGGCCTGGAGCTCTACGACCGGCGCGCCATCCAGGTGACGACGGTGGAGGAATCGCGGGCGATGATTCAGGCGGTGCTGGAGAACCAGCCCGGGCCGGCGCACAACATCGTCGCGCTGAACGCCGGCGCGGCCATCTATGTCGCCGGAAAGGCGCCGACCCTCAAGGCGGGGGTGGAGCGCGCGAGCCAGGCGATCCGCAGCGGCGCGGCGAAGCAGAAGCTAGAGGAGTTCGTCGCGTTCACGAAAAAATTGAAAAGCGCGGCTTGACGATCCTCGAGCGCATCGTCGCGGCAAAGCGTACGGAAATCGCGCAAGCGCGCGAGCGCTTGCCGCTCGCCGCCCTTGAAAAGCGGGCGCAGGGCGCCGCCGCGCCGCGCGATTTCGTCGCCGCGCTGCGCGCAAGGAAACCGGCGGTGATCGCCGAGATCAAGAAGGCGAGCCCGTCGCGCGGCGTGCTGCGCGAAGCTTTCAATCCGGCCGCCATAGCTCGCAGCTACGAAAGCGCGGGAGCCGCCTGCCTCTCCGTGCTGACCGATCGCCAGTTCTTCCAGGGAACCAACGACGACTTGCAGGCCGCGCGGACGGCCTGCTCGTTGCCGGTGCTGCGCAAGGACTTCGTCATCGACCCTTACCAGGTGCTCGAGTCGCGCGCGATCGGTGCCGACTGCATCCTGCTCATCGCCGCGTGCCTGTCCGGCCCGGCGATGTCAGAGCTCGAATCGCTGGCGCATCGCCTCGGCATGGCGGTCCTGGTCGAAGTGCATGATGCAGCCGAGCTCGCCGCCTCGCTGCTTCTGAAGACGCCTTTAATCGGCATCAACAATCGAAACCTCAAGACTTTCGAGACGCGCCTCGAAACCACGCTCGAGCTTCTGGCTCGCGTCCCTCGCGATCGGCTTGTCATCACCGAAAGCGGAATCCTGTCCAGCGATGACGTGAAGCGCATGGAACGCTCGGGCATTGGCGCGTTCCTGGTGGGCGAGGCGTTGATGCGGGCGCCGGACCCGGGGGCGGCACTGCGAGCCCTGTTCGGCGCAGGTCCTTGACATTACGGCGAAAACGAGACTGTCGCAGAAATGCAACACATCCTCATGAAACGTTAGGTAATTCCG
>CAYZFN010000005.1:0-14143 GCA_964477695.1 uncultured Enterobacteriaceae bacterium | reverse complement strand
CTCGACCAGGCGCTTTGCCTTCTCGATCACCATCTCGGCCACCTGCACGTGGCGGCTCGCCGGCTCGTCGAAGGTCGAGGCGACGACCTCGCCGCGCACCGTACGCGTCATCTCGGTCACTTCCTCGGGCCGCTCGTCGATGAGCAGCACGATCAGCGTGATCTCGGGATGGTTGGAGGTGAGCGCGTGCGCGATGTGCTGCAGCATCACCGTCTTGCCGGCCTTGGGCGGGCTGACGATCAGGCCGCGCTGGCCTTTGCCGATCGGCGCGACGATGTCGAGGACCCGGCCGGTGATGTTCTCCTCGGCCTTGATCTCCCGCTCCAGGCGAAACTGCTCGTCGGGATGCAGCGGCGTGAGGTTCTCGAACAGGATCTTGTTCTTCGCCGCCTCGGGCGGCTCGCCGTTGACCTTGTCGACCTTGACCAGCGCGAAGTAGCGCTCGCCGTCCTTTGGGGTGCGGATCTCGCCCTCGATCGAGTCGCCGGTGTGCAGGTTGAAGCGGCGGATCTGCGACGGCGAGACGTAGATGTCGTCGGTCGAGGCGAGGTACGAGGTCTCGGGCGAGCGCAGGAAGCCGAAGCCGTCGGGCAGCACTTCGAGCGTGCCGTCGCCGAAGATCGAGGCGCCCTTCTTCGCCTGGTTCTTGAGCAGGGCGAAGATCAGGTCCTGCTTGCGCAGCCGGCTCGCGTTCTCGATGCCGTTGGCGACGGCCATCTCGACCAGCTGCGTGACGTGGTGCGACTTCAGCTCCGAGAGGTGCAGCGGGATCGGAACCTGTCCTCCGCCGCCGTCGTTCTTGGATTCGCTTCGGGGTTCCGGACGCGCGTCGCTGCGCGCTTGCTCGCCGTTGGTCGCTTCGGGCGGGACCGCTTGAGGTCTGGCCATAACTTGGGATGTGCGCGCCAGTGCTTCGGCGGCGCTGAAACCTTAGGATTTTTTGCTGCTGTTGCTAAGAACCCCGCCCCCTCTGAGGACGGGGAGCTCGATTACGCGTACAGCGTAAGAGCTTCAGATGTTGCTGTCAAGAAACGCGGTCAACTGGGATTTGGAGAGCGCGCCGACGCGGGTCGCCTCGACGTTGCCGTTCTTGAAGAGCATGAGCGTCGGAATGCCGCGGATGCCGAATTTTGCCGGCGTGAGCTGATTCTGGTCGACGTTGATCTTCGCCACCTTGAGCCGCCCCCCGTACTCGCGGGCCACCTCGTCGAGGATCGGCGCGATCGACTTGCATGGACCGCACCATTCGGCCCAGTAATCGACCAGCACGGGCGTGTCGCTCTTCAGGACTTCGGGATCGAATGTGTCATCGGTCACGTGGCGGATATCGTTGCTGCTCATGGCTCCTCGTTCGAATGGCGGGGCAACACTCTATTATGGGGTCGCCTCCAGCGCATCCCAAGTAGCTGTTAAACTATTGATGGAAAAGGCCTTATGGCGTACGTGGTTACCGAGTCGTGCATCAAGTGCAAGTACACCGACTGCGTCGATGTCTGCCCGGTGGACTGCTTCCGCGCAGGTCCGAACATGCTGGTCATCGATCCCGACGAATGCATCGACTGCACGCTGTGCGTGCCTGAATGCCCGGTCGAGGCGATCTTCGCGGAAGACGACGTGCCGGACAGCCAGCGCGAATTCATCGCGCTCAATCGCGAGCTCGCGCAGCAGTGGCAGCCGATCATCGAGCGCGAGGCAGCGCCGCCCGACGCGGACGAATGGGCGAAGGTGAAAGAGAAGAAGCATCTGCTGCAGAAATAATCGGCGCGTCTGCTTCAGTTCATTTCTTCTGCAATGTGCGTCGCCGCATCGAATTCGAATTTGCTTATTCCGTTCATCTCGAGAGCGGCGCAGCATTTGCGCAGCGCAGCTTCCGCAGCGCAAAAATTTTGTCGTTCGAAGAACCACACGCGTTTTGAAATTCGATTTTTTTTCCGGAAGTAACACTTTTGAAAGCTTCCGGGCGTAACCTGCTCTGCTGACCCACGCAGGAGGGAAGAAATGGAACAGGGACGTCTCGCGTTTACCGCTGTTTACCTGAAATCGAACTCCGGTTACATCGGCTTCATCGAGGAGCTGCCCGGCGTCAACTCGCACGGCCGCACGCTCGACGAAGCACGCGAGACGCTGCAGAAGCTGGCCGCGGTAGTGTTCGACGAAGAGCGGCGCGAAGCGGAGGAGCTGATCGCCGGCAAGGACGTCGTGCGCGAGAACTTCATCGTGCCGATTCCGCGTCCTGTCGCCTGATCCTTCCGCAGCCGTTTTTCGAAAGGGCCCCGAGCGGGCCCTTTTCTTTTCCTGCTGCTCGTAGTCCTCGGCGCGCGCCTTTCCCCTGAACACGCGACAAACCTAGATCATCCAGCCGAGGATGAAGGCCAGACTAATATAGGACGGATGGCGAACGCGAGCATCGATTTTTTCGATCGCCAGTTCCGCGACCAGATCGCGGCGCAGGACTTCGCGCTCAATCCGTTCGAGAAGGCGACCCTGCCCTACGTGCAGGGACGGGTGCTCGATCTCGGCTGCGGCCTCGGCAACCTGGCCATCGCCGCGGCACGGAACGGCGCCCGGGTGGTCGCGGTCGACGCGAGCCTTGCCGCGATCGTACGCATCGTGAGAGTGTCGCTGGCCGAGGACCTCGGCATGGCGGCCGTGTTCTCCGACGTCGCCGCGTATCGCCTCGCCGGCGAATACGACACGGTCGTGGCAATCGGCCTGCTCATGTTCATGCCCTGCGACGCCGCGCGCGAGCTGCTCTCAGAGATCGCGCATCACGTCGCGCCGGGCGGCTGCGCGGTCATCAACGTGCTCGTCGAGGGGACGACCTACAGGGCAATGTTCGATCCGAAGGGCTATTGCCTCTTCGGGCGCGACGAAGTCGAGCAGCATTTCGCCGGCTGGCAGATCGAGTTCGCCCGGCAAGAAACGTTCCCTGCGCCGGGCGACACGCGCAAGGAGTTCTCGACCCTCGTGGCGCGCAAGCCTCGCGCGGCCGCTTGACGTGCATCAACCCGCGGCGCGCGCACGCGAGCAAGCTGCATGGCATGGAAGCCCTGCCAGCGAAAGACCTCATCGCGCTGCTCAACTGGGAGCTCGCGGCGTACGAGGAGTGCGACGGCTGCCGCTTCACCTCGATCCGGGCGATGCGCGAGCGTGACGACGCGGGCGCGAACTGGTTCGATGCGCGCGTGCAGTCCGACCATCGCCTCGGGCTCGACGAGCAGTTCATCGTGCACCGCGTGGTCGAGGAAACGCGCCGCCGCTTCGAGCTCGCGCCGGCCTAGGCGCGCGAGCGACAGCAGGCGATGAGCCGCCTGCTGCAGCCGTTCGTCCTCGTGGTGACGGCGCTCGTTGCCGTCGGCTACGCTTATCTCGCGCTCAGGCTCGCCGCCGACGGCTGGGCGCGCCTCGCGCTCGCGCTGCCGTTCTTCCTCATCTGGATCGTGCCCGTGTACTACTGGAGCCGCGAGCGCGGCCGCAGGGAAACCTGGCTCGACAACACGGTGCACCAGGCGAGCTATCTGTCGATGGGCTGGGTGAGCTTCGCGCTCGTGTTCACTCTGCTGCGCGACGCGCTGCTCGTTCTCACGCTGCCGCAGTTCCTCGCCGCGCAGCACGCCATGGTGGTCGAAAAAGGCGCGCCGGTGGTCCTCGTCGCTTCGCTCGTCGCGCTCGTGCTCGGCGCCCTGACCGCATTGCGCGGACCGCGCATCGAGCGTGTCGAGATCCGCATTCCGGGCCTCCATCCCGATCTCGACGGCTTTCGCGTGGTGCAGATCTCGGACCTGCATGTCGGGCGCACGATCCGGCGCCGCTATGTCGAGCACACGGTCGAGCGCGCCCGCTCGCTCGCCCCGGACCTCGTGGCGCTGACCGGCGACATGGTCGATGGTCCGGTCGAGCGCCTCGCGCAGCACGTCGCGCCGCTCGCCGAGCTCGCGCGCGACGGCAAGGCCTTCTACGTTCTGGGCAACCACGACTGCTATTCGGGCGCAGAGCGCTGGATCGCGCATTTCCGTGCGATGGGCGCGCGCGTGCTCCTGAACGAGCATCAGATGCTCGACAAGGGCGCGGGGCGGCTCCTTATCGGTGGCGTGGTCGATCCCGCGTACGGCAAGCTTCGGCCGGCAATTTCACCGGTGGGAAGCGAGCGAGCCGATTTCCGGCTGCTGCTCGCCCACAACCCGCGCCTTGCGCCCCTCGGCGCGCGCGCCGGTTTCGACCTGCAGCTCTCCGGCCACACGCATGCCGGGCAGTTCTTTCCCTGGACGCTCGCGGTTCGGCTAGTGCACGCGCCGCACGTCGCGGGCCTGTCGCGCGAAGGGAACATGTGGGTCTACGTCAGCGCCGGCACGGGCACCTGGGGACCGCCGGTGCGCTTCGGCACGAGCCCCGAGGTCACGCTGCTGACGCTGCGGTGCGCTTGAAACGGCATTACTCGGTCTACGTCGTCGAGCTCTCGCCCGAGGTGCTGAAGCACGCGCGCTTCCGGCGCGCCAATCCGGGCTACGACGCGCTCAGGCCGTGCGTCTACGTCGGCATGACCGGCCTCTCGCCCGACCTGCGCTTCGACAAGCACAAGGCCGGCATCCAGGCCAACCGCTTCGTCATGCTCTATGGGCTGCGCCTCATGCCCGAGCTCTACGAGGTGTACAACCCCATGCCGTACGACGGCGCGCGCGACATGGAGGTCGAGCTGGCGATCGGGCTACGCGAGAAGGGCTACGGCGTGTGGCAGGGCTAGTTGGCCTGCGGCGGCACGTAGCGGCCGCCGGCAGTGACGACCTTCATCGCCTCCGGCAGCCCGAAGATGGCGGAGGTCTTGGCGATGTAGCCGCGCGCGCCCGCATCGAGGCAGTCGAGGATGCGCCCCTTGTCCTCCGAGGCGGAGACGACGAGCACCGGGAGCGCGGGAAACTCCCTGCGGAAGCGATGCAGCGTGTCGATGCCCTTGGAGCTGGTGAGCGAGAGGTCGAGCAGCACGAGATCGAGCTCGCGGCCGGCGGCGATCTGCAGCGCTTCGGGGAGGTCGACCGCTATGTGGACCTTCGCGCCGCCGAACGTCTTGCGCACGCTCGCGGCATAGACCTGGATGGTCGTTGCTTGATCGTCGACGAGCAGGACTTCCATTGCACAATCTTAGAGAGCCCGACCGCGCACGGCGCGTTTTTAGATTTTTTTACAAACGCTTTTTATCCGCTGCTCCGATTTCAGGGCAACTGGATGACGGCTTCGGACCGCACATCGGCAGGCGGCTGCATATAGCATGGCGCATGCGAGTCGCGATCCTCGGCGGCATCCGTATCCCGTTCGCGCGCGCGAACGGAGCCTACAACGAGGCGAGCAACCAGGACATGCTCACTGCGGCGATGCGCGCCCTCGTGGAAAAACATGGATTGAAGAACAGCAAGATCGGTGAGGTCGCGGCGGGTGCCGTGATCAAGCACTCGCGCGACTGGAACCTGGCCCGCGAATGCGCGCTCGGCGCGGGCCTGCATCCCGAAACGCCGGCGTACGATCTGCAGCGCGCCTGCGGCACCAGCCTCTCGGCGGTGGCGCAGCTCGCGCGCCGCATCGACGCGGGGGAGATCGACTGCGCCATTGCCGGCGGCGCCGACAGCGCAAGCGACATCCCGCTGTCCTACAGCCCCAATCTGCAGCGCACGGTGCTCGCCCTGGCGCGCGGCAAGTCGTGGACGCAGAAGCTGCGCACGCTCGGCGAGCTGCGCCCGTGGGACCTCGCGCCGGCGAGCCCGGGCATCGCCGAGCCGCGCACCGGCCTGTCAATGGGCCAGCACTGCGAGGAGATGGCCAAGGAATGGCGGATCGACCGGCGCAGCCAGGATGAGCTCGCGCTCGCGAGCCACAGGAACGCCGCCGCGGCATGGCAGGCGGGGTTTTTCGACGACCTGGTCGTCGAGTTCCATGGCCTGAAGCGCGACAACAACGTGCGCGGCGACACTTCGCTGGAAAAGCTCGCCAGCCTGAAAAACGCGTTCGATCCCTCGCCCGCGGGAACGCTCAGCGCCGGCAACAGCTCGCCGCTCACCGATGGCGCCGCGGCCGTGCTGCTCTCATCGGAAGAATGGGCGCGGGCCCGTGGATTTTCTCCGCAGGCGTATGTCACCTTCGCCGAGACCGCGGCGGTCGACTTCGTCGGCATGGCGGGGCCGAAGGAAGGCATGCTAATGGCGCCTGCCTATGCCGTGCCGCGCATGCTGGACCGCGCGCGGCTGAGGCTCCAGGACTTCGACCTCTACGAGATCCACGAGGCCTTCGCCGCGCAGGTGCTGTGCACGCTGAAGGCGTGGCAATCGCCCGAGTACTGCGAGCAGAAGCTAGGCCGACGCGAAGCCCTGGGCAGCATCGACCGCGCGAAGCTCAACCCCAAGGGCTCGAGCGTCGCGCTCGGCCATCCCTTCGCCGCCACCGGCGCGCGCATCGTCGCCACCCTCGCGAAGCAGCTCGCCGAGCACGGCTCGGGGCGAGGCCTCATCTCCATCTGCGCCGCCGGCGGAATGGGCGTGACGGCGATCCTCGAGCGCTAGAGCTTGAAAAGGCGCTCGGCGTTCGTCTGGTAGAGGAGCTTGCGCTGCGCCGCGCTGATCGCCATCTCGTCGGTGACCTTCACCTCTTCCGGCACGAACTGGTACGGGTAGTCCATCGCGTAGAGCACCCGGTCGAAGCCCAGTACGTCCTGGCAGAAGCGGATCGCCGGCGCCCACTGCATGCCACTCGTCGTCACCCACACGCTCTCGCGCAGGTAGTCGCTCGGCTTCTTTGCGAGCGGCTGCGCGCCGGGGTAGCGCTTCGACACGACCATCGAGCGGTGCATGTAGTCGAGGCGGAAGAGGAAGAACGGCAGGCCCTCGCCGAGGTGGCCGACGGCGATCTTGAGCTTGGGAAAGCGGTCGAACACGCCGCCGACGATGATGCGCAGGAGATGCAACCCGGTCTCCACCGCAAAGCCGTAGATCGCGCCGTCGAGGCCGCGCGGCAGGAAAGGCTCGATCATCGACGGGGGCGGCGTATTGGGATGGATATAGACCGGCACGTCGAGCGCCTGCGCCGCCTCGAAGATCGGCCAGAACTCCGGCTCGTCCAGGTAGCGCCCGCGGGTGTGCGAGTTCACCACCACGCCCTTCAGGCCGAGCTTTCGCACGCCGCGCTCCATTTCCTTCGCCGCGTTCGCGGGATCGTGCGGCGCGACCGCGGCCAGGCCGGCGAAGCGGTCGGGATACTTCTTGATCGCCTCGCTCAATGCGTCGTTCGTGTCTCGTGCGATTGCCGAGCCGGTTGCCGCGTCGAATACCTGCACGCCGGGCGCGGTGAGGAGCAGAAGCTGTCTTGCGATGCCGGTCGCGTCCATGTCGGCGACGCGTCGCGCGCCGATGTCCTGGATGCGCTCGGCAAGGGCCGTCGCACGCGGCGTCGCTCCGAGAAAGAAGCCCCACAGGCTGCGAAAGCCCGGGTCCCACGACACGGGCTGCTCCTGCAGCAGCTTGCGATAGCGCGCGAGCAGATCGGGCGTGGCCCAAGCCTCTTCGGTGGCGATGCGGATCACTGTGGCTCGATCTTCGCCAGGTCGACGTAGCTCTTCCAGCGAGCGGCGTCGGTCTTGAGGAGCTCGCTCATCTGCTCGGGCGAGCCGGGGAAGGCATCGAACGCGGCGCGCGCGAGAAATGTGCGCGTGTCCTGCTCGTTGGTGATCTGGTTCATCCACCCCGCGAGCTTGTCGATCACCGGCTTCGGCGTGCCGGCGGGCACGACCACGCCCCACCACGGCGTGACGTCGGCGTCGCCGAAACCCTGCTCGGCGAAGGTCGGCACGTCGGGGAAGGCGACCGAGCGGCGCGCGGCGCTTGCGGCGATGACGCGCACCTTGCCGCCTTTCGCCTGGCCCGACGCCCACGTCGCGTCGTAGGCGAGGAAGTCGAGCTGCCCGAGCAGCAGGTCGGTGAGCGCCTGCACGTTGGTCTTGTACGGCGCGTAGGTGGTCTTCAGTCCCGCTCTTGCCTTGAAGATCTCGGCGGTGATCACGCCGGTGTTGTTGCCGGTGCCGTAGAAGCCGTCGTTCGGCTTCTTCTTCAGCTCGGCCACCAGCTCCTTCAGGTTGTGGATCGGCTTCTGCGCGTCGACCAGGATCACGAACGAGAGCGAGGCGACCGTCGTCACCGCCGCGAAGTCCTTTGTCGTGTCGAACGGCAGGTCCTTGAACAGGTAGGGCGCCGAGGCGATGGTCGAGCTCGCCGGCGTGATCATGATGGTGTAGCCGTCGGGCTTGCTCTTCGCCAGCTCGGCGGTGGCGATCGAGCCGTTGGCGCCCGGCCGGTTGTCGACGATCACCGGCTTGCCGACGAGCTTGGCAAGCTTGTCGCTGTAGAAGCGCACGATCACGTCGGCGCCCGAGCCCGGTGCGAAGTTGCAGATCGAGCGGATGTCGCGCGCAGGATAGTCCTGCGCTTGAACGAGAAACGACGCCATGGCCGCCGCGGCGGCGAAAATGAATTTCGGTCTCACGAAGCCTCCTCGGCGCCGTAGTCTAGCTAAACTTGGACCGGGAAATGCTCTCGAAGCCACAGCTTTTCGCCCGGCTCGCCGAAGGTCATGCTGCCGGGATCACCGTGGTCACGCCCAACGCGCGCCTTGCCCGCGCGCTGCTGGCCGACTTCGATGATTACCAGCTCGCAAGGGGCCTGACGTCCTGGGAAGCGGCCGATATCCTGCCCTTCGGCGCGTTCGTCGAGCGGCTGTGGGAAGACGCCCTGTATAGCCCGATAGGAGAAATGGGCGGCGAATCGCTGCCGCTGCTCCTGACGCCAGCCCAGGAGCAGCACCTGTGGGAAGCGATCCTCGCCGACAGCGACCTGATCGCCGTCTCGCAGGCCGCGGCCCAGTGCCGCGACGCCTGGCGGCTCGTGCATCAGTGGCGCATTCCCGCTGCCCAGGGAAACGAGGACGCGGCCGCCTTCGCCGCTTGGTCGCGCGAGTACCAGAGAAAGACGCGCGGCGATGTCGATGCCGCTCGTCTTGCCGACCTCATGGCGCCTTACCTCGGCCGCGTCAAGGCGCCGAAGCTCCTCGTCGCCTACGGCTTCGACCTCGTGCCGCCGCAGACCCAGGCCTTCTTCGCGCATCTGCCCACCGAGCTTTGCGCCCCTGAGCCCATCGCCGGTTCTTCTGCGAAGTGTTCGTTTCCGACCGCTGCCCGCGAGCTGGAAGCCGCCGCGCAATGGGCACGGACGCGGCTCGAGCAAGGCCGCAAGCGCATCGGGGTGGTCATGCCTGACCTGCAGAAGCGCAGGACCGAAGTGGTGCGCGTCTTCTCGCGCGTCCTGCAGCCGGGCTACAACCTTCCCGCGGCGAAGCAAGCGCCAATGCCGTTCAACGTCTCGCTCGGCCTTCCGCTCTCCGCCTATCCGCTCGTCGACGCCGCCCTTTCGCTCATCGCGCTCTCGCACGGCGAGGTCGACTTTCCGGTCGCGAGCCAGCTCATCCGCTCGCCCTTCCTCGGCGGCGCGGAGACGGAAGTGTCGCGGCGCGCGATCCTCGATGCGCGCCTGCGCCGCGACGCCGAGGCGACGCTCACGCTGCCGAAGCTGATCGCGCAGCTCGAGAAGTCGTCGCAGCTGCGCGCTTATCTGGAGAAGGCGTTCGAGATCTCCCGCAGCACGCCCGACTCGCCGGGCGACTGGGCGCGGCATTTTTCGGCGCTGCTCGACGCGGCGGGGTTTCCCGGCGAGCGCGCGCTCGACTCGGCGGAGTTCCAGACGCGCGCCAAGCTGCACGAGGCGCTCGGCGAGCTGACGCGCCTCGAGCGCATCGCGCCGCGCTTCTCGTTCGCCGATGCGCTCTCGTTCCTGCGCCGGCATTGCGACGCCACGCTCTTCCAGCCGGAGTCTCAAGAGGCGCCGATCCAGGTGCTCGGGCTGCTGGAATCGCGCGGCCTGCGCTTCGATTGCCTGTGGATCAGCGGGCTCATCGACGACGCCTGGCCGCTCGCCGCGTCGCCGAACCCGTTCGTGCCGATCCGGCAGCAGAAGCAGGCCGGCGTTCCCGAAGCAAGCGCCGAGGCTTCGCTCGAGCTCGACCGGCGGATCACCTCCGACTGGCAGCACGCGGCCGCCGAAGTCGTCTTCTCCTATCCGCTGAAGGAGAAGGACCACGACCTCGCGCCGAGCCCGCTCATCGCCGACATCCCGCAGAAATGGGTGACCGTCAGCCATTTCCCGCGCTACCGCGATCTTCTGATTGCAACGAGCAAGCTCGAGTCCTTCGAGGACTGGCGCGCGCCGCCGGTCGCCGAGAAGAAGATCCGCGGCGGCACGCGCGTGCTCGCCGACCAGGCGGCGTGCCCGTTCCGCGCCTTTGCCAAGTGGCGCCTTTCCGCCGAGGCGCTCGAGGAGCCTGCGCCGGGCCTCGATGCGCGCGACCGCGGCAAGCTGCTGCACATCCTGATGAAGGAGCTCTGGGAGCAATTGCGCGGCAGCGCGGCACTTGGTTCCGACGTAGCCAAGGAAATAAATCGGGCCGCGGATGTAGCGGTCAAGGAGCTCGGTCTGCAGGGCCGCTTCGCCGAGCTCGAGCGCGAGCGCCTGGCGAAGCTTGCGCGCGAGTGGCTGGAGGTCGAGTCGGTTCGCGCGCCGTTCCAGGTCTCTTCGATCGAGGAGAAGCGCACGCTTTCCGTCGCCGGCCTCGAATTCCAGTCGCGCATCGACCGCATGGACAAGCTCGCCTCCGGCGGCTTCGCGCTCATCGACTACAAGACTGGCAACGTCGGCAATCCGAAGGACTGGCACGGTCCGCGGCCCGACGACCCGCAGCTTCCCCTATATGCAGCCGCTGCGCCGGAAGAGCTGGCGGCGGTCGTGTTCGCGCGCCTCAAGACCGGCGAGATGCGCTTCCTCGGCTACTCGCGTGCGCCGAACCTCTTGCCCAAGGTGACGGTGAACCCGGCGCCGTGGCCGAAGCTGCTCGAGGAATGGAAGCGCGATACCGAGGCCCTCGGCGTCGCGTTCGCGGCGGGCGATGCGCACGTCGATCCCAAGGAGGACCTGAAGACCTGCCGCTTATGCGAGCTGCAGACGCTATGCCGCGTCTACGAAAAATTCTTTGGCTTCTCTGAAGATGATCCTAGGCCCAAACCGGAAACCCCTTAGCCTCGCGCGCGTAGCCGCCGAACAGGTCGAGCAGCTTTTCGCGCCACGCGAATACGGGATCGTCGGGCTCGAGGAGCCGGATCGGGCACATGGTGCGCGCCCATTGGAAGGCGCCGAACAGGATGTAGTCGGCGTAGCCCGGCCCGTGGCCGCCGAGGAACGGGTACTGGATCAGCGCCTGGCGCACCGGCGCGAGCGCTTGGAGAAACGCCGGCAGCGAGCTCTTCGCATCCGCGCCGTACTGCTCGAGCGGCATGCCGAAGCGCTTCTCGCGCGACTCGCGGAAGTACGCCTTGTCCTTCTCGGCGATGCGCGAGAAGAGGTCGAGCAGGATCACCTTGAAGAGCGGCGTGTGGATGCTGCCCGGCGCCCACTGGTTGAAGAAGTACGCGAGCGCGTGGCCCGACGCCGCGTCGAACAGGTTCGGCCGCGAGGGATACGCCTGGTCGAGGTACTCGGCGATCGTCCAGGAGTCGTAGATCGCCTTGCCCTGGTCGATCAGCACCGGCACGCTCTGCGCCCCGTGCGGCGCGAGCGCGTCCTTCTCGGTGAAGCGCCAGGGAATGGCCTCGAACTCGAGCCCCTTGTGCTTGAGCGCCATCTTCGCGCGCCAGCAGTAGGGCGAGAAGCGCCGGTCGTCCTCCGCTCCCGCGAGGTCGTATAGCTGGATGGACATGAAGCCCATCATAGCCGACCAGCTGGCGCGCGAAGCCGCCCTCGACCCGCGGCGCTCGTTCATCGTCCAGGCGCCCGCCGGCTCGGGCAAGACCGAGCTGCTCGTGCAGCGCTACAGCGGCCTGCTCGGCACGGTGCAGAAGCCCGAGGAGATCCTCGCCATCACCTTCACCATCAAGGCGGCGGCGGAGATGCGCGAGCGCGTGCTGAAGAAGATTCCGAACGCCAAGGACATCGCCCACCGCCTGCGCATCCAGACCATCGACGCCTTCTGCGCCTCGCTCGTGCGCCAGATGCCGGTGACCTCGAAGTTCGGCGCTCAGCCGGCGGTAGTCGAAGACGCTACAGAGCACTACCGCGAAGCGGCGATGCGAACGCTGGCCGAGCTCACGCCCGCAGCCGGGCACGTGCTCCTGCATCTCGACAACAACATGGATGCGGCGTCCGACCTCATCGCCTCGATGCTCGCGCGCCGCGACCAGTGGCTGCGCAAGACGGGTTCCGCCCCCACGCGTTCTCAACTCGAATCGGCCCTTCGCGCGGAGCGCGAACGCCTGCTCGCGTACGCGCGCTCGCTGCATCCGAAGGCTTCGCCCGCCTTTGCGCAGGCCGTGCTCACCCAGAAGCTGACCTGGCGGAAGAACGATCCGGAAGCCCAGTCGCTCTCCGACAACGAGCCGCTCCGGCAGGCCCTGGCGAGGCTTCTTTCGCTTCCCCCCGAACGCTACGCCGAAGAGCAGTGGCAGGTGCTCGGCGCGATGCTCGAGCTCCTGCCGCGCGCCGCGGCGCAGCTCAAGGTGGTGTTCGGCGAGCGCGGCGAGACCGACTTCACCGAGATCGCGCAGGGCGCGGTGCGCGCGCTCGGCACGCCCGACGACCCGACCGACCTGCTGCTCGCGCTCGACACGCGCATCCAGCACGTCCTGGTCGACGAGTTCCAGGACACCTCGGTCTCGCAATGGGAATTGCTGGAACGTCTGACCGCGGGATGGCAGCGCGACGACGGCCGCACGCTCTTCGTCGTCGGCGATCCGATGCAGTCGATCTACCGCTTCCGCGAGGCCGAGGTGGCGCTCTTCCTCGATGCGTGGAACGAAGGCCTCGGCGGCCTGCCGCTCGAGCGCCTTACCCTCACCACGAACTTCCGCTCGCAGCCGAAGCTCGTCGAGTGGTTCAACGCGTCGTTCAGGGACATCCTGCCGCCCGACGCCGATCGCTCGACCGGCGCCGTGCCGTACTCGGCCGCCACCACGCATCCTGAGAAGCCGGCGCTCGCCGGCGCACCGGTCACCTGGCACCACGTCGCCGACCGGTTTGTCGAATCTCAAAAAATAATCCAAGTGGTGAAGGAAGCGCGTGGAAGAACGGCCATCCTCGTGCGCAAGCGCGATGCGCTCGCCGACATCGCTCCCGCGCTCAAGCAGGCCGGCATCCGCTATCGCGCCATCGAGATCGAGCGCCTCGGCGAGAAGCAGGTCGTGCAGGACCTCTATGCGCTCACCCGCGCGCTCACGCACCTGGGCGACCGCATCGCCTGGCTCGCCATCCTGCGCGCGCCCTGGCTCGGTTTAACACTGCAGCAACTCCACGAGCTTGCGTCGCGCGATCGCTTCAAGACCATCTGGGAGCTGATCAAGGACGACCTCTTCCTCTCCGGCTTCACTTCGGTCGTCGCGCCCGCCATCGCCAACCGCAGCCGCGGCAGCCTGCGCGACCGAGTCGAAGGCGTCTGGCTCGCGCTCGGCGGCCCCGCCTGCGTCGCGGACAAAACGGACCTCGAGGACGCCGAGATCTACCTCGACGAGCTCGAGCGCCTCGAGAGCGCCGGCATCGTTCCCGACTTCGCCGCCCTCGCCGAGAGCCTCGACAAGCTCTACGCGCTGCCCGATGTGGAGGCCACCGACGACGACCTCCAGATCATGACCATCCACAAGGCCAAGGGCCTCGAGTTCGACACCGTCATCGTCCCCGGCCTCGATCGTGGCCCCGGCCGCAGCGACCCGCCTTTGTTCTTATGGAAAGAGGTTCTTTCTTCTCGCCCCCCTGAGCGGGGGGTTGCAGTTGAAGAATCCTCTTTGCTCCTCGCCCCGATGAGAAGCACCGGCGGCGAGCGCGACGCCACCTACGACTACCTGCGCGACCTCGACTCCGAAGCCGAGGACATGGAAGCTTCGCGCCTCCTCTACGTCGCCGCCACCCGCGCCAAGAACCATCTGCACCTTCTCGCCTGCCTCGACTGCGACAAGGACGGCGAGCTGAAGAAACCCTACGCCCACTCCTTGTTGGAACGCGCCTGGCCCGTCGCCGCGCCG
>CAYZFN010000004.1:0-9240 GCA_964477695.1 uncultured Enterobacteriaceae bacterium | reverse complement strand
CGATCGCTCGGGGTACTACATCTCGTACCTTTCGCGGCCCGATCTACCGAAATTCAAAGCCCATAATCGGCAGAAAGGCACGGACGCCGAATACCGAGCCATCATGCGCGGCATGATCGCCGGCTTCGGCACCTACACGGTGGAGGGCAACGAGGTCACGATCAAGTGGATTGCCAGCAGCTACCCCAATCGCGCCGGGACGTCCGAAAAGCGCACGTACACCCTCTCCGGCGACAGCCTCACGGCGACGAATCCGACCGCCTCCTCGGGGGGCACGTCTCATTCGACGTTCGTGCGCGCCAAGCAGATGTAACCGGGACGGTGGCAAGCGCGTAATGGCTCGTTGCGAGCGGACGCAACGCGTTTGCGCTGGTACCGTAGTAGCGTCGGGAGATTTGTTCTCCGTCGAGATCCTCGTCCAACGCGAAGCCCATGCGGCGCAATTCGCCCGCTAGCTGCACGGGATCGAAGCCGGACACCCACGCTTCCCCGAGAGAGCTAACGCGAGCTTGAACCGATTGGCTCTCCCCCGATCGGGTGTCCGGATCGAATTCGCGCGCATCGACGTAGTTGAATGCGAGTTGGCTTCCGGCGGCCGAGCAGCGGGCGATGGCATGGAGCGTCGCAAGGTTTGCCTGCCTCGTGAGATACATGGTCACGCCCAGCCACGAGAAGAATGCGGGAACGTCCCTGCGGTAGCCGGAAGACTCTTCCAGCGCCGCGTCGAGGCTCGTGATGCCGAGATCCGCGGCGACGAAGTGCAGCGTGTCCGGGACAGGAACGCCAGCCGAGCGAAGACGCTCGCGCTTGAAGGCCTGAGTAGCGGGATGGTCGACCTCGATGATCTGCAGCTCGCTTGCGAATTCCGGCCGTCGCAACGCGAGGCTGTCCATCCCCGCGCCGATGATCACGCACTGCCGGATGCCGCGGCCGACCGCTGCCTGGAGGGCGTCCTCGGCCCAGCGGGCTCTCAGGATGACGGACGGATAGGCTGCGCTCGCTCGCAGGGCCGCGGCCAGTGCTTCGTCCGGGGATGAATAGTCGGCGACCCGGACGCTGCGAGCATCGAGAATCGCTGTGCGCACCGCATCCGAGACGAACGCCTTTGCCCAAGCGTCGTCGATGAGCTTCGGCTCGTCGAATCGCGTGTGAATCTCGCGCATCAGGCAGGCTATGAGCGACGTTCGACTCGCGTGACCGTCCTTCATGGCACTCGCCAATGGGCGCGCGCTAATGAAAAAGCCCGCCGAAGCGGGCTTCGTGTTCTGTTCACCGCCGCTGATCAATCGTCGTCATCGCGGTCATGGCCGTGACCGTCGTCCGGACCGGCGCACACGTAGCTCGAAGCGACGTTGACGCCGCCGCTGACGAACTTGGCTTTCTTGGGGTAGGCGCAGATCGGCCGCGATTTGGTCTTGTCGGGTGTGGAAATATCGATCCGGTTCGGAGCCTTGCCGTTCTCCACCCACGCGGTCAGCGCGTCGTAGAGCTGCGATGTGCCGTCCGCCACACCGTCCTGCCCCGCGCTGCCCGGAAGCGGCGGGTTGGCGTTCGGGTTGGTCGTGCCGTTGGTGAAGCCGTGCGCCATTCCCGGTACGTAGAAGAAGCGATAGAACTTCTGCACGTCGTGCAGCCCGCCCATCTCGCGAATCACCCGCTCGTAATAGTTGCGCGAGCCCTGCGACATGATCAGGACGTCCGCGAGGCCGTGGTACATGAGCATCTTGCCGCCCGACTTCCTGAACGGCCGCAGGTCCGCGTCGTCGGTGTTGATGTGCGCGAAGCTCGGCTGCAGGTCGAGGCCCTTGTCGTACGCATCCGCCAATTGCATGTAGGACAGGTGCATCCAGCCGTTGGCGCCATTGCCGGTGGCATTGATGAACGAGGGCGTTGCCAGCGTCGGATCCTGCTCCTCGAGCGCCACCAGGTCGGTGGAGATCGTGAACGGGAGCGGTGTCCCGGCCGGAATGTTTTGCGTATTTCCGGGAGCTGCGCTGTTGCCGAGACCACTGAAGCTCGCGCCGCGCGCAAGGCCGTACCAGAGGTGGTTGCCGCGGCCGATGTGAATGGACCAGGCGTTGTCCACGGACGGCGGCGGCACCGTGCCGTCGCGCGTCTGGCCGTACCAGAGCTTGTTCATGGCCTGCGCCTGCACCGCCGTCACGCAATTAGGCGAAGAGTTGGAGGACGAACAAAGCACGCTCGGGTCGTGCGTCGGGTCGTACTCGCACTGCGACGGATCCGGGATGTAGCCCATGTGCTGGCCATTCACAACGTCGCAGGCGTTGATCGCCGCGTTGCCGAGCGCATTCAGCTGGCCGCTGGTGAGCGGAACGCCGCCGAGGTCGCGCTGGTACACGATCTGCGGATAGAGCTCGGCGGTGATGAAGCGCGTCCAGTTGAACGCCGGCGCCCCGGCGAGGATGCCGTCGAAGTCGTCCGGATGCAGCTGCGCGAGCTTGTGGCCCTGGCGGCCGCCGGTCGAGAACCCGTCCCAGTACGAGTACTTCGCGTCCTTGCCGTAGTAGGCCTTGGTGATCGCCTTCGTCTTCACGGCCATCTCGTGGATGCCGCGCTGCGCGAAGTCGTTCCATAGCACCGTGTTGATGCTTCCGTCCGGCAGCATGGCGAACGATCCGCCGCCGGGGCCGCTGTGCCCGGTGTCGGTGTTCGCCGAGACGGCGCCTTCCATCGTCGCGATATAGGACGGAGAAGGCGTGGTGCCGCCCGCGCCACCCGCGCCGGCCAGCAGCGTCAGCGAAGTCTGGTTGCCTCCCGCCCAGCCGCCGCCGCCGGCGACGTGGATGCGCCGGTTCCAGTTCGCGGGCGTCGGCAGCCAGATCTCGATGCCGATCCCGGGCGAGGTCGACGGCGCAGTGGAATGCGCTGGATCTGGATGACCAGGCCCAACGAGCAGCTTGACCATGCAAACGTCATTCGCCGCAACCGGCGGCGTGGGCGTTGCCGGAGTTCCTGAAAGTGCGAGCGTGTCGCCCTTCTTGTACGCCTTGACGAGCAGTACGGTGGTGAGCGAGTCCGGGTGGAACTCGTTCTTCATGGTGTCGTCGCAGCTCAGCAGCTTGCTCTCGTTCTTGCTCAGCGCAGCCTGCGAGAACGCGGCGAGCGAAACAGCAAGGCTTGCCGTGCAGATGAACGACACGCCTTTCGTTGCCAACTGCAGAATGGAACGGCTCACGCGCGGTGAGCGTTGCTTGGCCATCTTCGTCTCCCTCGGTTGGTATCGGCACGTACCCGATAGCCGCGCCGCAAAATCCTTCGGCAGGAGGCGTGCGATGGACTCGCTTGCTTTTTCCTCCCCCGAGGAGCCGCCAAGATACTATTCGCCGAGGCGCTTGACCAGTTGATTGAGAAACTCGCGCGACGCCTGGCGCGCCGCCTAGAGGGGCGGGATGGCGTTTCTCAACAATTCGTCGAGCTTGGCGCGCAGCCGGGCGGATTCCTCGAGCAGCGTGTCGGAGCGCCTGATCACCTTGCCGGCGATCTGGCGCAGGAGCGCGGTGTAGTAGTGCTCTTCGCCGCAGGCGGCGCAGAAGAGCGTGCCCGTCCGCGTGTGCTGGCGCCGATAGGCCGGGATGAAGTGCTCACCGCCGCAACGCGTGCAGCTCGCCGTCGTCGTGCCGACGGCGATGCAACGCGGCTTGTCCGGCTGCCGCCTGTCCATCTCCCTTCCCCCGGTTCGTTCTGGCTCTCACGATACTCGCCTGTCGGCCACCGCGCATTACCTACTTCTTCGTAATCCGATCAACCCGAAGCAGTCTTGAGCGCGGGGGCGGGCTCGGCAGCCGGCGGGCATTCGTTCTGCACTTCGATGAACACGCGCTTCACCCGCGGATCGGCGCGCTTGATATCGCGGTCCAGGCCGTCGAGGATCTCGTGCGCGCGCTCGCGCGGCGCGTGGCAGGCGAGCTCGATGGCGATGTTGGCGAGGATGAAGTCCGGGCCCATGTGCATGGTCAGGATCTCGCGCACGCGCGGGATCTCGGGGTAGCGCCGCGCGAGCGTGCGGATCTCGGCGACCACCTCGCGATTCGCGCTCTCGCCGATCAGCAGGCCCTTGGTCTCGCGCGCGAGCAGGAACGCGGTGCAGGCGAGGATAAGGCTGATCACGATCGACGCCGCGCCGTCGAAGCGCGCTTCGCCGGTGAGGTCGCCCGCCAGCACGCCGAGGAAGGCGACGGCGATGCCGGCGAGCGCTGCGCTGTCCTCGAAGAGCACCGCGAAGTGCGTCGGATCCTTGCCGCGCCGCACCGCCTCGAACCAGCCGCGCTCGCCCTTGGCGGCGCGGAACTCGCGCAGCGCGACGATCCACGAGCCACCCTCGAACGCCGCAGCGATCGCCAGCACGATGTAGTTCATGTACGGCCGCGTCATCTCCACCGGATGGCGCAGATGCTGCACGCCCTCGTAGAACGAGACGCCGGCGCCCGCGGCGAACACGAGCAGCGAGACGACGAAGCTCCAGAAGTAGATCTCCTTGCCGTGGCCGAAGGGAAAGCGCTCGTCGGGCGGCAGCTGCGCGCGGCGCATGCCGTAGAGGAGCAGCGCCTGGTTGCCGGTGTCGACCACCGAGTGCACGCCTTCCGAGAGCATCGCCGAGCTGCCGGTCATCGCCGCGGCGATGAACTTGGTCACGGCGATCGCGAGGTTGCCGGCGAGGGCGGCGTAGACGACTTTCCGGGCGCCTTGCATCCCCGGCGGCAGCAAATTGCATACCGGGGAACGGGACTTGCAAGCGCCTGTCCATATTCACATGGTCAGAAGCGCAAAGGGGCTGCGGGGCCAGCCCATCGTGGCGCGCGACGGCGCGATCGGCTTCCTGGTCGACATCTATTTCGACGATCACAGCTGGAAGGTGCGCTACCTCGTGCTCGACACCGGCCGGCCGATGCCGCGGCGGCAGGTGCTCGTCTCGCCTTCCCATGTGGTGCCGGTCGACGGCGAGTCGCGCATCCACGTGCGCCTCAGCCGCGAGGAGGTCGAGAAGTGCCCCGAGCTCGATGACGACAAGCCCGTCTACCTGCAGCACGACATGGGGAGCGTCACGACCCGGGGCGATCCGCACCTGCGCAGCGCCGAGGTAGTGATGGGGTTCGCCGTCTACGGCCCGCCGGGCCGTGCCGGCCACCTCAGGGACATCCTGCTCGACTCGAGCGACTGGACGGTGACGAGCTTCGTCGTCGACACCGGCATCTGGCTTCCCGGCAAGCGCTCGCTGGTCTCGCCCGCCGACATCGACGGCCTCGACTGGATCGAGCGCGCCGTCGAGCTACGCCCGCACGTCACTCCTCCGGCAGCGTGACGCCGAAGGGGCCGAACAGCATGCGCTCGCCGCCCTCGACTCCGGTCACGCCGACGCGGATCTTCGGCAGGCCGCTGCCGTAGGTGCTGACGGAGCGGAACCAGTCCTCGACGCTGCGCTTCTGCGGCGCCGGCAGCGCGAAGTACACGATGCCGCTGTAGCTCTCGTTCGGCGAGAGCACCGTGTCGCGGAACGCCGAGGCGTGGAAGAACTTGTCGACCGGCTCCTCGGCGGCCGAGGCGACGCCGCCGTGCTGGCGCTTCGCCGAGGCCACCACCATCTCGAGCGGCACCGGGTCCATCACGTCCTTGAAGTTGTAGAGCAGGATGTCGGACGGCTTGAGCGCCACGCGCTGCTTGCTGTAGTTCGACACCACCACGTTCACCGGGAAGATGCGCTCCTTCAGGAGGTCGGCGCCGAAGTAGCGCTGCACGCGCTCGGGCGAGCGGATCTCGTTGATCGCGACGGTGACGCCCGATCGCGTCTGCGACACCGGATAGAGGTCGGCGCCGTACTGCGGCACCTCGACGACCTGGTAGGAGCGTGTGCAGCCTGCGAGCACGAGTGCGAGCACTGCGGAGCGGAATGCCGGGACGGCGGGCATGGCAGCCTCCCTTCTTACTTGACGCCGCCATTATGCGCCTGCTGCGTGACGCGACTAGCGCAGAAGCGTCGCGCCGAGGATCGCGCCGTAGATCGCCTGCGCCACGAGCATCGCGAGCGGCGTGCGGTAGCCGTAGTTGAGCGCGAGGAATCCCGGCGGCTGCAGCCGGCGGCGGTAGCTCGGGCCGTCGTATTCGCTCGCCATGCGGGGATGCATGTACGGAAGGAGGGGCAACAGCGCGACGAGCAGGACTATTCCATGGATCACGCCGACCACCGTGCCGAGCAGCCAGCCGCCGTGCTCGAGGCTGGCGAAGATGAAGTAGTAGATGAAGGCGAACAGCCAGCCGCCCAGGAAATAGAAGACGATCCCTGCGACGTTGGCCGCCGCGCGCTCGCCGGTGAACATCGTGCCGATGAGGAAGGGCAGCGACAGGCGCGAGTAGCCCAGGCGCTGCGCGCCGAACTGCACGCCGCTCATCGCCGCGGTGGCGATGAGGCCCCAGAGCAGGACGTGGAGGATCTGGACGGAGAGTTCAGTCACGCGGTCTTCTCCACGGTGATCGCCGTCGCCGCCGAGATCATGCTCACGTGCGTGAACGCCTGCGGGAAGTTGCCGATGGGCTCTCCGGTATCCGGCACGATCTCCTCGGCGTACAGGCCGAGGTCGTTGGCGCAATGCAGGAGCCGGTCGAAGAGCTCTCTCGCCTCGCTCTTGCGGCCGACGTTGGCGAGGTACTCGGCCGCCCAGAAGCTGCACGGCGCGAAAATGTTCTCCGCGCCGTGCACGCCGTCGTAGGCGCTCTCGGTCGGAAAGCGCTGCAGCAGGCCGTTGCGCGACAGCGCCCGCGTCACGTACTCGTACGTCCCGCGCATGCGCTCGTTCTCCGGCGCGCAGTAGCCGTGCCGGGCGAGGAGCAGAAGGCTCGAGTCGGGCTCCTCCGCGCCGTAGTAGCCGACGTAGGAATTGCGCGCGCGGCTGAACCCGTTCGCCTCGATGTCCTCGCGGATCGCGATGCATTCGCGCTCGAGCATGCGGCCGTCGACGCCGAGCTCGAGGCGCCGCAGGCGGTCCATCGCCACCCAGCACATCGCCTTGGAGTAGGTGTGGTGGCGCGCCTCGCGCCGCGTCTCCCAGATGCCGTGATCGGGGCAGCGCCAGAGCTCGCACACGGTGCGCGCGAGCCCGGACAGCATGCCGCGCTCGACCGAGTCGAGCTCGCCGCCCGCCTCGACGTACTGCGCGACCGCCGCCATCACCTCGCCGTAGATGTCGAGCTGCAGCTGCTCGTGCGCCGCGTTGCCGACGCGCACCGGGCGCGAGCCGCGATAGCCCGAGAGATGCGCGAGCTCGCTTTCCCTGAGGCGTGTCTCGCCGTACAGGTCGTACATCACCTGCAGCTTCGGCCAGGTGAGGCGCGTCGCGTGCAGCAGCCAGCCGAGGAAGCTCTCGCCCTCGTCGAGGAAGCCGAGGCGGAAGAACGCGTGCAGCACGAGCGCGCTGTCGCGGAGCCAGCAGTAGCGGTAATCCCAGTTGCGCTCGCCGCCGATCGCCTCGGGAAGCGAGGTGGTGGGGGCGGCGAGCACCGCGCCGCTCGTCGCGCACGCGAGCAGCTTGAGTACAAGCGCCCCGCGCACCACGATGTCGCGGTATTCGCTCTCGCACCGGGCGCGCGAGCTCCACCAGCGCCACCAGCCGATCGTGTGGTCGAGGCGCCGGCGCGCCCAGCGGCCGAGCGGCGGAATGACGCTCGCCTCCGACTCGTCGTAGGAGAAGCACGCCCAGCGCACGTCGCGGGCGCGCAGCCGCGTCACGCCCGCCAGCGTCGCCCCGGACGCGTCCGGCCGGGCTTCCAGGTCGGTATTGAGAAACGCGCTGAAGTGGCAGTCCGCGAGCTGCCAGCCGAGCTTGCCGCGGTTGGCGAAGCTCACCTTGCCCTTTCCGTAGCCCGGCCGCGGCGCGAGCGAGAGCTCGACCTGGACCTCGCCGGCGAGGCATTCCACGCAGCGCAGGATCTCGTGCTCGGGATCGAGCTCGTGCATGCCCTGCAGATCCGAGGTCGGCTCAGCGGGCAGCGTCATGCAGTCCGTGAGCCTGAGCACGCCGCCGCCCTCGACGTGGAAGGTCGTCTGCAGGACGTTCGTGTCGCGCACGTAGGCGCGCTCGGCGCGGTAGCGGCCGCTCGGCCGGATCGAGAAATGCCCCGCATCCCGGTCGAGGATCGCGCCGAAGAGCGACGGGCTGGAGAAGGTCGGCAGGCACAGCCATTCCAGCGCGCCGTCGCGCGAGACGAGCGCGGCGGTGCGGCAGTTGCCGATCAGGCCGTAGTCGCCGATCCCGGGCCAGCTCACGCCGGCATCGGCTCGGCACGGCGTGCGCCGAACAGCGCGAGGCCGATGCCGACGCCGAGACCCCAGGCCGCGTTGACGATCGGTCCGATCGCCATGGCGAGCGGCGCGAACCCGGCGGCTACGGGCTGTCCCTTGAGCGGCGCGACTACGAGCCAGGCGACGAGCGTCGGAAAGATGGCGCCGAAGAGGGCCGCGCCGACGATCAGGCGCTCGCCCTGCGCCCGCGAGAGCGCGGCGGCGAGCACGACGCCCCAGACACCGCCCCAGAACGCGAGCGACCAGACCTGCGGAATGCCGAGCGGAGCGGTGGGCTGAAGGGAATACGGCGCGTGCGCGGTGAGAGCAAGCGCATGCAGAAGCGCGGCCGCCCCCTGGTGGAATACGAGCACCGACAGTGCGCCGGAGACGAATCCGACGACGAGCCAGCGGGGCCGTGAAATGGGATGAGTAGCCATGGAGCTCTCCTTTGCACCGCGGCGAGCGAAATGCATGCCCATAGGCGGAAGCCGAACACATCGCCTACTGAGCCGAGAGGCTCAACGTCACGCCGGAAGAGCTACGCGGAGCGTAATCAGTCTTCGGCGAGCCAGGCCGTATGCTGTCGCGCATACACGCGGCAGCCTTCTATGAACGGCCCCGTTTTTCCCGTGCAGTCGTCGGGATCCGTGATGCCGTTTTTCTTGCCCCAGCGGTAGCCGTCCTTGTCGTCCGCGCAGCTGCCCGGACACGGATAGCCGCCGAATGCCGTTGCGCGCGCCGGCGCGGGCTTCGCGCGAGGCGCGGCCTGCTCGGCTTGCGGCGTGCTCACGGCGCTGATCGGCGCCGCGGGCTGCGCATGGAGCCCGAGCTGGAAATGGAGCACGTAGGCGAGCCCAACGGCAGCTAGAGCGAGTGTCGGCCAGGTCTTCAACGCCATTGGAGAATGCCGCACCCTTCTTAAGCTTCGCTTAAAGCGCCGCACGGCA
>CAYZFN010000003.1:0-38172 GCA_964477695.1 uncultured Enterobacteriaceae bacterium | reverse complement strand
CGTTATCGCCGGGAAACTGTGCAGCGGGTCGCCGAACTTGTCGAGCGAGAGCGGCTGCACGTGCCACTCGATGTTCGGCGTCGCCTGCGCCGCGTCGCTCCTCGCGAAGGCGCCGAGCTGCGAGGGCGGCATGGTGAGCGGGCCGGTCCGCAGGGCGAAGTACTCGAGCGCCATCAGTCCCTTGCCGAGCAGGCTGTTCGCGACGGCGTTCAGCGTCCGGCAGTCGCGCACCTTGTATTGCATGCGGATCTGCAGATGGTCGTGCAGGTTTTCTCCGACGCCGGGCAAAGCATGCACGACGCCGATTCCGAGCCGCTGCAGTAGGTCCGGATTGCCGATCCCGGAGAGTTGCAGGAGCTGCGGCGAGCCGATGGAGCCCGCGGCGAGGATCGTCTCGCGCCGCGCTGCGGCGAATCCTGCCTCGCCGCCCTTGACGAGCTCCACGCCTTGCGCGGCTCTGCCGGCCGTCCGCACCCGCGTGACCATGCAGTCCGTCAGCACGGTGAGGTTCTGCCGGTGCAGCACCGGTCGCAGAAACGCATTGGTCGCGCTCCAGCGCCGGCCGCGTCGCTGGTTCACCTGGAAGTAGGCGCAGCCGAAATTGTCGCCGCCGTTGAACACCTTCACTGCCGGGATGCCGCATTCGGCGGCCGCCTCGCGAAAGGCGTCGAGCACGTCCCAGCGCACGCGCGGATCCTCGACGCGCAGCTCGCCGCCGGCGCCGTAGCCGTCGGCTGCACCGCGCTCGTAATCCTCCAGGGACCTGAATATCGGCAGCACCTCATCCCAGGACCAGCCGCGATTGCCGAGCGAGGCCCAGTGGTCCCAATCCTCCTTCTGGCCACGCATGTAGATCATGGCGTTGATCGAGGAGCAGCCGCCCAGCACGCGGCCGCGCGCGTAGTGGATCGAGCGGCCGGCGAGGTGCTCGTCGGGCGCGGTCTTGTAGCACCAGTCGGTGCGCGGGTTGGCGATCGTGTAGAGGTAGCCGACCGGGATCGGAATCCAGAAGTAATCGTCGCGGCCGCCCGCCTCGACCAGCAGCACGCTGTGCGACGGATCGCGGCTCAGCCGGTTCGCGAGCAGGCAGCCGGCGCTGCCCGCGCCGACGATCACGTAGTCGTAGCTGCCCAGCTTCTGCAAACGCGCCCCCGCGCAGTATTCTAGCGACCCGCAATTGAGGAGGCCCGCCATGAATCTCGAACGCTTCGCGAGCGACTGCCGCCGGACCCTCGAGGCCGACCCTGGGCCGGCGGGCCGCCGCAAGGTCTGCGCGCTCCTCGAGGAGGCGCTGCGCGACCCCGAATTCGTTGCCGCGAACGTGAGCGAGCGCACGCCGGAACGTCACGTGATCTACGAGGATCCGAAGCTCGGCTTCTGCATCCTCGCGCACAACTATGCGGCCGCGAAGGACTCGCCGCCGCACGACCACGGGCCCTCTTGGGCCATCTACGGGCAGGCGCACGGCGAGACGCACATGACCGACTACGAGCGCGTGGCGGAGCCGGCCGAGGGCAGACCCGGCAAGGCGCGTGCGTTTCGCACCTACACGCTCGTTCCCGGCGTTGCGCATCTCTACAACGAGCGCGACCTGCACTCGCCGCTGCGCAAGGGACCCACGCAGCTCATCCGCATCGAGGGCATGAACATGGATCGCGTCAAGCGGGCGCGCTTCGAGAAGGTCTGACATCCGCATCGGCGTCGACCTCGGCGGCACCAAGATCGAGGCAATCGCGCTCGACGACGCGGGCCGCGAGGTGTTTCGCAGGCGCATCGCCACGCCGCGCGGCGACTATGCCGCCACTCTTTCCACCATTGAGTCGCTGGTAGGGGAAATCGGCTCCGGCAGCGTGGGAATCGGCATCCCGGGCACGCTCTCGCGCGCGAGCGGGCTGGTCAAGAATGCGAACTCCACCTGGCTCATCGGCAGGCCGCTGAAACAGGACCTGGAAGCCGCGCTCGGCCGCGAGGTGAGGATCGAGAACGACGCGAACTGCTTCGCGCTCTCGGAAGCGGTCGATGGGGCGGGCAAGGGCGCGGGCGTCGTCTTCGGCGTGATTCTCGGCACCGGGGTGGGCGGCGGCATCGTGGTCGACGGCCGGGTGCTGGTCGGGCCGAACGGCATCGCGGGTGAATGGGGTCACAACCCGCTGCCGTTGCCCGCGCAAGAAGATTTGCCGCTCAGGCCCTGCTACTGCGGCCGCGCCGGATGCATCGAGACCTACCTCTGCGGGCCTGCCCTGGAGCGCGACGGCGACGTTGCGCTCTACGAGGAGCGGCTTGCGCGCTCGCTCGCCACGGTGGTCAACGTGCTCGATCCGGACGTCGTCGTCCTGGGCGGCGGCGTATCCAACCTGGAGCGCCTCTACGAGAGCGTGCCGCGCCTTTGGTCGCGCCACATCTTCTCCGATCATGTGGCGACGCGGCTGGCCCGCAACGCGCACGGCGATTCGAGCGGGGTGCGCGGCGCCGCCTGGCTCTGGGGACGCTAATCGGGGCGGCGGATGATGATCCGCGCATAGCGGGCGTAGGTCCAGTACGACCATCCCCAGTCGATGAGCACCGCAAGGCGGTTGCGGAAGTCGATGAGGAAGTAGATGTGGGCGACGAGCCAGGTGAGCCACGCCGGGTACCCCGACAGGTGAAATTTTCCGAACATCGCCACGGCGCGATTGCGGCCGATCGTCGCGAGCTGGCCGTAGTCGCGATAGCGGAACGGCGTTCGTTGTCTCTTTTCCAGATCGCGTCTTATGTTCGAAGCGGCGTGGCGGCCCATCTGCTTCGCCGCGGGCGCGATGCCCGGCACGCCTGGAACGAAGGCGAGATCGCCCACTACGAAGACCTCCGGATGAGCCGGCAGCGAGAGGTCAGGGGCGACCTTGACGCGCCCGGCGCGGTCGAGCTCGCTGCCGAGAAAGCGCCCGAGCGGCGAGCTCGCCACGCCAGCCGCCCAGATCACCGTCTTCGCCTCGAGGCGCTCGGCGCCCATCGTCACGCCCTCGCCGTCCACGGCGGTGACGAGCTTGCCGAGCCAGACCGTGACGCCGAGGCGCTCGAGCTGCAGGAGCGCTTTCTCGGAAAGGTCGGGCGTGTAGGGCGGCAGCACGCGGTCCGTGCCCTCGACGAGCACGACGCGCGCCTTGCGCGGGTCGAAATGGCGGAACTCGCCGCGCAACGTGTGGCGGGCGATCTCCGCCAGCGTGCCGGCGAGCTCGACGCCGGTCGCCCCGCCGCCGATCACCACGAAGGTGAGCCAGGCGGCACGGCGCGCCGGGTCGGTCTCGCGCTCCGCGCGCTCGAACGCCGTAAGGATGTGCGCGCGGATGCGCAGCGCGTCGTCGAGCGTCTTGAGCGCGGGCGCGTAAGGCGCCCAGTTGTCGTGGCCGAAGTAGTGGTTCACCGACCCCGAAGCGACCACGAGGTAGTCGTAGGGCAGCTCGCCGGCGCCCTCGAGCGAGACCCGGCGCTTCGCGACGTCGATGCCGTTCACGTCGGCCATGAGCAGCGTGGCATTGCGCTGCCGCGCGAGGATGTGGCGGATCGGCGCGGCGATGGACGGCGCCGACAGCCCGGCGGTCGCCACCTGGTAGAGGAGCGGCGTGAACAGGTGATGGTTGGTCCGGTCGACCAGCGTCACGTCGACCGGCGCGCGGCGCAGCGCCTTAGCCGCCCAAAGGCCGCCGAAGCCGCAGCCGATGATCAGCACCCTGGGTTGCATGGTCGCCTCCGGTACAGATTCTGAACTTGCCGCGCCGGCCAACCCGCTCTACCGTGGCGGCCATGAAGAACGTCTACGGCCAGTTCTGCCCTGTTGCGGTGGCCTGCGAGATCTTTGCCGAGCGCTGGACACCGCTCATCCTACGCGAGCTGATCCTCGGCAGCCGCCGCTTCAACGAGATCCATCGCGGCACCCCGAAGATGTCGCGCACGCTGCTCGCGCAGCGGCTGCGCGAGCTCACCGCCGCCGGCGTGGTGGCGAGCGCCGACGGGGAGTACCGGCTGACGCCCTCGGGCGAGGAGCTGCGCGACGTGGTGGTGCGCCTCGGGGAATGGGGACAGCGCTGGGCCACGCCGGTGCGGCGCGACCGCCTCGATGCGGCCGTGCTGATGTGGGATTTGCACCGGCGCATCGCGCTCGAGCGGCTGCCCCAGGAGCGCGTGGTCGCGCGCTTCGATTTCCGCGGCGTGCCGGCCGGACATCGCCGCCCGCGGACCTACTGGGTGCTGTTCGACCGGCGGGAAGTCGAGCTGTGCACCAGCGATCCGGGCTTCGAGGCCGGGCTATTCGTCGACGCCGACCTGGCGTCGTTCACCCGCGTGTGGCTGGGCGAGATACCGATCCGCGAGGCCATCCGCACCGGCGCGGTCCGGTTATCCGGCGCCGCGCCGGCGGTACGCGGCTTTCCCTCGTGGCTGCAGCTGAGCACGCTGGCCGCGGTGCCGCGGCCAGCGCCTTTCGATGCGCAAAGGAGAGTGGCATGAATGCACCAACCGAGGCATGGCGCTTGACGGTCAGCGGGCTTGCGGAGGGATTCGCGGCGCGCGCCGCCGAGGCGGATGAGAACGAGGAGTTCGTCGCCGACAACTATGCCGAGCTCAAGGCGGCGGGCCTGCTCGCCGCCGGCGTGCCGGCCGAGCTGGGCGGTGGCGGGCTGGAGCTGCGCCAGCTTTGCGAGATGCTGCGCACGTTGGGGCAGGCGTGCTCGAGCACCGCGCTCGCCTTCTCCATGCATACGCACCAGGTCGCGATCAATGCCTGGCGCTGGCGGCACCAGAAGGCACCGGCCGCCCCGTTGCTCGAGCGAGTGGCGCGCGAGAAGATCGTGCTGCTTTCGACGGGCGGCGGCGACTGGCTGGACAGCTCCGGAGAAGCGCGGCCGGCGCCGGGGGGATTCAAGGTCAAGGCGCGCAAGGCGTTCTGCAGCGGCGCGCCGGCCGGCAACCTGCTCCTCACCTCGGCGGTCGTGCACGCCGAGGGCGCGGCCGCAGAGGTCATCCACTTCGGCGTGCCGATGAGCGCGCCCGGCGTGCGCATTCACCCGACCTGGCGCACGATGGGCATGCGCGGCACCGCCTCGCACGACGTCGAGCTCGACGACGTCTTCGTGCCGGAGGCCGCGGTGAGCGTGCGCCGGCCGCAGGGCAAGTGGCATCTGCTGTTCCACCTGGTCAGCATGCTCGCGCTGCCGCTCATCTATTCGGTCTACGTCGGCGTCGCCGAGGCGGCGCGCGAGCGGGCGTTGGCGATCGTGCGCCGCCGGCGCGCCGACGAGCACCAGCTCGGCCTGGTCGGGGAGATGGAGAACCAGCTTGCCGCGGCGCAGATCGCCCACGCCGACTGGGTTGCGGTGTGCGGAGCGGCGCAGCCGGGGCCGCAGACGACCAGCCGGTCCATGATCCATCGCACGCTCGTGGCGCGGGGCGTCCTCGGCACGGTCAGCGCCGCCATGGACGTGGCCGGCGGAGCGGCATTTTTCCGCGTGCACGGGCTCGAGCGCCTGTTTCGCGATGCCCAGGGCGCGCGCTATCACCCGCTGCAGGAAGGTCCGCAGCGCGCCCTGGCCGGCAAGGCGGCGCTCGGCATGGAGATCTAGCGATACAAGTTGTTACGCAATTTGCAGGATTCGCTGTCATCCCTCGCGCCTTCGCGCGTTAAATGGCTGTCGTTCACAACCATGGGAGACAGGAACATGAAAGTCAGGATCCTCGCCGCCGCGCTCATCGCGGCGTTCTCGGGCGCGGCCTTCGCGCAGGCGGGCACCGTGCAGCGCGACGTGAACCAGCAGAACCGCGTGGAGCAGGGCCTGCAGTCGGGCCAGCTGACGACGCGCGAGGCCGCGGGCCTCGAAAAGGAGGAAGCGAAGGTCGAGCGCGACCAGTCGCGTGCGATGCGCGACGGCAACCTCTCGCCGGCCGAGAAGGCGCGCCTCGCCCGCGAGCAGGACAAGGTGAGCCGCGACATCTACAGGGAGAAGCACGACGCGCAGACCGGCAATCCCAATTCCGCGTCGTCGCAGCGCATGCAGGCCGACGTTCAGCGCGACGCCAACCAGCAGAAGCGCATCGAGCAGGGCGTGCGCTCGGGCCAGCTCAACGATCGCGAGGCCGCTCGCCTTGAGCGCGGCCAGGCGCGCGACAGCACGCTGCAGGCGCGCGCCGGGGCCAACGGCAACGTCAGCAAGAACGAGCAGCAGCGCCTGCAGCGCAACGAGAACCGGCAGAGCCGCCGCATCCATCGCGAGAAGCACGACGCGCAGCACAAGTAGCGGCTAAGATCGGCCGCATGGCGGCCGATCTTTCGGCGCTTCGCCCCGGTCTGCGGGGCGACGCCACGCTGGTCATCGCGGACGAGCACACTGCGCCGCGCGTCGGGAGCGGGGCGGTTCACGTGCTCGCCACCCCGGTCATGATCAACCTCTTCGAAGCAGCCGCGCTCGCAGCCATCGAGCGGCTCCTGCCGCCCGGCTACCAGAGCCTCGGCACGGTGCTCGACATCCGGCACATCGCGGCCACGCCGGTCGGCATGCGTGTCAACGCTTCCGCGGTGGTCGAGAAGGTCGACGGCCGCACCGTCTTCTTCCGCGTCGCAGCGCACGACGAGCGCGAGCTGATCGGCGACGGCACGCACGAGCGCGTCATCGTCAACGTCGCGCGCTTCGACGAGCGGGTGCAGCGCAAACTGCGTTCTTAGTAGGGCCGGGCGCCGAACAGCCAGGGGTGCAGGGCGAACAACGCCGCGAACAGCACTACCCCGATAGCCGGCTTGAGCCAGCCGATCTCGCGCCAGACGAGCCGATTCCTTCCCTGTGCGATGGCGACGAACGGAACATGCGAGGTCACCGCGGTGAAGCGCTGCCAGTCCTCTCCGAGGGCGCGCGCCTTCCGCTTTTCCTGGCTTAGCGTGCCGAACAGGGCGACCAGCAGGAGGCCGCCGAAGAAAACCGCCGACTTGGCGTCGCCGTTGGCGAGGATGTGGGCCGCCGCCCACAGCATGACGCCCCACATGAACGGATGGCGCGTGACGCGGATCATGCCGCGCGCCGGTTGCTCGTCCTTGAGCAGCTTTTCGGCGCCCACCGCGGTCGGGTTGCCGGCGAGGCCGCACACCAAGAGGATGAGGGCGAATGGCATGACGATGACCGGCAGCAGGCGCAGCGGCGTCCAGAGCAGCGCCTGCGCCGGCGCATGGGCATACGACCAGATGGTCCATCCGAGCGTGAGGAATGCGACCGCGGAGTAGAGGCCGCGGTAGGGCCATTCGCCGATGCTTGCGACTAACCTGGAACGCAGCGCCGTGCCGCTCACCAGGTGCGTGAGCAGAAACGCCGCGCTTGCGACGAGCAGCATGCCCATAACCCCCCCTTCCAAACGTCAACCGCCTAGTGTCTTCGTCACCACCTCCGCGACATCCCTGCTCAGCCCTTCGGTATCGCGAATTCGTTCCAGTTCGGCCCTGGCTTGCGCCTGGCGCTTCTCGTCGAAGCGCTTCCAGCGGTCGAAGCCCCGCGCCATGCGTGCCGCGACCTGCGGATTGAGCGCATTCAGCGCGATCACCTGGTCGGCGAGGAAGGCGTAGCCCGAGCCGTCCCCGGCATGGAAGCGCACGTGGTTCGCCGAGAAGGTGCGGATCAGCGCGTACACCTTGTTCGGCACCTTGATGTCGAACGCCGGATGCGCCAGCAGCCGCTTCACGGTCTGCAATGCCGTCGGAAGGCGGGAACCGGCCTGCACCGCCAGCCACTTGTCGACGACCAGGGGATCTTCGCGCCATTTTCCATAGAACTCTTCGAGCGCGCGCTCCCGCTCCGGGCAGTCGAGGTTGGCGAGCGTGCCGAGCGCCGCCATGGCATCGGTCATGTTGTCCGCGTTGCCGAACTGCTCGTACGCGAGCGCGCACATGCCGAGTTCGCCGAGGTAATTGAGGCACAGGTTGCGCAGCGCGCGCCGGCCGATGGATACGGGGTCCGGCGAATAGACGCCTTTGCCTTGCAGGCTACGGTAGAGGCCCAGCAGCTCGTCCTTCAGCGCGTAGGCCAGATCGCGCCGCAGCGTGTTGCGTGAAGCGTGCAGGCGGTCGGGATCCACCACCGCCATCTGCTCCGCGAGGAAGGTCTCCGAGGGCAGCGTGAGCACTTCGGCGGCGAAGTAGGCGTCCTTCTCGTGCAGCACCTTGCGCGCGGCTTCGATGAAGGTCGCCGAGGGCAAGCCCGCGTGCTCGAGGATCACCGAGGCGGCGAGTCGCTGCGCGGCCTCCCAGCGGTTGAACGGATCGTCGTCGTGCGCGAGCAGGTGCAGCAGGTCCGATTCGCTGTACGGGTAGTTGAGAATCACCGGCGCGGAGAAGCCGCGCAGCAGCGAAGGCACCGGCTTCTGCTTCAGTCCCTTGAAGGTGAACCGCTCCTCGGACTTGCGCACCGAGAGCATCTCCTCGTGCGAGCCGATCTTGACCGCGAGCGGGATATGGAACGGCGGATTCATCGACTGCTTCACCGTCAGCACGAATTCCCCATTCTCGTAGCGACCTCCGCAATCCAGGAGCGGAGTTCCCGCGACGTCGTACCAGCGCCTGAACTGCCCGAGGTCGACGCCCGAGGCATCGTGCATTGCCTGGACGAAGTCGTCGCACGTCACCGCCTGGCCGTCGTGGCGCTCGAAGTAGAGGCGCATGCCGGCCTGGAACTTCTCCTCGCCGAGCAGCCGGTGCTGCATGCGCACCACTTCCGCGCCTTTCTCGTACACCGTCATGGTGTAGAAGTTCCTGATCTCCATATAGGACTGCGGCCGCACCGGGTGCTTCATCGGGCTCGCGTCCTCGGGAAATTGCGCCGCGCGCAGGCCGCGCACCTCCTGGATGCGCGTCACGGCCCGCGAGTAGGTGTCGGCGCCGTATTCCTGGTCGCGAAAGACTGTCAGGCCCTCCTTGAGCGAGAGCTGGAACCAGTCGCGGCAGGTCACGCGGTCGCCGGTCCAGTTGTGGAAGTACTCGTGCGCCACCACGCGGTCGATGTTCAGGTAGTCGACGTCGGTCGCGGTGTCGGCGCGCGCCAGCACGTACTTGGTGTTGAAGATGTTGAGGCCCTTGTTCTCCATCGCCCCGGAGTTGAAGTCGCCCACGGCGACGATACGGTACTCGTCCAGATCGAGCTCGAGGCCGAAGCGCTGCTCGTCCCAGCGGATGGCGCGCTTCAGGCAGTCCATCGCCCAGTGCGCCTGATCGAGCCTGCCGCGCTCTACGTAGACGTACAGGTCTTTCTTTTTTTCGGACTTCGTGACAATGGAATCGGAAAGGCAATCGAGATCGGCGGCGACGAGCGCGAAAAGATAGGACGGCTTCGGGAACGGGTCGTGGAACTTCGCCCATCCGGTGCCGGATGCCACCAGGTTGCCGTTGGATAGCAGGACGGGGAAGCGCTTCGCGTCGGCCCGCACGGTCGTGGTGTAGCGCGCCATGACGTCGGGCCGGTCGATGAACCAGGTGATGCGCCGGAAGCCTTCCGCCTCGCATTGCGTGACGAAGCCGTTCTTCGTCGCGTAAAGGCCCTCGAGCTTGGTGTTCTTCTGCGGCACGATGCGCGTCACCGTCTCGACGGTGCACGCGTCGGGTGCGTCGTGGATCGTCAGCTTTTCCGGCGTCACGCTGAACTTGGGCTCCTTCCCGTTCAGCGAAACGGATACGAGGCTCAGTTCGTCTCCATCGAGCACCAGCGGCCCGGGCGCGTTGCGCCGCAGGTCGAGCTTCGCGCGCACAAGCGCGTGATCGTCGCGGATGTCGACGTCGAGCTCGACCGTTTCGACGCGGAACGCGGGCGGCGTGTAGTCCTTGAGATAGATGGTCTTCGGCTGGGGTTCGCGCATGTCCGTATTTTAGTGGCGCGCGCCCTATCACCGGCGCCCCACGGCGCGGCCGGCTATTGATTTTTCAAGGCAAAGCGCCCCAGGCGCGCGACGCCTGGGGCGCGGTACAACTTCTTCGGCTACCGGGTGAACTCCTGGGAGTCCTGGAAGCGCTGGGCGCGCTCCTTGATGGCGTCGCGTGCCCGCGAATAGCCCTCCTGGGCGTAGTCGTAGCCCTGGCGGGCGCGGTCCGCCGCCTGGTCCTGCAGGTTGCGCCAGCCGCCGGCGCGGCGCGCGGCCCATAGCAGCGCGGCCGTCACGCCGATGCCGATGACGATCGCTGCGATGGTTCCGGGATACTCGGTCACGCGGTTGCGCGCCGTGCGATAAGTTTCAATTGCCTGGTTGGGCAGATCGCTGTGGATTCGCTCTCTCATGTGCATTCCTCCTGTGCGGGATAGGCCATGAGCAGCAATCCGCATGCCGATGTCACCGCGCCGGCTCGCGCTACTCCTCGTTGCGCGGCTTGCGCCCCAGCAGCGCGCCGACCAGGCCGGCGAAGCTGCGCTTCTTCTGTATCACCGTTACCGGGCGAGGATTGGGCTTGTGCGGCTGGCCGTAGGCAGGCTCGCGAGGCTCGCTGCGGCGGGGGTCCCACTGCTGCGGGCGTGCTTCAGACGAGGCACCCTTACCCCGTCCGCGCCGCCGCCGGCGTGGTTGGGAGCCGCTCGGACGCTGCCTGTCGCCGTGCTGAGGTGTGGGGCGCACAGGTATCGGCTCTCCTTCGGCTGCCATGCGTGCGCGCGCCTCGCGGACCTGGTCCTCGTACGCCGACGTCGCGGCCGGCGAGACCTCGGGCTGGCGTTGCCGGTTGTGCTGGGGCCTTGGCTGCTGCGGCCGCCCGCGGCGCTGTCCGTTGCCGGGTTGTGGCCGCGGAGCGTTGCCGCGCTGCGGCCGTTGCCCTTGGCGCTGATGGCGCTGCGGCTGCTGAGGCTGCTGCGGTGCTCGCCGCAGCGGTGCATGGCCCGGCTCGAAGCCCTCGATTACACGGCTCTCGACCGTGCGGTTCATCAGTTTCTCGATGGCCGCCATGAGCGGCCGGTCTTCGGCGCTGACCAGCGAGACCGCTTCGCCCTCCGTGCCGGCACGGCCGGTGCGGCCGATGCGGTGCACGTAGTCCTCGGCGACGTGCGGCAGGTCGAAGTTCACCACGTGCGGCAGCGCCTCGATGTCCAGGCCGCGAGCTGCGATGTCGGTCGCGACGAGCACGCGCAGCTGCCCTTCCTTGAACTCGCTGAGCGCACGCTCACGCGCGTTCTGGCTCTTGTTGCCGTGGATGGCATCGGCCTGGACGCCATCGCGGGCAAGCTGGTGCGCAAGCCGGTTTGCACCGTGCTTGGTTTTGCAGAACACCAGCACCTGCCGCCAGTCGTTCTGCTTCACGAGATGGGCTAGCAGCTCGCGCTTGCGGCCGGCATCGACCGGATGCTGGACCTGCGCGACGAGCTCGGCCGGGGTGTTACGCCGCGCGACCTCGACGGTCACCGGCTGGTGCATGAACGAGGCGGCGAGCTTGCGGATCTCCTCCGGAAAGGTGGCGGAAAAGAGCAGGTTCTGCCGCTTCGGCGGAACGAGCGCCAGGATGCGGCGGATATCGTGGATGAAGCCCATGTCGAGCATGCGATCGGCCTCGTCGAGCACCAGGACCTCGACCTGGCGCAGGTCGACGGTCTTCTGCTGCACGTGGTCGAGCAGGCGGCCCGGGGTCGCGACCAGTATGTCGACGCCTCGGCGCAACGCGTCGATCTGCGGCTGCATGCCGACCCCGCCGTAAACGGTGATCGACTTCAGCGGGATGTACTTGCCGTAGGTGCGCACGCTTTCCTCCACCTGCGCGGCGAGCTCGCGGGTCGGCGTGACGATGAGCGCGCGCACCGGGTGGCGCGCCGGGGAATGGCTGGCGTTTGCCCGGGCGCTCAGGATCTGGAGCAGGGGAAGGGTGAAGCCGGCGGTCTTGCCGGTGCCCGTCTGGGCGGCGCCCAGCAGGTCTTTGCCCGCCAGCACCACAGGGATCGCCTGGGCCTGGATGGGGGTGGGTTGGCTATAGCCTTGTTCCGCGACTGCGCGGAGCAGCTCGGGCTTGAGCCCGAGGGACTCGAACGTACTGATGGATCTCTCCTGCACTCGGCCTGCGAGGGGAAGCCCCTTCGACCGGTTCAGGCAAATGCGCTTAGCTTCTTATCGATCGGCTCAGGACGAGCCGCTTGCGACGGACTGCAACGCTAACCGGAAATACGCGTAACAGAAAGCTGGGGCGTATTCTAGCGCATAAACGCCCATTACGGGGCAACTTCCCGGGGAGGCTGCGATGCGCTACCAGCTGGTCGTCGAAGAGCATCCGGGCTACGTGCATGCGAAGGCTGCGGGAAAGCGCACGCCCGAGAACGTCCTGCGCTTCCTCCAGGACGCTTATGCGGCGTGCGTGAAGAGCGAGCGTCCCTCGCTGCTCCTGGAGATGAACCTGTCCGGTCCCAGCCTCGACACGATGAGCATTTTTCGCGTGGTCTCGCAAAGGGCGCCCACCGGCGCGACGCTCGCCAAGATCGCCTACGTCGACCCCGCGACGAGCGACCCGGCCGAGGCGCGCTTCGCCGAAACGGTAGCGCTTAACCGCGGCGTCAACGTGCGCCTTTTCCCGGACGTGGCCTCCGCGGCGCAATGGTTGGCGTTCCCATAAGCGAGCCGTGCTGGAACTGCGCCCTACCTGCGAGCATTGCAATAAAGCGCTGCCGCCCGACTCGACGCAGGCGCGCATCTGCAGCTACGAGTGCACGTTCTGTGCGAGCTGCGTGGAGGACGTGCTAGGCAACGTCTGTCCCAATTGCGGCGGCGGATTCACGCCGCGGCCGGTCCGGCCGGCGACGAACTGGAAGAACGGCAACTTTCTCGGCCAGGATCCGGCGAGCAGCAAGGTGAAGCACCGACCCGTGGATGCGGCGGCACACGCGCACTTCGCCGCGCCGATCCGCGGCATTCCGCCGCACAAGCGTTAGGCGGGACTCAGGCCGCGCGTTGCCCGCGCCGCGAGTGGAGGTACGACGCGAACTCGGCGGCCGGCAGCGGCGCGCTGAGCAGGTGTCCCTGTACCGCATCGCAGCCGAGGCGGGTCAGCACGTGCATCTGCGCATCGTGCTCGACGCCTTCGGCGACGACGCTCTTGCCAAGCGCATGCACCATGTCGATGGCCGCCTTTACCACGGCCTGCGTTCCCGCGCTCGTCTGGAGGGTGCGGATGAACGCGCGGTCGAGCTTCACCGCGGCGACCGGCAGGCGCGCGAGATACGCGAGCGACGAGTAGCCGGTGCCGAACTCATCCAGGTCGAGCGTCGCGCCGACCTCCATCAGCGCCGCGAGAGTCGCCGCCGTTGCGCCGGTGTTGTCGAGCACGGCGCTTTCGGTCAGCTCGAGTCGCAGCGCGGTGATCGACATCTCGGCGCGGCGCAGCGCTTCCGCGACGACCTGCGCGAAGCCCGGCTTCTGCAGCTGCGCTGCCGACACGTTGAGCGACACATGCTCGAGCTCTAGACCCTGCCTTTGCCAGGCGACGAACTGCGCGCTCGCCGCGCCGAGCGCCCAGCGGCCGATCTCCTCGATCAGACCGCTCGACTCGGCGAAGTTCAGGAAGTGCGACGGCGACACCAGCCCGCGCGTCGGGTGGTGCCAGCGGAGGAGCGCCTCCGCACCGACGATGCGCCCGGTCCTGAGGTCGAGCTGCGGCTGGTAATAGAGCTCGAACTGCTCCTTCTGCAGCGCCTCGCGCAGCTCGCCGGCGAGCTCGGTGCGCCGACGCGCCTCCTCGTTCATCGAGGCCTTGAAGAACGCGAACTGGCGCCGGCCGCCCTGCTTCGCCTTGTACATGGCGAGGTCGGCGTGCTGCAGGAGCTCCTCGGCGCCCGTCGCGTCGTTCGGATAGATGGCGATGCCGATGCTCGCCGAGACGAACACCGCGCCCTCGCCGAGCTGGTAGGGCTTGGAAAGCGCCTCGATCGTGTTGCGCGCGACCAGCGCTGCGTCGGCAGGCTTGCGTACCTCGGTCAGCACGACCGCGAACTCGTCGCCGCCGAGGCGCATGACGATGTCCGAGGCGCGCACGCAGCCTTGCAGGCGGGCGGCCGTCTCCGCGAGCAGCCGGTCGCCGGCGGCATGGCCGACGCTGTCGTTCACCTCGGCGAAGCCGTCCAGGTCGACGAACAGCACCGCGAGCATGGCGCGCTCGCGCGCAGCGGCCGCCACTGCCCGCGACAGAGCGTCGGTGCCGAGCAGGCGGTTGGGCAGGCCGGTCAGCGGGTCGAAGTGGGCGCGCCGGTGCAGCTCCTCGTCGCGCCGCGCGGCGGCGAGCGCGACGGCCACGCGGTCGGCGAGGTCGCGCAGCAGCGCGAGCTCCTCGTCGTCCGGGCGCGCCGGCGCGTCGTAGGCCAGCACGAGCGCGCCGCGGAACTCGCCGTCGAGGACGATCGGCAGCGCGAAAAGATGTCGCTCGGCGAGGCCCTGCAGCGCGCTGGCGCCCTCCGTGGCAAGCCGCAGGCGCTCGCGCTCGACGGCGCTGAAGGTGAGCATGGGATGCTCGGCGAGGACTTCGTCGCCGGTGCGGAACACGGTAAAGCGGTCGGCGGCGCTGCCGTGCGGCAGGAGGACCCAGTAGCGGTCGGCGCGCGCGAGCGCGCCGATTCGCTTCAGCACGATCGCCGCGACCTGGGCAAGATCGAGCGTCGACAGGATCACCGCGTTGATCTCCGAGTGGAGCTGCATCGCGCTGAACTGGCGGCCGAGGCGCTGCGCCATGGCGTTGAAGGCGTCGCCGAGCGCGCCGAGCTCGTCGTCGCGCGCGGCCGGCACCCGGGCGCTGAAGTCGCGCTGTGCGATACGTCCTGTCGCTTCCACGAGCGCGGCGAGCGGCGCGAGCGCGCGGCGCACCTGCCAAAGACCGAACAAGGCTGCGCCGAGCAGGCCGAGGATCACCGGCGGCACGACCAACCAGCCCAGCGAGTGGACCGGCGCCATGGCGTAGCTCTCGGGCTGGCTGGCCACCACGACCCAGGGCTCGGCGCCGAACTTGGCGCGCAGGAACACCTCGCGATAGCCGCTTACGAAGCGCTCGCCGGGCTCCTCCCAGGAGAAATCGCCCAGCGAGCCGCTTGCGCCGTCGCGCAACGCCTCGAGCGAGCGGGGCGAGAGCGGCCGGCTGCAGTGCAGCCGCTCGCGCTCGGCGGAGAGCACGCAGACGTCCGTAAGATAGGGCAGCTCCTCGTGCGACCAGAGAAATTCGGGCTTCAGCTGCAGCGCGAGCCAGCGCCCGCCGGCGGGCGAAGGCAGGCGCAGGACGAACCAGACGCCCGGCTGCGACGCGGCTACAGCCGGAGTCACCACGAGACGGCTGTTCCCTGTCACGCGCGGCTCGAAGGCGCGCACCTCCGCTTCATCGGGAGGCTGGCGCGGCTCGCCGAACACCACGCGAGCCCCGGCATCGTCGAAGATGACTCCGCTGCGGAAGTAGACGTCCAGGCCGCGCAGCCCTTCGGGGCGGCGGGCGCCGGCCAGCTCGGGCCCGATGCTGCGGGCAAGCGCATCGCCCATGTTCAGCCGCTCGACGAGCGAGGCGCCATAGGAGCCGGCCTGGTAGCGCAGGAAGCCGATGCGCTGCGTGACGAGCAGGTCGCGCACGCCGCCGTAGGCGATGAGCAGCGTGACGGTCACCGGCACGAGCGCGAAGGCGACGAAGAGCGCCACCATGCGGCGGGTGATGCGTCGGCCGGCGAGCCTCGGCGTGCTCATGGCGCGTAGGTCGACGCCAGGCCGATGAACGCGCCGTCGTTCGCGCGCACGACGTCGTCGCGGCTCTGCGCGGCCAGAAGCGGCGGCGCCGAGGCGTGATCCTTGCCGATGCTGTACAGGTCGTACTCCGAATTGATCGGCACCAGGTTCTTGTCCTTGCGCGCGTGGCCGATGTCGGCGTGGGTGCGAAACACGTTGTACACGTACGGCTGCCCCCACGGATCGAGCTTGCTGCCCATGCCGATCTGCGCCAGCGTGTCGGGAAAATCCCGGTGGTCGCGGTAGTAGGAGCCGATCAGCGAATTGATCGCGGCAATATCGATCACCGCCTGCGCGACGCGCGTCCGCTCGATGTACTTGGAATAGCTCGGCGCGGCGACGAGCGCCAGCACCGCTATAACGGCGATGGCGAGCAATAGCTCGGTGACCGAGAACCCCGGAGCGCGGCTCATGGAATCCACCATCGTGCCCGAGGCGTGCGAGACGGCTTGTAAAGAATTGCCCGCCCTCTCTGACCGGGCCGGACGTTGCTGTCGGTTGCCTTACCGGGCGGCCATCGGCCGGCCTAGACCGGCCAATTCGTTCACGGCAAGCGCGGCCAGCACCAGCAGGCCGCCGAGCAGCGTGCCGGCCGTTGGCGCCTCTCCCGCTCCGAGCCAGGCCCAGATTGGGCCGAGCAGCACTTCCAGGAGGCCGAGCAGGGCGATCTCCGGAGCGAGCAGGACACGGCTCGCGATGACGAGCATCACGCAAGGCAGGCCGAGCTGGAACACGCCGAGGAACCCGAGCAGGACGACGTCCCGTGCGCTTGCCTGCAAAGGCAGCGCGAGCGGCAGGGCGACGAGGCAGGAAATCGCGCCGCCCAGCATCACCGCCGGACGCAGGTCCACCGTCGCGCCGGAGGCGCGCAGCGTGACCACGTTGATCGCCGAGGCGACCGGCACAGAAGCGGCGATCGCCATGCCGAGATAATCGCGAGCGCTGTGCGCGCCGAGGTCCGCGGCGAACATCCACGCAATGCCGACCGCCGCGCCGCCGACTGCGACCCAGGTGCGCAGCGCAACCGGCTCGCGCAGGAACGCCGATGCCAGGAGCGCCGTGAGCAGAGGACTTATGCTCATCACCACGAGCGTGTTGGCCGTGCTCGTGAAATTGAGGGCGAGCATGAAGGCGGTGAACATCACGCCCCACATCGCCCCGGAAACGAAAAGCGCTCTGCTCGGCGCAACGCGTTGCCGTTGCAAGAGCAGCACGGCGCCGACGAACGCAAAAGCGAACAAGCTGCGCCACGACACCATTTCAAACGGCGTCGCTCGCTCGACATGGCGCGTGACGACGCCCGCGGTGCTCCAGAGCACCGGCGCGGCGACCATCAGCGAGAGCCCGCTCGAGCGCGTCACATGCCCTTGAACAGGTGCGCGTAGCTGCGGCTGACTTCGAGCTTCTCCGGCCGGCCCTTGATGGCGACCAGCTGGCGGCCGCGCTCGTCGCGCGTGACGCCGGCAATCGCCCGGGTGTTGATCAGCGTCGAGCGGTGGATCTGCCAGAACTGCGCGGGATCCAGCTCGGCGAGCAACTCCCTGATCGGCTTGCGGATGAGCGCCTCCTGCTGCGCGGTCTGCACGCGCGTGTATTTCTCGTCGGACACGAAGTAGAGCACCTCGTCGACCGCGATCATGCGCAGCTCGGCGCCGATCGACGCCTGGATCCATTGCAGCCGCGCCGCCGGCTGCAGCTTCTCGGCGAGGCGCGCGAGCGCCTCCTGGACATCGGCGATGTCCGGCGGCGTGGCGAGGCGCGAGCGGATGCGCTCGACGGTCCGCGCCAGGCGCTCGCGCTCGGCAGGCTTGAGCACGTAGTCGAGGACGCCCGCCTCGAAGGCGTCGATCGCGTACTGGTCGTACGCCGTGACGAAGACGATCTCCGGCACGCGGCCGGGCAGGGCGGCGATCTCGCGCGCCGCCTCGATGCCGCTCATCGCCGGCATGCGGATGTCGAGGAACACCACGTCGGGCCGCTCGGCGCCCACCCGCTCGAGCGCCTCGAGCCCGTTCTTCGCCTCGGCGACGATGTCGAGCTCGGGCCAGAGCTCCGCCAGCCGGGTGCGCAGCTGCTCCCGCATCAGCGGCTCGTCGTCGGCAATCAGCGCGCGGACTTTCACGTCACCTTGTAAGGTACGACGATGCTCGCGCGCGTGCCAGCCGGGCTGTTGCCGGAGAGGCGCAGCTCGGCCGCGTCGCCGTAGAGCAGCTTCAGGCGCTCGCGGATGTTGGCGAGCCCGGTGCCGGTGCCGGCGGTCGCGGCGCGGCCGAAGCCGACGCCGGTGTCCGCCACCGTCACGGCGAGCTTGCCGTGCACGACTTCGGCGCCGACGGTGAGCGCGCCGCCCTCGGGCTTCGGCTCGAGGCCGTGCTTGATGGCGTTCTCGACCAGCGACTGCAGCATCATCGGCGGGAAGTCGGCGGAGTAGAGGCCCTCGGCCACGTTCACCTCCGCGCGCAGGCGCTCGCCCATGCGCATCCTGAGGATCTCAAGGTAGGGGCGCACGACCTCGAGCTCGCGGCCGAGGCCCGCGCTCCTCTCGCGCATCGCGGGCATCGAGGCGCGCAGCAGCGCGATCAGGTGCTTCTGCATGCGGCTCGCGCGCGGCGGATCGACCTCGATCAGGTGATCGATGCTGGCCAGCGTGTTGAAGAGGAAATGCGGCTCGACCTGCGCCTGCATCGCCGCCATGCGTGCTTCCAGCACCTGGCGCTTCAGGCTTTCGGCGTCCGCCACCTCCTGAGCCTGCGCCGCCTGCGCCTCGGCCCTGACGCGGCCGGCATACGCGACCTTGATGACCGCGGAGAGGAGAACGAACAGGAACGCGAGGGTCGGCAGGTGCTCGCCGAGACGTACATGCTTCACGCGCATCTTCTTTGACACGCTGAGCGCATCGGCCACTTCCTCGCGGATTTCGTCCGCGAGGGCGCCGATCTCCGCCTTGCTCTTGCCTCCGTCGATCTTTACCCCGTTCTCGTCGATCACGATCTCGCGCGCCGGCTTGCCGCTCGCCGGGTCGGCCTTGCGCCGGATCTGCACGCCGCGATCGTCGACCGTCACGTCCACGCCGCCGGCACTGCCACGCAGGGGACCGGTCGCCTCGATCTTCGGCGGTACCAGGTCCCAGCTGAAGGGCGGCAGGTCGGAGAGCACGCCCGCCGTGATCATGAAGAGGATGGAAAGAACGATGAAGCGCTTCCAGCTGATCGAAACCAGCCATTCGGCATAGCGGCGGTAGAGCGCGGCTGTGCCGCTGCCGAAGCGCCGCGCGCTGTCGCGGACCGTCATGACGCGCACTCTAGGGGCTGCGCGCACCCCGCGCGAGCGGCGTGCGACGAACCGCCCGGGAACGGCACCAGGTGCAGCCCGGCGCGACGAGCCGCACGTCGTACGCGATCAGGGGTTGCGCGCGGCCAGGAAGTCGGCGAGCGCGCGGCAGGTATGGCCGCGGCCCGAGCGGGTCTTTTCCGGCGCTCCCTGGAAGACGATGCGCCCGCCGCCGTCGCCGCCTTCCGGCCCGAGGTCGATGATCCAGTCGGCTTCGGCGATGACATCCAAGTTATGCTCGATTACCAGCACGGTGTTGCCGGCGTCGACGAGGCGATGCAGCACCTGGATCAGCTTTTCTACGTCGGCCATGTGCAGGCCGACGGTCGGCTCGTCGAGCACGTACAGGGTCTTCGCCAGGCTCGCCTTGGAAAGCTCGGTGACCAGCTTCAGCCGCTGCGCCTCGCCGCCCGAGAGCGTCGGGCTCTGCTGCCCGAGCGTAAGGTAGCCGAGTCCCACGTCCTGCAAGAGCTTCAGGCAGCGCTGGATCGAAGGATGGGCGGCGAAGAACTCGAGCGCCTCGTCGACGTTCATCGCGAGCACCTCGCCGACGCTCTTGCCGCGCAGCTTGACGCTCAGCGTGTCGGCATTGAAGCGCGCGCCGGCGCACGCTTCGCAGAGCACGCGCACGTCCGGCAGGAACGACATCGCCACTTTCTTCAGTCCCTGGCCTTCGCATCCCTCGCAGCGCCCGCCCGCCGTGTTGAACGAGAAGCGGCTGGCCGTCCAGCCGCGCATGCGCGCCTCGGTGGTATCGGCGAACAGGCGCCGGATCGCATCCCAGAAGCCGACGTAGGTCGCAGGGCACGAGCGCGGCGTCTTGCCGATCGGCGTCTGGTCGACCTCGAGCACGCGGTCGAGCGCTTTCTGGCCTTTCAGCGACTTGCAGCCGACGGCATGTTTGTTCAACAAGGATTCATAAAGGACGTCGCGCGCGAGCGTCGACTTGCCCGACCCGGAGACGCCGGTGACCGCGATCAGGCGGCCGAGCGGCAGCGCGACGTCGAGATTCTTCAGGTTATGCAGCTTCGCCTTCTCCACCTTGAGGAACGCCTGCCCCTTCCCGATCGCGCGCCGCACATGCAGCGGATGGCGCAGCGGCTCGCGCAGGAAGCGGCCGGTGAGCGAATCGGGCTGGCGCATGAGGTCTTCGGCATGGCCGGTGGCGATCACCCGGCCGCCGAGCTTGCCGGCGCCCGGGCCGAGGTCGATGACGTGGTGGGCGCGCCGGATCGTGTCCTCGTCGTGCTCCACGACCACCAGCGAGTTGCCCTTCGCCTCGAGCTTCTCCAGCACGTCGAGCAGGATCTGGTTGTCGCGGTGATGCAGGCCGATCGTCGGCTCGTCGAGGATGTAGCACACGCCGCGCAGGTTGCTTCCGAGCTGCGCGGCGAGCCGGATGCGCTGCGCCTCGCCGCCCGAGAGCGTCGGCGCCGAGCGATCGAGCGTGAGATAGCCCAAGCCCACCTCGCTCAGGAAGCCGAGCCGCGAGCGCAGCTCGGCGAGCAGATCACGGGCGATCTCCCGCTCACGCCCTTCAAGATCGATCTTCGCGAACAGCCCTTGCAAATCGGCGATCGGCTGCATCCCGTAGTCGGCGATGCTCTTGCCGCGCCAGGTCACCGCGAGCGCCTCGCGGTTCAGGCGCCTGCCTTCGCACGTCGGGCAGGCTTCCTCGATCTCCAGCCACTCGATCCACGAGTCGAGCACGTTGTCCTCGGCGCCGGTCTTCGCGCGCTCGTCGTCCCACTGCACCTCGTCGATGGCGAGGCCGGTGCCGTAGCACGCCGCGCACCAGCCGTGCTTCGAGTTGTACGAGAAAAGCCGCGGATCGAGCTCGGCGAAGCTGCGTCCGCAGGAGCGGCAGGCGCGCTTGGTGGAGAACACCTCGGCGTTGGCCGAGAGGACGTGCAGCACGCCTTTACCCAGCTCGAGCGCCGCCGAAAGGGCCTTTCTCAATTCCCCCTCGGCCTTCGGCGTGATGGTGAGCGAGGCGACGGGCAGTTCGATGGTGTGCTCCTTGAAGCGGTCGATGCGCGGGAAAGGCCGCGTCGGGAGGAGCTTGCCGTCGACGCGCAGGTGCGGATAGCCCTTGCCATACGCCCACTTCGCAAGATCGGTGTACACGCCCTTGCGGTTCACGACCATCGGCGCGAGCAGCGTGATCTTCTGGTTGCGGTATTCGCGGAGCAGCCGCGCGGCGATGACATCCTCGCTCTGCGGCTCGATCGGCGTGGCGCAGTCCGGGCAATGCTGCGTTCCGAGCTTCACGAACAGCAGGCGCAGGAAGTGGTGCACTTCCGTGAGCGTGCCAACCGTGGATTTGCGTCCGCCGCGGCTCGTGCGCTGCTCGATCGCCACGGTGGGCGGGATGCCGAAGATTGCGTCGACGTCCGGACGCGAGGCAGCCTGCACGAACTGGCGCGCATAGGCGTTCAACGACTCGAGGTAGCGGCGCTGGCCCTCGTTGAACAGGATGTCGAAGGCGAGCGTGGACTTGCCCGAGCCCGAGACGCCGGTCACTACCGTGAAGCGGCCGCGCGGAATCTCCACGTCGATGTCCTTCAGGTTGTGCTCGCGCGCCTTGTGGATGCGGATGGCGTTGCCAAGGTAGCGGCCGGCGGGCTCCTTCGCCTGCGCCGCGAAAACGTGGTCTGTCCCTATTTTCGCTTCGTACTCTCGGAGCGCCTTCCCGGTGTGGGAGCTCGCGTGCGCCATCACCTGCGCCGGCGTGCCTTCGCAGACCACCTGGCCGCCAGCCGCGCCGCCCTCCGGGCCGAGGTCGAGGAGCCAGTCGGACGAGCGGATGACGTCGAGGTTGTGCTCGATGACGATCAGCGAGTGGCCGGCGTCGAGCAGCTGGCGGAAGGCGCGCAGCAGCTTCGCCACGTCGTCGAAGTGCAGGCCGGTGGTGGGCTCGTCGAACAGGAACAGCTTCGGCTCCGCGGCGCTCGCCGTCCCGGCGAGGTAGCCGGCCAGCTTCAGGCGCTGCGCTTCGCCGCCCGAGAGCGTCGGCACCGGCTGGCCGAGCCGCAGGTAGTCGAGGCCGACATCGACGAGCGGCCGCAGGCGCTGCACCACCTCGGGCTCGTTGTAGAAGAAGAGCAGCGCCTGCGACACCGTCATCTCGAGCACGTCGGCGATCGACTTGCCGCGCAACCGCGCTTCCAGCACCTCCGCGCGGTAGCGCCGCCCGTCGCAGTCGGGACAGCGCAGGTAGACGTCGGAGAGGAACTGCATCTCGACGTGCTCGAAGCCGTTGCCGCCGCAGGTCGGGCAGCGGCCATTGCCCGAGTTGAAGCTGAACGTGCCCGGCGTGTAGCCGCGCTCCTTCCCGACCGGGCTTTTGGCAAACAGCTGGCGGATGCAGTCGAACGCGCCGACGTAGCTCGCCGGATTGGAACGGGTGGTCTTGCCGATCGGCGACTGGTCGACCATCACCACGTCGCTCACCTGGTGCGCGCCTTTCAGCGCGCGATGCGCGCCCGGCGCTTCGGTCGGCCGGCCTTTGCTCTTCAGCAGGGCTGGGTAGAGGACATCCTGGATCAGGGTCGACTTGCCGGAGCCCGAAACGCCCGTCACGCACACCAGCCGCTCGAGCGGAAAGCGCACGTCGAGGCTCCTGAGATTGTGCTCCGCCGCCCCCTCGAGCGTGACGAAGATGCGCGGCGGCGCGGCATCGCCGGGCTGCACCGCCTTGCGCTTGCCCGAGAGATAGTCGCCGGTCAGGCTCGTTTCGTTGTTCAGCTTGTCCGGCGTGCCGAAGAACACGATCTCGCCGCCGCGCTCGCCCGGTCCCGGCCCCATGTCGAGGATGCGGTCGGCGGCGAACATGATCTGCGGGTCGTGCTCGACCACGACCAGCGTGTTGCCGGCATCGCGCAGCCGCTTCATCACGTCGATCACGCGGCCCATGTCGCGCGGGTGCAGGCCGATGGACGGCTCGTCGAGCACGAACAGCGTATTGACGAGCGACGTGCCGAGCGCGGTGGTGAGGTTGATGCGCTGTACTTCGCCGCCGGAGAGCGTGCGCGACTGGCGGTCGAGCGTCAGGTAGCCCAAGCCCACGTCGCACAGGAAGCGCAGCCGAGTGCGGATCTCGTCGAGCACGAGTTCCGCCGCCTCGTCGTCGATTCGCGTCTGCGCGAAGAATTCGTTGACCGCGGAGATCGGCAGCAGCATCAGCTCGTGGATGGACTTTCCGTCGAGCTTCCAGAGCAGCGCGTCGGGCTTCAGGCGGGTGCCGTGGCACGACTGGCACTCGGTATAGGCGCGGTATTTCGAGAGCAGCACGCGGATGTGCATCTTGTACGCCTTGCTCTCGAGCCACTTGAAGAAGCGCCGTACGCCGTACCAGGTGCCCGGCCACGACTTGCGCCAGCTGACCCATTCCGGTTCTCCCTCCAGGACCCAGGCGCGCTGCGCCCGAGACATATCCTTGAAGGGGATATCGAGCGGCATGCCGCGCTTCTTCGCGTATTTCTCCAGGTCGTCCTGGCATTCCTTGAAGCTCGGGCTCTGCCACGGCCGCACCGCGCCCTGGCGCAGCGTCTTCGCCTCGTCGGGGACGACCAGGCCGAAGTCGACGCCGATCACGCGCCCGAAGCCGCGGCACGCCTCGCACGCGCCGATCGGCGAGTTGAACGAGAACGCGGCCGGCGTAGGCTCGGTATAGTGAATGTCGCAGTCGGGGCAATGCAGGTCCGCCGAGAAGCGGTAAACAGGGACCGACCCCGTTGCTTCTTCCGTATGGACGTTGACCCTTCCCTGGCCCACGCGCAGCGCGACATCGAGCGCGTCCATCACGCGCGCCTTCTCGGTGCTGGACAGGCGCACGCGGTCCTGGACCACCTCGAGGCAGTCCTTCGCTCGCGCATGGATGCGCGTGTAGCCCTGCGCTTCGAGCAGGCCGAGCACTTCCTTCTCGCTGAAGTTCTTCGGCACAGGCACCGGGAACGTGATGACGAGCCGCTGATCGCCCTTTTCTTTCAGCGCTTCGTAAATCGTCTGCGGCGTGTCGCGCACCACGCGCTTTCCGCAGCCGCGGCAGAAGAGCTTCGCCGCGCGCGCATAAAGCAGCTTCAGGTGGTCGTTCAGCTCGGTCATCGTGCCGACCGTCGAGCGCGAGGTGCGCACCGGGTTGGTCTGATCGATGGCGATGGCCGGCGGAATGCCCTCCACGGCGTCGACCTGCGGCTTGTCCATGCGGTCGAGGAACTGGCGCGCGTACGGGCTGAACGTCTCGACATAGCGCCGCTGCCCCTCGGCGTACAGGGTGTCGAAGACCAGCGAGGACTTCCCCGAGCCCGAAACGCCGGTCACGACGACCAGCTCACCGGTCGGGATCGCGAGGCTCAGGTTCTTGAGGTTGTTCTGGCGGGCGCCGCGGATGACGATCGCGTCGCCGGGAAGGTGTTCCTGCTTCACTTGCCCGCAATTTTACTTTGGAACGCGGCGCGTTCCGCGGGCGGGCGGAAAGGGCTTTAGGCTTCTTCGGCCGAAGTCGTGAGCGCGAGGTTGCGCATCAGCGCGCCGCAGTGCGCGCAGTGCACGCTGCCCGAGGCGTAGAGGCGGAATTCGTCGCCGTCGCAGCGCAGGCAGTAATACTGCGCTCCCCAGCTCGGCTGCGGCCGCCGTGCGGCCACCGGACGGCGCCGCTTGCGGTACTCGGCGAGGCGAACGACGTTGTCCTGCGCGGTTTCCACGGCGGCTATTAGAGTTTCGCGGTTACCCGCCAGTCCATCGAGGCGTATAGTCCGGTCAGCGGGAAAGAGCCGGGGGAAAAGCGGGGGAAGGGAGAACGTTGCAACGGGTTCAAGGAGATACGCTCATGTCCGCACCCCAAGCCGATCTGTTCGACCTGTACCGCGCCGGCCTGAAAAACGCCGCGGAGCTCCTGAAGGCTTCCTTGGAGAGCGCCGAGCGGCTGCAGAACCAGCAGCTCGTCGCCGTGCGGCGCGCGCTCGACCAGCAGTCGGCGTCCATGGACGAGCTGAGCGAAGTTAAAACCCTCGATCAGCTTCTCGCGTTGCAGACGCGCATGGCGAGCGCGCAATTCCAGCGCGCCATGGCGCTGGTCGGCGAGCTGTGCGAGGTCGCCAGCGAGAATCAGCGCGATGCGATCCATCGCATGCAGGAGCAGCTCGTGCAGGTGCGCGGCTGGATCAGCGAAGCGGCTACCGGGGCGCGCAATAGCGTCGCATAGCGGCGCGCATCCGCTCGTAGTGTGAGCCGCGCCCGACCTCGGTGTGCGGCACGCCGAGCGCGCCGTGGAAACGGAAATGAGCCCTCATTCCAGCTCCTCGAGCGTTCTCGGCCAGCTCTTCTTCAACAGCCGGGATAAGGCGCGATCCGCCAAAATCCTTCCGCCGGTCTGACAGCGTGCGCAGTAGTTCGTCTCGTTCTCGGCAAAGACGATGCGCTGCACGGGCGAGCCGCACACGGGGCAGGGCTTGCCGAAGCGGCCGTGCACGGCCATGCCCTCGCGGAAGGCGGTCACCTTCTCCGGAAAGCCGCCCGCCGCTTCCTTGCGCAGCCGCTCGGTCCATTGCGCGAGCGTCTCGCGCGTCGCCGAAAAAAGCCTGTGCACCTCTTCATCATTCAACCGGGAAGTCATGGCGACCGGCGAGAGGCGGGCGCGATGCAGGATCTCGTCGGAGTAGGCGTTGCCGATGCCTGCGAAGAGCCGCGGATCGGTCAGCGCACGCTTGAGAGTATGGTTCTCGCGCTTCAACCGCGCGGCGAATTCGGCGGCATCGATGCTGAACACCTCGGCGCCGCCCGGGTCGAGATTCGCCAAAGTGCTCAATACATGTAATGAGGCACGGCGCTTGGTGCCGGCCTCCGTGAAGGCGAGCGTGCCGCTCTCGAACTCGAAGAGCGCGAGCGTGATGCGCCCCGGCGGCTTTTGCTTCGCTTCCAGCCAGCGCAGCCGCCCGGCGATCATGAGATGCAGGACGAGGTACGGCCCATCCTCGAGCGCGATGACGATGCGCTTGCCCACTCGCTGCACGCGCGCGACGCGCCTGCCTTCGGCGCTCGAGAGCGGCGGCAGCGCGGTGCGCAGGAGGAACGGGCTCAGCAGCCGCACACGCACGAGGCGCTTGCCCGCTATGCGCGCGCCAAGGCTTTCGATATAGACCTCGACGTCGGGCAGCTCCGGCATTTGCCGATGATAAGATCGGCGGCCCCATGCGGTTAATTTCATGAGTCAGGAGCGCCGCGCCGCGAGCGAGCTGCAGGCCCGGCTGCGCAGCGGTCAGTTCGTGCTCACCGCCGAGATCACGCCGCCGGTGTCGACCGACCCCGCCGAGTTCCTGCGCCGGGCGATGCCCCTGAAGGGGCTCGCCACCGCGGTGAACGTGACCGACGGTGCGGGCGCGAAGGTGCACCTCTCGAGCCTCGCCACCGCGCATTTCCTGGTGCAGAGCGGCATCGAGCCGATCTTCCAGATGACCTGCCGCGACCGGAACCGGCTCGCGCTGCAGGGCGACATCCTGGGCGCCGTGTCGCTCGGCATCCGCAACATCCTGGCGCTCGCCGGCGACGATCCAAAGAAGGGCGACCAGCCCGAAGCGAAGCCGGTGTACGACCTCGACAGTCGCGGACTGCTCGCCATGGCGAGCGCGATGCGCGCCGATGGGAAGCTTCCCTCGGGCACGCCGATCGACGGGAAGGTTCCCGTCGTGCTCGGCGCGGCCGACGTGCCGAGCGATCCGCAGCCCGGCTGGGAGCCGAAAAGCCTGCGCGCCAAGATCGAGGCCGGCGCGGATTTCGTGCAGACGCAGTTCTGCATGGACACCGGCGTGGTGCGCCGCTACGTGGCGCGCCTGCTGGAATGCAAGATCCAGATTCCGGTTCTGATCGGCGTGGCCCCCATCCCATCGGCGCGCTCGGCGCGCTGGATGAAGGACAAGCTCTTCGGCACGATCATCCCCGACGCCTTCATCGAGCGCCTGGAGAAGGCGGCCGACGCGAAGGCCGAGGGTCGCAGGATCTGCATCGAAGTGCTGCGCGAGCTTGCCGAGATCCCGGGCGTCGCCGGCGCGCATGTCATGGCGCCGATGAACTTCGCCGAGATCCCCGTCGTCATAGCCGAGTCGGGCGTTGCCGGAAAGAAGGTCCGTGTTCACTGAACATTCGATAGAAATCGCCGGTTGCCGCACCCATTACCGCCGCGGCGGCAAAGGGGCGCCGCTCGTCTTCCTGCACGGCGCCGGCGGCGTGATGGGCGTGCTGCCCTTCATGGAGCGGCTCGCCGAGCGCTTCGACGTGCTCGTTCCCGACCATCCGGGCTACGGAAGATCCGACGAGCCCGAGTGGCTAGAGAACATCCACGACGTCGCGTACTTCTATCTCGATTTCCTCGAGCGCCTCGGCCTCGAGAAGGTGGTGCTCGCCGGCGCCTCGATGGGCGGCTGGATGGCGCTCGAAATCGCGGTGCGCAATACCTCGCGCCTTCGCTCGCTGGTGCTCAACGCGCCGGCCGGCGTCGCCGCGCCGGGCGTCGAGTCGATCGACACGTTCCTGCTTTCGCCCGAACAGAGCGCGCGTGCGCTGGTCCACGACCAGCGGCTCGCGGAAGAACGGCTGTCGCGGCCGATGCCGCCCGAAGCGCTCGATCTCGCGCTCAAGAATCGCCACACCACCGCGCGCCTCGCCTGGGAGCCGCGGCTGCACGATCCGCATCTGCCGAAGTGGCTGCACCGGATCGACGTGCCGGTCTGCCTGGTGTGGGGCGCGCAGGACCGCGTGCTGCCCGTCGCCCTCGGGCGAGAGCTCAAGCGGCTGATGCCGAAGGCGGAGCTCAACGTCCTGGAAGGCTGCGGCCACCTGCCGCAGGAAGAAAAGGTCGGCGAGTACTGCGACATCGTGTTCCGCTTCGCATGCAAATAGTCCTGTTCCACCTCATGCCGTACGCGGAGCTCGACCTCGATGCCGGGCGCCGGAACGGCACCGTCTGGGTCACGCTGCCGAACCGCAACTTCGATCCGGAAAAGGGCCACCAGCTCTACAACCGCTACCTCGACGAGCTCGAGTACGGCGAGCAGCTGGGCTTCGACGTGCTGGCGGTGAACGAGCATCACCAGACGGCGTACGGGCTGATGCCTTCGCCGATTGTCACTGCGTCCGCGCTTGCGCGCAGGACGAAGAAGGTGAAGATCGCCATCCTCGGCAGCGCGCTGCCGCTGCGCACCCATCCGCTGATGATCGCCGAGGAGCACGCGATGATCGACGTGATCAGCGGCGGGCGGCTGATCAGCGGCTTCGTGCGCGGCATCGGCGCCGAATACCACACCTTCGGCGTGAACCCGACCTTCTCGCACGAGCGCTTCCACGAGGCGCACGACCTGATCGTGCGCGCCTGGACCGAGCCCGGGCCGTTCTCCTTCCAGGGACATCACTACCGCTCGCGCTACGTGAATCTCTGGCCGCGGCCCTATCAGAAGCCGCATCCGCCGATCTGGATTCCGTCGCAGGGCAGCAAGGAGACGATCGACTGGGCATCGCACCCCGATCGCCGCTATACGTACCTGCAGACCTTCAGCCCCGCGAAAGTGGTGCAGCGCTATCTCAAGATGTACCGCGACACCTGCACGGGTTATGGCTACCAGGCCAAGGACAGCCAGCTCGGGTGGGCCGTGCCGGTCTACGTTTCCGACACGGATGAAAACGCAAGGGCGGAGGCGAAGCGTCATTTCGAAGCGTTTCGCAACGTGTTCGTCAAGATGCCGCTCGAGATGCTGCTGCCGCCGGGCTACACGTCGCGCGAGTCGCTGAAGAACGTGATGAAGGCGAAGGCGCAGATGTTTGGCGACGTCACGCTCGAGCAGGCGGTCGAGCTCGGCCTTTTCGTTTGCGGCAGCCCGGCCACGGTGCAAGCGGCATTCGAGGGCTACTGGCGCGATATGCGCTTCGGCAATCTGCTCGTCCTCTGCCAGTTCGGCACGCTGCCGGTCGACCTGACGCGCAGGAGCATGGAGCGCTTCGCGCGCGAGGTCATGCCAGCGCTCAAGGCGCTCGGCTAAAGTTCGGGGACGGAGCCCGAACTCGAGGAGGAGGAGCAGCGGATGCCGCGATCCCGGTGGTTGAGCACTGCGCTGGTCTTCTTCGCGAGCGCTACGCTGGCGCAGCCCTATCCCAGCCAGCCGATCAGGATGATCTCGCCGTTTCCGCCGGGTGGCAGCGTCGACATCACCGCGCGGCTGATCGCCGAGCCGATGGCGCAGGCGCTAGGCGGCAAGATATTCGTCGAGGACCGCTCCGGCGCCTCGGGCAACATCGGCATGGAGGCGGCGGCGCGCGCGAGGGCCGACGGCTATACGATCGTGCTGAACACGATCCCGCTGGTCACCAACCAGAGCCTGTTCCAGAACTTGACCTGGGATCCGTTGCGCGATTTCGCGCCGATCGGCATGGTGGCGACGTCGCCGCACCTGCTGGTAGTGCCGCCCAGGACTCCCGCGGCGAGCGTCGCCGAGCTGCTAAAGCTCGTGCGCGCGCATCCGGGCAAGCTCTCGTATGCCTCCGCGGGGGTCGGCACGACGTTCCATTTCTGCGGCGAGATCTTCAAGGACGAGACGCATACTTTCATCCTGCACGTCCCGTATCGCGGCGGCGGGCCGGCGCTGCAGGACACGCTTGGCGGTCAGGTGGATATGAGCTTCCCAACGCTCGCCGCGGCGCTGCCCCACGTGCGGGCGGGCCGACTGCGCGCGCTCGCGATCACCGACCATCGCCGCTCGAAGCTGCTGCCCGATGTGCCCACCATGGATGAGGCGGGCGTGAAGGGCTTCTATTTCGTGCAATGGCTCGCGCTGCTCGCGCCCGCGGGCACGCCGCCCGAGCTCGTCGGCCGGCTGAATGCCGCGCTGCGCAGCGCTCTGCAGGACAAAGAGCTGCTCGAGAAGTTCGACGCGCAGGCGATGCAGCCCTACGCCACCACGCCCGAGGAAGCCGGCAAGTTCCTAGCGGGCGAAGTGCAGCGCTACGCGCGCATCATCAAGGCGCGAGGTATCACCGCCCAGTAAGGCGCCCTAGCGGCGCCGGCCGCGCTGCTGGCGCTCCCAGGCGGTCTCGCCTTGGGCGCTGACCGATACAGGGTCGCTCGCCGGAAAGGTTTCCTTAACCCCCGCATCGAGCACCTCATCCGGGTGCGGATTCGAGGGAAGGTGGATGTCGTCCACCGCGTCGCTGGCATTCGTGGTGGAACCTGCCTTTGCGCTTCTTCCGAGCGGGCGGCGGTTGCGGTTGTAGTACCAGTAGGCCGCACCGGCGGCGGCGAGGGCGATTAGCAGTCTCATGGGCTGGGTCTCCGTGCCTTCGACTCAGCAAACTGCATGCCCAGAAGGACGAGCGCGCCGCCAAGGCCGATCCAGTCGAGCGCCTGGGCGCCGGGGAACGCGTTCGCGGGAATCAGGATGGCGATCGCCGCGGCGCCGAACAGGCCGCGCTGGACGCGACCGAGCGGCGAGAACGCGAAGCCGACGACCGCGGCCGTCCCGGCGAAGATGCCGAGCAGGTTGCGCGCGAGGTTCCATGCCGAGAGCCACAACGGACCCTGCATGAGCAGGCTCGGCTCGAAGACGAACAGGAAGGGAACGAAGAAGGTGCTCCAGCCCACCGCGACCGCCATCCAGCCGGCATTCCAGCCGGGCACGCGCGCGATGTTGGCGGCCGCGTAGGCCGCGATCGCCACCGGCGGCGTGATCATCGACAGCATGCCGAAGTACATGACGAACATGTGCGCCGCCATGGGCGTGACGCCGAGCTTGACGAGCGAAGGGGCGAGAAGCGTGGCGGTCAGCACGTAGACGCTGACGGTCGGCATTCCCATGCCGAGGATGATGCTGATGCCCGCCGTGAGCACGAGCAGCAGGAAAAGGCTGTCGCCCGAGAGCGCGATCAGCTGCAGCGTCAGTCCGAACGAGATGCCCGAGACGCTGAGCACTCCCACCACGAGACCCGCCGCGGCGCCGATCAGCACGATATCGAGCGCGGCGAGCCCCGTGTCGAGCACGGCGCGTCCCATCTCGCGCAGCGTCACCCGATGTCCACGATAGCCAAAGATCGAGGCGAGCAGCGCGATCATCGCGGTGGTGTAGACCGCCGCGCGCTCGATCGGGATCGAGAAGAACTCGGGCCAGGCGAGCGTCGCGATGAGGAACGCGATCGGGATGGGGAAGTGCCAGCCCGACTTGAGGATCTCGAGGAAGCGCGGCTTGTCCTCGATCGGCGCGGCGCCGATGCGCGCCTTCGCCGCCTCGAGGTCGACGTGCATGAAGAGCGCCGCGTAATAGAGGAGCGACGGGATGATCGCCGCCACCGCCACGGCCGCATACTTGACCTGCAGGAACTCGGCCATGATGAACGCCGCGGCGCCCATGACCGGCGGCATCAGCTGCCCGCCGGTCGAGCCGACCGCCTCGATCGCCGCGGCGCGCGTCGGCGAGAACCCGGAGCGGGCCATGAGCGGGATGGTGACGATGCCGACGGCCATCACGTTGCTCACCGCGGCGCCCGAGATCATGCCGAACAGCGCCGAGCCGAAGACCGCGATCTTCGCCGCGCCGCCGCGGAACTGGCCCATCGCCGAGAGCGCGAGATCGGCAAAGTAGGCCGAGCCGCCGGTGCGCGCGAGCACCTGGCCCATCAGCGTGAAGGGCACGACGATGATGATCGCCACGGCGAGGATTGCGCCGATCATGCCGTTCACATCCAGGCCGAGATACGCGAGCAGGCGCTGCGGCGACACGGCCAGCGTGCGGAAATCCGCCGGCAGGTGCGGGCCGATGAACACCCACCCCGAGAGCACGAGGATGATGCCGACCAGCGTGGCGCCCGCCGTGCGCGCGGTGGCAATCATGACCATGAAGATGAGGAGCGCGCTGCCGACGACGCCTTCCATCGGCAGCATGGCGAGCTCGTAGGACAGCCGCTCGTAGCGCAGCGTGATGTAGAGGCAGATGGCGATCGACGCCGCGGCTGCCAGCCACTCGAGCCAATGCGGGGCGCGATCGCGGCGCGCGATGAAGGACAGCGCAAGCCCGAGGCCGAGGCAGACCGCGAGCAGCTGCTCCGTGTAGAACGAGGCGCCGAGCAAGCGCCGCGGCAGATCGAGCACCCAGCCGACGATGCAGACGAGCAGCAGCGCCTGGAGAATGTCCGTCCAGAGGGCCGCTGCCCGGGACGGCGAGCGCAAACTCACTCCAGGGGCTTCGCCTGGATGCTGTGCTCCTTGTAGTACTTCAGCGCGCCAGGGTGATACGGCATGTCGTACTTCTTGTAGCCATTTGCCGCCGAGAAGGCGCGCAGCACCGGTTGCACGGCGGCGAGGTCGGCGCGGTTCTTCTCCAGCGTATCGAGAATCCGGTAGGCCATGTCGTCCGACACCTTGGCGTTGACGAGGAACAGGTTGTCGAAGCTATAGACCTGCATCGGCTTTTCCACGCCGATGAAGATCGGGCCGGGCTGGACCTGCGTGAGGAAGCCGTAGGGCGTGATCTTGCGCGCCGCCGCCATGCCTTTCTCGTCGACCTCGAGCACCCGCAGCGGGATGCTCGCGTCGACCTCGCGCACTTTCGGCCCGCCGAAGGCGAAGAAGAACATGTCGGCCGCGCCGGACGCGAAGTCATCGGCGCTGCGCACGACGTTCGGCACGAGCACCGGCTTCACGTCGCGCTCCGTCAGGCCCGCGGTAGCGAGCATGGCGCGCGTCAGCAGGTCGATCGTGCGCATCGCCGAGTAGCCGAGCGCCACGCGCTTGCCCTTCATGTCGGCGATGGTGTGCAGGCTGGAGTCCTTGCGCACGAAGAATGCGGTCTGCAGCGTATGGGCGACGGCGAGCAGGCGCACGTCCGATTGGCCGGCCTCCTTGATCGCCATGGCGGTCTCGGGCGCGTTGGCGATACCCATGACCGACTCGCCGCGGTTCACCATCGGCAGGATCACGTTGTCGCCGGCGGTCGGTTGAACCAGCATGTTGATGCCGGCCCTTTCCTTCAGCACCTTCGCCACCGCCGAGGCCGTGGTGTGGTTGAGGCTGCCCGGGGGCAGCGTAGCGAAGCCCACGGCCTGCGCTCCGGCCGACGCAGCAAACGCGCACGCGAGCGCGCCCAGGATCATTCTTGTCATCGAAACCTCCTCCGAAAGTGGCGCGAGTCTACCGTAACATTGCAGCTCTCATGCTTCCCAGGGACCGCGTTCCATATTCGGCCATCGTCGATCGGCCGCCGCTCAAGCTGCCCGGCGGCGCGCGCATCGCTGTATGGACCATCGTCAACGTGGAGGAATGGTCGATCGAGCGCAACATGCCGCGCACGGTCCTGCCGCCTCCCTCATCTACCACCGCGGGGCAGCCGTTGCTTCCCGACCTGCCGAACTGGGCGTGGCACGAGTACGGCATGCGCGTGGGCGTTTGGCGCTTTTTCGAGGTGCTTGCCAGATACGAGGTACGAGCCACGCTGGCGTTGAACGGCTCGGTGATCAAGAGCTATCCCCCGGTCGTGCAAGCGGCGCTCAAGGCGGGCTGGGAGTTCATGGGCCACGGCTGGATCCAGCGGCCGATGCATCACGTCGAAGACCAGCGTGCCGCCATACGGGACACGATGGCCGCCATCAAGGCTTTTACGGGCAGAAACCCGCGAGGCTGGGAAAGCCCGGGCCTCACGGAGACCTACGAGACGATCGACTGGCTGCGCGAAGCGGGCATCGAATACGTCGCCGACTGGGTGCTCGACGACCAGCCGTGCCTGATCAAGACCGCGCACGGTCCCATGTACTCGGTGCCCTATACGGTCGAGATGAACGACATCTCGATGATGGTGATCCAGCAGCATCCTTCGGAGGAATGGCTGCGCCGCGGCATCGACTGCTTCGACCGTCTCTATCAGGAAGGCGGGAAGAGCGCGCGCGTCATGGCGATCAGCGTGCATCCGTACATCACGGGCGTGCCGCACCGCATCGGCTATCTCGAGAAGCTCTACGAGCACATCCGCCGGCGCCCGGGTGTGATGCTCTGGACCGGAGACCAGATCCTTGACTGGTACAAGACTGCCGCCGACACATAAGGATCTCTGGCAACGCGCCGAAGCGCTGCTGCCAGCGCTGCGCGAGCGCGCAGCGAGGGCCGAGGAACTGCGCCGCCTCCCCGACGAGACGCTGCGCGACTTCCACGAAGCGCAGCTGTTTCGCATCCATCAGCCGAGGCGGGTCGGCGGCGCGGAGCTCGACTTCGACGCGGTGGTCACGTTCGGCGCCCTGCTCGCCACCGCCTGCGCATCGACCTCGTGGGTGTGGGTCAACTACGCCGCGCACCACATGATGCTCGGCATGTTCCCGCACAAGGTGCAAGACGAAGTGTGGGACGAGTCCGCCGATGCGCTGATCGCATCGTCGTTCGTCTTTCCGGCCGGGCAGGCGAAAAAGGTGCAGGACGGCTACGTCGTCTCCGGGCGCTGGCCGTTCTCGAGCGGTGTGCATCCTTCGCAATGGAACATGCTGGCCGGCCTCGCGTTCCTCGACGACAACGCGCCGCCCGAGCAGCGCGTCTTCATGCTGCACAAATCGCAGTACCAGGTGATCGACAACTGGTATGCGGGCGGCCTGCGCGGCACCGGCAGCATGGACGTGGAGGCGAAGCAGGCCTTCGTGCCCGAGTACCGCACGCTCGCAGTGGCGGACACGAAGGGCGGGCCGACGCCGGGCAGCGCGGTCAACCCCGGGCCGCTTTTCCAGATGCCGGTGTTCGCGCTCTTCCCCTACCTGCTTTCCGGCGTGCCGCTCGGCATCGCCGAGGGCTTGATCGAAGCGTTCGGCCCGAAGACCGGGCGAATGACCGGCGCGCGTATCGCGGAGATCCAAAGCACGCAGATCCGGCTCGGCGAAGCGACGGCGTATGCGCGCGCCTCGCGGCTCGTGCAGCTCGCGAACTGCCGCGAAGCGCAGGCGCTCATCACTTCGGGCAACGTTCCGGATCTCGCCGCCAAGGCGAGGTATCGCCTCGAGGGCGCCTACGCCGTGGACTGGGCGGTGCGCGCGGTCGATGTGATGTTCGGGCTTTCGGGCGCGAGCGGTCTTTACGAATCCGGCCCCGTGGCGCGCGCCTTCCGCGACGCGCACGCCGTCAAGCAGCACTTCTCGTTCAACACCGACATCGCCGCCACCACCTTCGGCCGGGTCGCGCTCGGCCTGCCCATCGACAACGCGACGCTTTAGGGTACCGAGGCGAGCCGGCGGAGTTCGAGCTCCGTCCGCGAACTCTTTTGCATGAGCTGCCGTAGCGGCCGGTTCGCCTTCGCGCGGGCAAGGAGCGCTGCGCCTCCGGCGAGCGCGGCTGCGCCGGTTACGCCGCGGCGGACCAGGCCGTAGAGCGCGAGCAACGCACCCGCGCCACCCACAACCGCGCGCGTGCCGGGCGCCCAGCGCGCCTGCAGCAGCTCCAGCGGCTCGCCCGACACCGGCGTTCCGCCCTGCAGAGAGGAAACGCCTTCGGCGCGCGGATGGACATCGAGCCGGTCGTCGATGTCGCGCATTCCGGACACGAAGCGCAAGGCCCTGACAAGGCGGGGGTGCTCGCCCGCGAGCACGTCGCCGCTGACGGTGACGATGCCGCCTTGGACCGTGACCCGGATCGCGCCGGGATGCGAGGCATACCGGCCGAGCTTCGCCCGCGCTCGGCGCGCCAGCACGTCGTCGGACACCGGGCCACCCTGCAGCGCGCGCATCTGCGCCGCAACGCCCTGGGCGCGCGCCCGCAGGTCTTTCGCCGCCGCAGCCCGGAATTCGCGTCCTTCGCGGATGCCGCGCACCATCTTGTCGCGCAGCAGCGCGCGGCGCCGGCGGCCCTGTTGCGGATCGAGCATGAACGCGCCCGTAGCTCCGAGCGCCACTGCGATGAGTATCGGTCTCATGAAACCTCCTTCACCCCCGCGAGCAAGGAGCGTGCTCGGCCAGGGCGCCGCGAACGTTTTTTGCTGGTCCCAAGTCATGGCCATCACGCCCGAAATCATCTTCCACGATGTCGAGCGCTCGGACTGGGTCGAGGCCTACGTGACCGAGCGGCTGCGCCATCTGGAGCGCTTTGCCCGCGGCATCACGCGCTGCCGGGTGACGCTCACCCAGCAGCAGGCGTCGCAGCGCACCGGCAACCGCTACAGCGCCCTCGTGGAGGTGCGGATTCCGCCGCAGCACGACCTCGCGGTAAGGAAGCAAAAGGAGATCGCCGACATGTCGAAGCAGCTGCCCGCGCTGATCAACCTGGCGTTCGGCGCGGTGGAGCGACAGCTGAAGAAGACCGCGGCGCTGCGCCGCCACGACGAGAAGGCGCACGACGGACAGCCGCACGGCGTCGTGGAGAAGCTCTTCGGCGAAGGTTACGGCTTCATCCGCACGCTCGACGACGACCGGCAGTTCTACTTCCACCGCAACAGCGTGCTGCACGGCGACTTCGAGCGCCTTTCGATCGGCGCGGAAGTTCGCTTCAGCGCCGAGCTCGGCGAGGAGGGCCCGCAGGCCTCGAGCGTGCAACTGGTGAGCAAGCCCGGCGCGGCGGCGTCATGAAGACGCTCTACCTGGCTGCTTTGGCCGCAGCCTTCGTCGTCGCCTGGTCGCCTTCGAGCGCCCAGGTCCGCTCGCCGTGCGACAAGCTCGCCGGCGCAGAGCAGGAGCGTTGCCTCGCCCAGGAGAAGGAGCAGGAGAAAGACCAGCGCGAGCGCCTGGGGCGCGAGGAGTCGAAGCCGCGCAGCTGCGACGCGCTGTTCGGCCCCGAGAAGGAAATTTGCCTCAAGCGCGGAGGCACGGTGCGGGCGGGTACGCCCTCGGATGGTGCATCGCGACGCTAGAGCGTCGCTCGGCGCATTACCGGTAGTGGACTCTCGCTACGGGTTCGAGCGAAGCTAGCGCCATGGACGGAGACGACGTCGAAGCTCTCCTGAAGCGTGAATGCCGCGCGGCCCTGCCGCTCGCGCGGCAGCTGCTGCTCTACCTCGATCCGTTCGCCCTCTTCAAGGATGCCTCGCGCGGCACGCGCTTCGCCCGCGAGTGCGCGCTGTCGTACAACCGTGCGATGCGCTGGATCCTGCTCGCCTACATCCGCCGCTGGGGCCTGATCGCCGCGCTGCTTTTCCTCGGCATCACGCCGGCCGAGGCGATGACCGCGCACGGCCCTGCATTCGTCATTCCCGCCGCCGCGTTCGCGCTCGGCACCTGTCTCGCATTCACGATAACCGCGATCATCGTCGCGGTCTATTTCCTGCTGGGTATGAAGCGGGAGTAGTCCGTTTCAACCCGTACAGGAGGTGTTGCATGCGAGTCAGCGAAGCGATGACGCGCGACGTGCGCGTTGCCACGCCGGGGCAATCGATCCGCGACGTGGCGAAGATCATGGCCGAGATCGACGCCGGCGCCATGCCGGTGGGCGAGAACGACCGCCTGATCGGGATGATCACCGACCGGGACATCGCCGTGCGCGCGGTGGCGCAGGGCAAGGGCCCGGACACGCCAGTTCGCGAAGTGATGAGCACCGAGGTGCTCTATTGCTACGACGACGAGGAGCTCGACCGCGTGGCGAGCAACATGGGCGACGAGCAGGTGCGCCGCCTGCCCGTGGTGAACCGCGACAAGCGCCTGGTCGGCATCGTCTCGCTCGGCGACCTGGCGAAGAAGGAAAACCGCGCCGCCGGCAAGGCCGTGAGCGGCGTCTCGAAGCCCGGCGGGCAGCATAGCCAGCGCGCGGGCGCTTGACGCAGTGGCCGGGGCGGGGGCGCTCGCTCTCGCCGCCGCCTGCGCGACGCCGGCCGAGGATCGCGCCGCCGCGCAGAAGTCCTGGGACGGCGCGACCTACGAAGAAGTGGTCCGCGCGTGGGGCGTTCCGACGCGCACTACCATGCTCGGCGACGACCGCGAAGCCCGTAGCTGGCTGACCGAAGCGGCGCGGGCTCGCGGCGTGCTCTATCCGTCGGTCGGCGTCTCCGGCGGCACGGGTAATGTCGGCGTGGGGGTGGGCATGGGCTCGAGCATGCCGATCGGAGAGGAAGTCCAGCAGTGCGAGCGCACGCTGGTCTTCGCCGGCGAGCGCGTGGTGGAGCAGGGGCCGTGGTTCGGCCCGGACGTCTTCTGCGCGAAGTTCCGTCGCGGCTA
>CAYZFN010000002.1:0-30410 GCA_964477695.1 uncultured Enterobacteriaceae bacterium | reverse complement strand
ACCGTGTGCGAGGAAGCCTCCTGCCCGAACATCGCCGAATGCTTCGGCAAGGGCACCGCGACCTTCATGATCCTGGGCGACATCTGCACGCGGCGCTGCCCGTTCTGCGACGTAGCGCACGGCCGGCCGCTTGCGCCCGATGCCGACGAGCCGCGTCACCTTGCCGAGACCATCGCGCGCTTGAGGCTGAAATACGTCGTCATCACGAGCGTCGACCGCGACGATCTCAAAGACGGCGGCGCGCAGCACTTCGTCGATTGCATCCGCGCAGTGCGCCAAGCGAGCCCGCAGACCACGATCGAGGTGCTGGTCCCCGACTTTCGCGGCCGCCTCGAGCGCGCGCTGCAGATCCTCGGCGCGGCGACGCCGGATGTCATGAACCACAACCTGGAGACGGTACCGCGCCTCTACAAACGCGCGCGGCCGGGCGGCCACTATGCGCATTCGCTCGAGCTCCTCAAGGCGTTCAGGGCGCGCCATCCGGGCGTTCCGACCAAGTCCGGTCTCATGGTCGGACTGGGCGAGCACGACGAAGAGATCCTCTCGGTGATGCGCGACTTGCGTGCGCACGACGTGGACATGTTGACTATAGGCCAGTACCTGCAGCCCTCACCGCATCACCTGCCGGTCGAACGCTACGTCGAGCCGGCGGTGTTCTCGATGTTCCAGGAGCAAGCCGCACAGATGGGCTTCCGCCACGCCGCGATCGGCCCGCTGGTCCGCTCTTCCTATCACGCCGATCAGCAAGCGCACGATGCTGGCTTGACCTGACGCTGCCCGGCGTCGCTCCGGTCAGGCCACTCCGAAACGTCCGGTTGAGCCACGGCCTGCAATGTCTCTTTGCGACCATGGACGCCACGGGAGGAACCATCGTGGAGGAGAGACAAGCGTGAAAGTGAAGCTTCTGGCAGCAAGCGCCGTCCTCGGCGCATTCGTGGCGAGCGGGCCGCTGCAGCACTTCGGCGTCCTGCCACAGACCGCCGTGGGCGATGCGAGCAAGGCGGCGATCAAGTACGCGTTCGATATGAGCTCCGAGCCGGCCTTTGCGTCGTGCGGCGGCGGCAGCCATGCCAACAACGGTTTCGGCAACGGCGGCCATGACGGAGTGCCTGGGCACTCGCAACATGAGGACGGCGACCGCTAGGGCAGTCCTTATGGACTAGAAGACCCGCCCGTGGGCGGGTCTTTTTTTGTAAGCTCCCCGGCATGGGGAAAACCGGCTTCGTAGTTCTTGCGGCGTTTCTCTGCGCCACGGCGGCCTTCGCGCAGCTGCCGCATATCAGCGAAGCAGACGCCGTTGCGGCGCTCAAGACCGCGCTCGAGAAAGGCACGCAAGCCGCCGTCGCCAAGCTCGGCCGCAGCGACGGATTCCTCGGCAACGAGCTCGTGCGCATCAGCCTGCCGCCTTCGGCGCAGCGCGCCGAGGGTCTCATGCGCCGCGTCGGCATGGGCAAGTACGCCGACGAGCTGATCGTGACCATGAACCGCGCCGCCGAGGCGGCGGTTCCGCAAGCGCGCTCGCTCTTCGTCCAGTCTGTGCGCAGCATGACGCTGCGCGATGCGAAGGGCATCCTCACCGGCGGCGACACGGCGGCGACCGAGTACTTCCGCCGCACCACGCGCCAGCCGCTGCACCAGCGCTTCCTGCCGATCGTGCACAACGCGACCGCGAAGGTCGGCCTCGCGCGCGCCTATGGCCGCTACGCGGACAAGGCCGCCGCCGTGGGACTGCTGCGCGAGCAAGACGTGGACCTCGACAACTACGTGACCGAGAAGGCGCTCGATGGCCTGTACCTCATGGTCGCCGAGGAGGAGAAGAAGATCCGCGCCGATCCCCTGAAGAGCGCCTCGAGCATCGTGCGCAAGGTGTTCGGGGCGCTGCAGTAGGGTTGCTATCAAGCTCGTCCTGACGCTCGCCTTCATCGGCGCCGGGCTCGCCGGTCGTTCGGCGCTCGACAAGGTGCTGGCGCTGCGCGGCGGTGCCGACCTGGTAGCGCTCTGGGCGCAGGTCGCGTCGGCTATCGAAGTGGTGTCCGGAGTGGCGCTGGCCGGGCTGGGCACCGGGCTCTCGGTCTACGTAGCGCGCACCAGCAGCCTCGAGCGACAGCGCGAGCTGCTGCGCGAGGCGCTGAAGATCGGGCTCCTCGTCGCCCTGCCCGTAGCGCTAGTGGTCGCCGCGTCGGCCGAGCCGTTCGCGCGCTATCTCGGCGGCGAGAAGGTCGCGCCCGCGGTCGTGGTGCTCGGGGCAACGGTTGGCTGGGTCGCGGTCATTCCGGGATTGATCGGCAGCCTGTGGCTCGGCCAGCAGCGCCGCGACCGCATGCTCGCCCTTGCGCTCGGGCAGGCAGTGTTGACCGTGGCCGTAGCCTGGCTCGCACCACGGGCACAGGTGCTCGCGCTTATCGCAGCGGCGCAGGCGGCACCTGCGGCCATCGTGCTCTTCATCGGCCAGCCGGCCGACGAGGCGGGGCGCTTTCGCTCGCGTTCGCATCCTCTGCGCCGCTATGTGCTGCCCAGCGTCGCGATCGGCTTCCTGAGTCCCGCATCGACGCTCGTCGTGCGCGGCGTGGTCGGCGATGCGCTTTCCTGGCACGAGGCGGGTGTGCTGCAGGCGCTTTGGCGCGTCTCCGACTGGGTGTGCGGCTTTGCCGGCGGCGTGCTCTCGGTGTACTACCTTCCCCAGTTCGCCGCCGCACGCGAACGAGACCGTTTCCTCGCGATGCTGCGCACCGCTGCGGTGTCGATCATGCTGCCGTCGGCGCTGGTGTTGGCGATCTTCTGGCTACTGCGCGGCCCGGTTCTTTCGGCGCTCTACGACGAGAGCTTCGAGGCGTCCGGGCTGACCGTGGCGTTGATTTTCGCCGGCAGTGTGGTTCGCATTGGCGCCTGGGTGGCGATGTTCGGCCTCTACGCCCTGCGCCGTACCCGAGCGCTCGCGATCGGCGATTTCCTGTCGCTTCCGCTCTTCGCTGCGCTCGCGCTTGCGGCCGGACACGGCCTTACCCTCGAGCTGGCAGGCGCCTTTTGGCTGCTCGCCTTCTGCGCCTATTTGGCGTTCAACGTCGCGGCGCTCAGGCGCTAGTGCGCCTTGTCCCAATTGTCGCCGACGCCGACTTCCACCACCAGCGGCACATCGAGCTGCGCCACCGATTGCATCAGCTCGCGTACGTTGCTCGTGACGGTCGAGAGCTCGGGCTCGGGCACTTCGAGCACGAGCTCGTCATGGACCTGCATAATCAGCTTGGCGGCGAGGCTCTCGCGGTCGAGGAACGCCTGCACGGCTATCATGGCGAGCTTGACGAGGTCGGCCGCCGTGCCCTGCATCGGCGCATTGATTGCCGCTCGCTCCGCCGCTTGTCGCCGCACGGGAGCGCCGCTCTTCAGCTCAGGCAGCCATAGCCGCCGTCCGAACACCGTCTCGACATAGCCAAGCTCCTTCGCGCGCCGCCGCGTCTCTTCCATGTAGCGCCTGGCCCCCGGATAGCGGGCGAAGTAGCGGTCGATATAGGTCTGCGCGGTGCCGCGGTCGATACCGAGGTTCTGCGCCACGCCGAAGGACGACATGCCGTAGATCAGCCCGAAGTTGATCACCTTGGCGATGCGGCGCTGATCAGGTTCTACGTTGCCGATCGAAACGCCGAACACTTCCGCGGCAGTCGCCCGGTGCACGTCTTCCCCCTCGCGGAAGGCGCGCCGCAGGTTCTCGTCGCCCGAGAGGTGCGCCATGATCCGGAGCTCGATCTGCGAATAGTCGGCGGAGACGATCTTCGCGCCCGGGGCCGCGATGAAGCATTCGCGGATGCGCCGTCCGGCGGCGGTGCGGATGGGAATGTTCTGCAGGTTGGGCTCGTTGGACGAGAGCCGCCCGGTGACCGCCGTGGTCTGGGAATACGTCGTGTGCACCCGGCCCGTCGCCGCATTGATGCTCTTCGGCAGCTTGTCGGTGTAGGTCGACTTGAGCTTCGACAGCGCGCGGTGCTCCAAGATGAGACGCGGCAGCGGATGGTCGAGCGCGAGCTCGGCGAGCGAGTCCTCGTCGGTCGAGGGCTGGCCCGAGGGCGTCTTCTTCTTGACCGGCAGCTTCTGCCGCTCGAACAGGATCTCCTGGATCTGCTTGGGCGAGCCGAGGTTGAAAGGCTGGCCTGCCGCCTCGTAGGCCCTTTGTTCGAGAGCGAGGATCTCCTTCCCCAGCGCGTGGCTCTGCGCTTCCAGCTTCGCGCGGTCGAGCAGCACGCCGTTCCGCTCCATGCGAGCGAGCACCGGCAGGAGCGGCAGCTCGATGACTTCGTAGACATGCTTGAGCTGCGCGTCCTTAGCGATGCGCGGATAGAGGATGCCGTGCAGCTCCAGCGTGCAATCGGCGCGCTGCGCGGCGTACTGCGCGGCGCGCGCGACGTCGACCGCGCTGGGCTCGATGCGTCCGGCGCCCTTGCCGGTGATGTCTTCGTACGAAAGCATCGTCCAGCCGCAATGGCGCTGCGCCAGGCTGCCGAGCTCATGGCGTTCATGCACTTCCAGCACGTAGGACTCGAGCGTCGTGTCGTGCACGCAGCCGGCGAGGCGCACGCCGGCGTTCGCAGCCGCGTGCGTGTCGAGCTTGACGTTCTCGCCGACCTTGCGGCAGTCGGCGCGCTCGAGCCAGGGCTTGAGCAGGGCGATCGCCCGGTCGAGGGGGATTTGCGTGGGAATGCCGGCGTAGTGATGCGCGAGCGGCACGTACACGGCGTCCTCGCCGAAGGCGAACGCGAGGCCGATCAGCCGGGCGGTCATGGGCTCCTCGCCGATGGCGAGCATGGCGAGGCCGACGAGCGGCGCGGCTGCAAGGCTCGGCAGCAACGCCGCGAGCTCGGCCTCGTCGAGGATCGCGCGCGTCGGCCGCATCTTCGGCCCCTCACCGCGCCGCGTCTCGGCGGGCAGGGCCGGCGCGTCCTGCACCTCGCTCAGCCAGCTCTTGAAGCCGAAGCGCTCGTACTGCGCGCGCTGACGCGAAGGGTCGGCCTTCCCGTCGGTCAGCTGATCGAGCGCTACCGGCAGGGGCACGTCGCGCTTGACCGTCAGCAGCCCGCGGGCCGTCGGCAGCCAGTCCCTTACCTTGCGCAGGTTCTCGCCCGCGAGGCCGGTGATCTCGTCCGCGTGCGCGATCACGCCCTCGAGCGAGCCGTACTGCGTGATCCACTTGCACGCGGTCTTGGGGCCGACCTTGTCGACGCCCGGGATGTTGTCGATCTGGTCGCCGATCAGGGCAAGATAGTCGACGATCTTGTCCGGCGGCACGCCGAACTTCGCCGTCACGCCGGCCGTATCGAGCTTCTCGTTCGACATCGTGTTTATCCACAGCGTGCGCTCGTCGACGAGCTGCGTCAGGTCCTTGTCGCCGGTCGAGATCACGGTGCGCCAGCCGCGTTCCTTCGCCTGCTCGACCAGCGTGGCAATCACGTCGTCGGCTTCGACACCGTCGATGCAAAGGAGCGGCCAGCCGAGCGCGCGGATCGCGTCGTAGAGCGGCTCAACCTGCCGCGCAAGGTCGTCGGGCATCGCGGTGCGCGTCGCCTTGTACTGCGGATACACCTCGTCGCGGAAAGTCTTGCCCTTCGCGTCGAACACGGCGGCGCGCGCCTGCGCGCGATAGTCGTTGGCGAGCTTGCGCAGCATGTTCAACACGCCGTAGATGGCGCCGGTCGGCTCTCCGGTCTTGGGACTCTTCAGCTCCGGCAGCGCATGGAACGCGCGATAGAGGTACGACGATCCGTCGACGAGGAGGAGCGTCTTTTCGGGGTCTTGCGGGGGCAAGGCGCCATTATAAGTGCGCTACACTGCTCGCCATGCGCCGCGTAGGGGCTCTGCTGCTGCCGTGGCTCGCCGCTGGTGCACTTGCGCAGGAGCCTCCGCCGCCGCTCGAGCCGGTGCCCGAGCGGCCGCCGGCGCCGCCGCAATCGCCGAGCGGGCCCGATGAGCCGGCGGTGCGCATTCCGGTCCAGGAATCCGACAAGGTGGAAGAGATTCGTGAAGGCGGCCGCGTGGTGATGCTCAAGGTAACGCCGGCGAAGGGCGGCAAGCCTTACTACCTCGTCGACACCACCGGCGACGGCAACTGGATGCGCCGCGATTCGCTCGACGACGGCGTGCGCGTGCCGATGTGGCCGGTCTACACGTTCGAGTAGCTTGTCGGTCTACACGCCCGTAAGCGAAGCCGAGCTCACGCGCTGGCTCGGTCACTATTCGGTCGGGCGGCTCGAGTCCTTCGAGCCGATCCAGGCGGGCATCGAGAACAGCAACTATTTCGTCACCACGAGCCAGGGACGCTACGTGCTCACGCTGTTCGAGCGCCTGCCGGCGCACGAGCTCGGCTTCTACCTGAACCTGATGTCGCATCTCGCGCGGCACGGCATCCCGGCGCCGGCGCCGATCGCCGACCTCTCGGACCGGATCCTGAGCGAGCTGAACGGCAAGCCCGCCGCGCTGGTGACGCGGCTGCCCGGCCGCTCGCGCGAGGATCCGGGCGTGGCCGAGTGCCGCACACTCGGTGCGCTGCTTGCGCGCATGCATCTCGCCGGGCGCTCGTATCCGGCGTATCTCGAGAATCCGCGCGGGCCGAAATGGTGGCGCTTCGCCGCCGAGGCGGTGGTGCCATTCCTTGCTGCCGACCAGGCAGCCGTGTTGGCAAAGGAGCTCGAGTTCCAGTCCGGCGAGCGCTTTCCCGAGCTGCCGCGCGGACCAGTGCACGCCGATCTCTTCCGCGACAACGCACTGTTCGATGGCGAGCGCATCTCCGGCGTGATCGACTTCTACTTCGCCGGCGTCGACTGCCTGCTCTACGACCTGGCGGTCTGCGCGAACGACTGGTGCATACGCGAGTCCGGCGCGCTGGACTCGCGTCGTGCGCAGGCGCTGCTTGCCGCGTACCACGCCGTGCGGCCGCTCGGCGACGCGGAGCGCGCTGCGTGGCCGGCCATGCTGCGCGCCGCGGCGCTGCGCTTCTGGCTGTCGCGTCTCTATGACCTGCATCTGCCGCGCCCCGGCATGCTGGTGCACGCCCACGACCCGGAGCATTTCCGCCGCATCCTCGAGTCGCGCGCGGGCGCCGAGCCGCCCTGGCTCGCCTGAACGATGCAGGCGCGCATCGTCTCCGCCGGGCAGGGCGCGCGCTGGCTCTCGAGTGGTTGGCGCCTGTTCCGCGCCGCGCCCCTGGGCTGGCTCGCGGCCACCTTCGTGTACTGGTTCGCAATGAGCCTCGTTTCGCTCGTGCCGCTGGTCGGCGGCATAGTGGCGCTCATCGTGGTGCCAGCGTTCACGGTCGGCTTCATGGCGCTCGGCCGTGCCACCGAGGGCGGCGCGCGGATCGGGCTGGGCCTGCTCTTCGAAGGATTCCGCCAACGTGTCGGCGCGCAGATCGTGCTCGGTGTGGTCTATCTCGCGTCCTTTGCCGCGGTGCTCGGCGCGAGCGCGCTCGCCGATGGCGGGTTGCTCGCGCGCTGGATGATCGGCGCCGGCGAGGAGCCCCCCGAGTCGCTCGGCGCAGCGGCGTTCGCCGCGGCCGCCTACCTGCCGGTGATGGCGGCGTTCTGGTTCGCCCCGCCGCTCGCCGCATGGCACTCGCTCGGCGCGGGCAAGGCGCTGTTCTTCAGCTTCTTCGCCTTCCTCATGAACTGGCGCGCGCTGCTCGCGTACGGCGCGCTAGCCGCGGCGTGCGCGCTGCCGCTCACGCTTGTGCTTAGGCTCGCGGCGCCGCTCTTCTTGCCGCTCATGCTGCTGGTCGTGCCGGTACTCCTCGCGAGCTTCTATGCGAGCTATCACGACGTGTTTGGGTATCATCCGGGCCAATGAAGCTTCCCGAGCTGTCCGAGAGCGCGGCGCCCGAGTTCGTCGACGCGGCTTCCTGCAAGGCGTGGCTCGAGCACGTGCCGCTCGCCAACGTCGGCACCGCGCAGGCGGGTTTTCTCGACCAGCTGGAGGAGCTGAACCGCTCGCCGCTGAGCGCCGCCAGCCGGCTGGAGATCCTCGAAGCGCTGCGCGAGGCGGTGCACTTCGTGCAGATCGAGCAGGCCAAGCGCTTCGCCAACCGCGCACTGCCCATGGCGCAGGCCGAAGCGGCAGCGTTCGAAGCGACCAGCGTGCTGTGGGACGAAATGCGCGCCGGCTACATGCGCTGCCTGGACGCAGCGCTGCACAAGGACGCTGCGATGGTTGCCCAGGCGGCACTGCTCAGCCAGCGGGCGCTCGCCTACCTCGGGCTGAAGATGTTCCATCACTACCGCGCCTACCGCGAGGTGCCGGCGGAGGACTGGCGCGACCTGCACGCCAGCTATGCGCACGCCGAAGCGCTCGACGTAGCGGAGGAGCCGGTCAAGGACTTCCTCAATCGCGACGTCCAGGACACCTCGCCGCGCATCGCTTATGCGCGCGCGGTGCTGATGGGACTCGCCAATCCGAACGAGCTGGCGCAGCGGCAGCTCACCTTCGTCGCGTTCCTGCTCGAGCGCTGGGCATCCAAGCTCGAGGTGTGCGCGAAGCCGGTGCTGGAGAGCGAGGGCATCGCGCCGCTCGTGGTCGACCTTGCCGGCGAGCGCGTGCCCGAGCGCACGAGCGCGTCGGCCGAGGCGAAGGAGGCGCGCTACCTCGACACGCGCAAGCTCGCCAAGAGCCTGCGCAATCGCGTCGCGCTGCTGCGCAAGGGCGAGTCTCCCGCGCGGCTCGCGCTCGGCGAGGATTGCGTGCAGCCCTCGTGCGAGCAGATGCTGGTCTATCTCTACCGGCAGTGGTGCCAGGGCAAGAGCACGCGCGCGCTCGAGCGGCGCTCGGGCGGCGCAAACGCCGAGGCGTGCACCGAGATGGCGGCGATCCACTATTACATGTCGGGCCAGGTGTTCAAGCAGCCCAACGAGCAGAGCGAGCTCACGCAGAAGCAGCGCGAGGAGATCGCGACCTTCGGTCGCGTCAGCACGCGCCACGAGGACGAATACAGCCACGCGCAGGGTTTTCTCGTCGAGCAATGGCGCGTGGACGACGAAAGCGCGCAGGGCATGCGCCTCGTGCGAAAGAGCTCGGACCCCGGCAAGCGCTGCGCGCACGGCCAGCTGGTCGGCGTGCGCCCGGCCGAGGGCGCGAAGTTCATGCTGGCGCAGGTGCGCTGGCTGATGCAGGCGGCGAACGGCGACCTGCATGCCGGCCTGCGGCTCCTGCCAGGGCTGCCGAGTCCCGTGGCGGTGCGCGGCACCGGCCTCAACGTGCAGCACCAGCCGTTCGTGCCCGCGATTGCGTTGAGCGCCGTCGCCGCGCTCAATGCGCCGCCGTCGCTCGTGCTGCCTTCCGGGTGGTATCGGCCGAAGCGCATCGTCGAGGTCAATGCCGAATCGACGACCAAAGTGCGCCTCACGGAAATCATCGAGCGCGGCTCGGATTTCGAGCGCGTGGTTTACGAAAAAGCCGAGTGACGCCGACCGAGATCAAGCTGCACCAGAAGTCGCGCATCTTCGAGATCGCCTTCGACGACGGGCGGATTTTCCGTCTGCCCTACGAGTTCCTGCGCGTGTACTCGCCTTCCGCGGAGGTACGCGGCCATGGTCCGGGGCAGGAGGTGCTGCAGGCCGGCAAGCGCGACATCGAGATCCGCTCGCTCGAGCCGGTCGGCTCGTACGCGGTGCAGCCCGTCTTCTCGGACGGCCATAGCACCGGCATCTATTCCTGGGAGTACCTCTACGAGCTCGGCGAGAACCAGGACCAGCTCTGGACGCAGTACCTCGAGCGCCTGAAGGCTGCCGGCGCCTCCCGCCAGCCATGAGCGACAAAGTCGATTTCGGCTTCGAGAAGGTCGCCGAGCAAGAGAAGGCGTCGCGCGTCGGCGCCGTGTTCGACGGCGTGGCGGGCCGCTACGACATGATGAACGATCTGATGTCGCTCGGCTTGCACCGCTACTGGAAGCGCTTCGCGATTTCGGTCGCGCGTCCGCGCGCCGGCGAGCGCGCGCTCGATGTCGCGACCGGAAGCGGCGATCTCGCGCTCGCGCTCGCCCGCGCGGTCGGGCCGAGCGGCGGGGTGTGGGCGACCGACGTGAACCGGCGCATGCTAGAGCGCGGCCGCGACCGGCTGCTCGATGCGGGCGTGCTCGTCCCGGCGGTGCAGTGCGACGCCGAGCGGCTGCCGTTTGCGGACGCACGATTCGACTGCGTCATGGTCGGCTTCGGCCTGCGCAACATGACCCACAAGGAGCGCGCGCTTACCGAGATGGGGCGCGTGCTGCGGCCGGGCGGCCGCCTCGTGGTGCTCGAGTTCTCGCGCGTCTGGGCGCCGTTGCAGGGTGCGTACGATCTCTATTCATTCCGCGTGCTGCCGTGGCTCGGCGCGCGCGTCGCCGGCAATGCCGACGCGTACCGCTATCTGGCCGAATCGATCCGCATGCATCCCGACCAGGCGCGCCTCGCGCGCATGATGGAGGAGGCCGGCCTGCAGTCGGTCGAAGTCTTCAACCTGTCGGCCGGCGTGGTCGCCGTCCATCGCGGCATCAAGTTTTGATAGCATCGCAGCGCGGAGGTCATTGCTATGCGTAAGTGGTTACTTGCGTTCTCCCTTATCCTTCTCGGCGGCCTGATAGCAGCCCAGGACGCCGACGCGCGCCGGCTCGGCGGCGGACGATCGGTCGGCGTGCAACGCAATGTGACTCCGGCCCCGGCGAAGCCGGCGCAGCAGGCCGCACCGCAGCAACCTCAGAATCCGCAGGCGGCGCCGCAAGCCGGCAGTCGATGGGGCGGGATCCTGGGCGGGCTCGCGCTCGGCGGGCTGCTCGGGTATTTCTTCGGCGGCAGCGGCATCCTCGGGCTTCTCGCGCTCGCCGTGCTGGCGTTTGCAGTCATCGCATTCGTGAGTGCTCTACTGCGCCGCGCACGCGGCGAGGCGCAGCGACCCGTGCAGCTCGCGGGCTTCGCCGACGAGACGGTTGCGGCGCCGCCGCCCTCGCAGGCGAGCGCGCTCCCCGCCGGGTTCGATACGGCCGGCTTCCTGCGCGCGGCGAAAACGAACTTCATCAAGCTGCAGGTAGCGAACGACTCGGGTCGGCTGGACGAGATCCGCGAACTGACGACACACGAGATGTTCGACGAATTGCGCACCGACGTGCACCCCGGGCAGCAGACCGACGTGATGACGCTGAACGCCGATCTGCTCGAGCTCGCCACGGACAAAGGCAGGCACTGGGCGTCGGTGCGTTTCTCGGGCATGGTGCGCGAGACGCCGGGCACCGAGCCGGTCGGCTTCGAAGAGGTGTGGAACCTCGTCAAGCCGCTCGACGGCTCGACCGGCTGGCTCCTCGCCGGCATCCAGCAGATGCATTGAGGCCGAGCCTGTCCGACGCCAAGGCCACCCCGGCGGTGGCCTTTTGTTTTTTTGCCAACCACGTGCTGGACGGCGCGCCATGGGCGTGCGAGCGCCTGGCGCGCTTCGCTGGCAAGAGGCTTGAGTTCCGCGCATTGCTCTTGCCGAGCGTGCTCGTCGGCATCACCGCGCAGGGCCGGCTCGAGCCTGCGTCCGCCGCGCCGGCCGCCGCCGTGGTTCTCCTCGCTCCGGGTGTTCGAATCTCCGGGGATGACGCACTGGTTGCGGAGCTCGAGGAGCTGGCGCGCACGCTGCGCTGGGATGTCGAGGAAGACCTCTCGCGCATCTTCGGCGATGTGCTCGCGCACCGCGCCGCGCAGGCCGGCCAGGCGCTTTGGCGCTGGCAGAACGATGCGGCCGGCAGGATCGGCGAAGCGCTCGCCGCCTACGCCGGCGACGAAGCGCGGCTCGTCGTGCGCCGCCCCGAGCTCGCCGTTCTCGCGGCGTCGCTCGCGCGGCTCGCGCGCGAGCTCGGCGAGCTAGAGCAGCGGGTCGCGCGCCTTGATTAGGGCCGCACGCCTCGCCCGCATCCTTTGGGTCGCCGCCCGCTTCCGCTTGTACGACCTCGATGCGGCGAGCGAGCGGCGCGGCGAGCGCCTGCGACAGGCCCTGGAGACGCTCGGGCCGATCTTCGTCAAGTTCGGCCAGGTGCTCTCCACGCGGCGCGACCTCCTGCCGGTCGACGTCGCCGACGAGCTGGCACGGCTGCAGGACCAGGTGCCGCCGTTCCGCTCGGCGCTCGCCATCGCGGAGGTCGAGCGGAGCCTGGGTCGGCGCATCGCCGACGTCTTCGCCGATTTCCAGGAACAGCCCATAGCGAGCGCTTCGATCGCGCAGGTGCACCTCGCCACGCTGCACGACGGCCGCGAGGTGGCGGTCAAGGTGCTGCGCCCGGGCGTCGAAGCCGCGATCCGCAAGGATGTCGCGCTGCTCCAGACGGCGGCCGCGCTCGCCACGCGTTTCGCCGAGGGGCGGCGCCTCAAGCCGCGTGAGGTGGTGGGCGAGTTCGCTCGCCACCTCGAGGAAGAGCTCGACCTCATGCGCGAGGCGGCGAATGCGAGCCAGCTGCGCCGCAACTTCGAGCGCTCGCCGCTGCTCGCGATTCCCGAGGTGTACTGGGATCTGTGCTCGCAGCGCGTGATGGTGATGGAGCGCATGCGCGGCGTGCCGATCTCGCGCATCGCGGAGCTGCAGGCGAACGGCATCGACTTGAAGGCGCTGGCGCGCGCCGGCGTGGAGATCTTCTTTACGCAGGTGTTCCGCGACGGCTTCTTCCATGCCGACATGCATCCCGGCAACATCCTGGTCGGCACACAGGGTGACATGCACGGGCGCTACATCGCGCTCGACTTCGGCATCATCGGCACGCTCACCGAGTACGACAAGAACTACCTCGCGCAGAACTTCGTCGCTTTCTTCAACCGCGACTACCACCGGGTCGCGCTCGCGCACCTGGAAGCGGGCTGGGTGCCGCCCGGCACCCGCGTCGACCAGTTCGAGGCGGCGATCCGCGCCGTGTGCGAGCCGATCTTTGCCCGACCGCTCAGGGAGATCTACTTCGGCAAGCTGCTCTTGCGCCTTTTCCAGACCTCGCGCCGCTTCAACGTCGAGATCCAGCCCCAGCTCGTGCTGCTGCAGAAGACGCTGCTCAACATCGAGGGCCTCGGCCGCCAGCTCGACCCCGATCTCGACCTGTGGGCCACGGCGAAGCCGTTCCTCGAGCGCTGGATGCGCGAGCAGATCGGCTGGCGCGGCTTGCTGCGCAGCCTCCGCCACGAGGCGCCGTTGTGGTCGCAGACGCTGCCGCAGCTGCCACGCCTCGTGCACCGCGCGCTCGCCGCCGACCGCACCGGCGAGCTGCGCGCGGCGCTCGACCGGCTGGCCATCCAGGCGGCGCGGCGCAATCGGCTGCTGGCCGGCATTCTCGTCCTGGCCGCAGCCGCGCTGGCCATGGTCGTTTTCGGCCTGTGGTGAAGGACAGCGCGAAGCCGGAGTTCTGGGACGAGCGCTTCTCGACCGGCATCACGCCGTGGGACTTCGGCGGCGTGCCGCCCGATCTAAGAAAGTGGCTGGCGACGCCGCGCGGACGCATGCGCGTGCTCGTGCCCGGCTGCGGCTCGGCGTACGAAGCGCGTCACTTGGCCGAGCTTGGGCACGACGTCACGGCGATCGACTTCTCGGACGCTGCGCTCGCCGCCGCCCTGAAGGTGCTCGGGCCGCACGCCGATGTCCTGGTCAAGGCGGATTTCTTCCGCTTCCAGCCGGCGGTGTTCGACCTCGTCTACGAGCGGGCCTTCCTGTGCGCGCTGCCGCGCGCTCGCTGGCGCGACTGGGGCCGGCGCATCCATGTGCTGGTGCGCTCGGGGGGCTTGCTGGCCGGATTCTTCTACTTCGACGGCAACCGCCGCGGGCCGCCGTTTGGCATCGCGCGGCACGCGCTCGGCGAGCTGCTCGAGCGCTTCGAGCTCGTCGAGGATCGTCCGGCGGCGCAGTCGCTCACCGTGTTCCAGGGCAAGGAGCGCTGGCAGGTGTGGAAGCGCCGGCTATGAGCAACCGCTCGAGCGCGCTCGCCCTCATCCTCTTCGCTGTGTACGTGCTGCTGGTCGTGTACGCCTCGCTCTATCCGCTCGAGGGCTGGCGCGAGCACGGCCTGTCGCCCTTCGACTATCTCGCCGCGCCGCCGACCTTCGTCACGGGATTCGACCTCGCGGCCAACATCCTGGGCTATCTGCCGTACGGCTTCCTCGGCATGGCTGCCGTGCATCCGCGCCTGGGCCGCGTCGCCGGCCTGCTGCTCGTCGTGGTGAGCGGCACGATGCTCTCGCTCGTCCTGGAGGCCGCCCAGAGCTACCTGCCGACGCGCGTCGCCGCGACGCTCGACGTCGTGGATAACGTAGCGGGGCTCACGCTCGGCGCGGTGCTCGCGCTCGCTTTGTTGCCGCGGATCCGCGCCAGCCATCCGCTGCGGCGCCTGCGGGCGATGTTCCTGCCGGGGACCGCGACCGACGTCGGCCTCGTGCTGCTCGCGCTGTGGCTCTTCACGCAGCTGAACCCGGCGACGCTGCTTTTCGCTGCCGGGGACCTGCGCGACCTGCTCTCGGCCGGGCAGGGGCGGGCGCGGCCGCCGCAGTTCTTCGTCGCCATCGAGGCGATGACGGCGGCGGCCAATCTCGTTGCCGTAGCCATGCTGCTTTCGGCGCTGGTGCGCCCGGGCGAGCGGCTGCGCTCGCTTTTCGTGGTACTGGTAGCCCTCGCGCTCGCGGTCAAGGTCGCCGGGTTCGCCATCCTGATGCAGGCGCACGACGTGCTCCTGTGGATGACGCCCGGCGCGCAACGCGGCCTGATCGTCGGCCTGGCGGTCGGGCTCGTCGCGATGGCGGCGCTGCCGCGCCTCGCGCGCCTCGCGATCGCCGCGGTGCTGCTCATGGCCGCGACCGTGCTGGTCAACCTCGCGCCGCCCAATCCCTATCTCGCCGCGTCGCTCAAGCTCTGGCAGCAGGGCCACTTCCTCAACTTCAACGGGCTCACGCGCGTGGTGAGCGCGCTCTGGGGCTTCGCGGCGCTGGGTTACCTTGTCTATCTGGCGGCAGGTGCGCGGGAGAACGCACGGTAAAATTCGCCGATGTCCTATTACGCGCGACACGTCTTCTTCTGCTGCAATCAGCGCGACGGCGGGCGCGTCTGCTGCAACGACAAGGGGGCAGCCGAGCTGCGCGACTACGCGAAGCGCCGCGTCAAGGAGCTCGGCCTCGCGGGCGAGGGCAAGGTGCGCATCAACCAGGCCGGCTGCCTCGATCGCTGCGAGGAAGGACCGTGCATCGTCGTGTACCCGGAAGCCGTCTGGTACACCTACGTCGATCGCGAAGACATCGACGAGATCATCGATCAGCATCTGCAACAGGGACGGATCGTAGAGCGCCTGCGGCTGTAGCCATGCGCTCCAGCACCCGTCCCGAGTTCGTCGCCGGTCCGGCGGGCAGGATCGAGTGCGCGGTCGACGCCCCGGCAGGCGCGCCAGTCGGCGTCGCGCTGATCGCTCACCCGCATCCGCTCTTCGGCGGCAGCCTCGACAACAAGGTCGTGCAGACGCTCGCGCGCGCCTTCCTCGAGCTCGGCTACGAAGCCTGGCGGCCGAACTTCCGCGGCGTCGGCGAGACACAAGGTGTGCACGACGAGGGCCGCGGCGAGCTGGAAGACCTGGCCGCCATCGTCGCGCATCTCGCGCCCGCGCGCCTCGCTCTCGCCGGCTTCTCGTTTGGCGCCGGCGTGCAGGTCCGGCTCGCCGCGCGTGTCAAGACGGAGAAGGTGGTCGTGGTCGGCGTTGCGGTCACGCGCTTCGACCTGCCGCCTGCCCCGCGCGGCACGCTGGTGATCCACGGCGAGCTCGACGAAACCGTGCCGCTCGCCGCGGTCCTCGATTGGGCGCGGCCGCAGGAGCTGCCGGTCGTGGTGGTCCCGGGCGCCGAGCATTTCTTCCATCGCAAGCTCAACGTCCTGCGCGACATCGTATTGCACCATTGCCGATGAACGTGCTCGCTGCGCGCGGCCTGCGCAAGCGCTACGGCGGAGCCGACGTGGTCGACGGCGTGGCGCTCGAGGTGGCGGCGGGCGAATGCTTCGGCCTGCTCGGGCCGAACGGCGCCGGCAAGACGACGACGCTGCGCCTGTGCCTCGGCCTCACCCACGGCGACGCGGGCGAGATCGAGCTGCTCGGCGAGCCGGTGCCGGCGCGCGCCCGCGAGGCTCGCCGCCGCGTCGGGGTGGTGCCGCAGTTCGACAACCTCGACCCGGACTTCACCGTCGCCGAGAACCTGTTCGTCTTCGGCCGCTATTTCGGCTTCGCGCCGCGCGACATTGCCGCGCGCCTGCCCGAGCTGCTCGAGTTCGCCGGCCTGGCCGGACGCGCGGACGCGCGCATCCACACCCTGTCCGGCGGCATGAAGCGTCGGCTCACGCTCGCCCGCGCGCTGGTCAACGAGCCGCAGCTCGTCTTCATGGACGAGCCGACCACCGGGCTCGATCCGCAGGCGCGCCACCTGATCTGGGAACGGCTGCGCCGGCTCACCCAGGAAGGCCGCACGCTGGTCCTGACGACGCACTTCATGGAAGAGGCCGAGCGCCTTTGCCATCGCCTCGCCATCATGGACCGCGGACGCATCATTGCCGAAGGCTCGCCGCGCGAGCTGATCGCCGAGCACATCGAGCCGCACGTCGTGGAGGTGCACGGCGATGCAATCGATACCTGGCTTGCGAAAGCGCGCACGCTTGCCGCCCGGGTGGAAAAGGCGGGCGACACCGCATTCGTCTACGCAACCGATCCGGCGCCGATCCTGGCCACACTCGAAGGACGGCCGGGGTTGTCCTACCTGCATCGCCCGGCAAGCCTCGAGGATGTGTTCCTCAAGCTGACCGGCCGCGACCTGAGAGATTAGGGGCGCGATGCGCTGGGTCGCGGTCTGGCGGCGCAATTTCCTGGTGTGGCGAAAGCTCTTCATCGCCTCGGTGCTTTCGAACCTCGCCGATCCGCTGATCATGCTGTTCGGCCTGGGATATGGCCTCGGCGCCCTGCTGCCTTCGGTCCAGGGCATGTCCTACATCGCCTTCTTCGCCGCCGGCACGCTTTGCTCGGCGACCATGTTCACCGCGTCCTTCGAGGCGATGTTCTCCGGCTTCTCGCGCATGCACGGACAGAAGACCTGGGATGCGATCCTCTATGCGCCGCTCGTCGTGGACGACATTGTCGCCGGCGAGATCGCCTGGGCGGCGAGCAAGGCCTGGCTTTCGGGCTCGACGATCCTCGCCGTAGCGGCGGTGGCGGGCTTTGCCGCTTCGCCGCTCGCCGTTCTCGCGCTGCCGGCAGCTTTCCTGGTCGGGCTGGCCTTCGCCGCGGTCGGCATCATCATGACGGTGCTCGCCCGCAACTGGGATTTCTTCAGCTTCTACATGACGCTGGTCATGACGCCGATGATCATGGTGTCCGGCGTGTTCTTTCCCGCCGAGCAGCTGCCGCGCCCTGTGCTCGCGGTCGCGCAGGCGCTGCCGCTCTACCACGGCGTCGAGCTGGTGCGGCCGCTCGTCGCGGGCCGCTTGCCAAGCAATTCGCTCCTGCACGTCGGCGTCCTGCTCGCCTATGCGGCGCTCGGCTATATGATCGCGCTTCACTTCGCGCGCAAAAGGTTTACCGCCTGATGCTGTGGATCAAGTGGCTGCACATCGTCTTCATGGTGACCTGGTTCGCCGGGCTGTTTTACCTGCCGCGGCTTTTCGTCTACCACGCGCTGGCCGAGGACGCGCCGTCGCGCGAGCGGTTCAAGGTGATGGAGCGCAAGCTCTACTGGGGCATCATGACGCCGGGCGGCGTGCTGACCATCGTGTTCGGACTGTGGCTCTGGTTCGGCTGGTTCGGAGCCTCGGGCTGGATTCACGCCAAGGCAATGCTCACGGCGCTGCTGGTCGTGTACCACCTCTGGTGCGGCAAGCTGCTCGCCGATTTTGCCGCCGAGCGCAACGCCAAGAGCCACGTCTGGTACCGCTGGTTCAACGAGTTTCCCACGCTGGTCCTTTTCGCCGCGGTCTTCCTCGTTGTCTTCAAGCCGTTCTGAGGCTTTCTTCGCGAGCTGTCCGCGCGGGCTCGAGGCGCTCCTCGTACGCGAGCTCGGCTCGCTCGGCATTGCCGATCCGGCGGCGGTAGCCGGCGGCGTCTCCTTCAGCGGCGGCTGGGACGCGTGCTATCGCGCGAATCTCTGGTCGCGCGTTGCCTCGCGAATCCTCTGGCGCGTCGGCGAGTTCGACTATCGCAGCGAGCACGATCTCTACAGCGCCGTGCGCGCCCTCGACTGGCCGAGATACTTCGCGGTGGACCGTACGCTGCGTGTCAATGTCACGGCGCAGCAAAGCCCGCTCAAGAGCCTCGAGTTCGCGACCTTGCGCATCAAGGACGCGGTGTGCGACCGCTTCCGCGATGCGCTCGGCAAGCGCCCGAGCGTCGAGCGCGCCAATCCCGACGTGCGGGTCCACGCCTTTCTCGAAGCGGCGCGCGGCACCCTCTATCTCGACACTTCCGGCGAGCCGCTCTTCAAGCGCGGCTGGCGCAGCGAAGCAGCAGAAGCGCCTTTGCGAGAGAACCTTGCCGCCGGAATCGTCATGCTGTCCGGGTGGCAGCCCGGGGAGCCGCTCCTCGACCCCATGTGCGGCGGCGGCACGCTGGTCGTCGAGGCCGCGGCCATCGCGCGCGCCAAGCCGCCGGGCGGGCGGCGGCATTTTGCATTCGAACGCCTGGCCGCCTTCGACCCGCATCTTTGGCGGCGCGTCCAGGACGAAGAGCGGTTCAAGGCAGCGAATCCGAAGCTGTACGCGAGCGACAACGACCCCAAGGCGCTCAATGCCGCACGGCGCAACCTCGCTGCGGCAGGCGTGGAGCGCTGGGTCACGATTGAGCGCGCCGACGTCCTGGAGCGCGTCGCGCCGGCGCCGGGCGGCGTCATGGTACTGAACCCGCCGTATGGCGAGCGCCTGGGAAGTCCCGAAGAGCTCGCGCGCTTCTACCCGCTCTTGGGAAATCAATTGAAAAAGCACTTCGTCGGCTGGCGTTGCTACATCTTCACCGCGGACCTACGGCTGCCGAAGCTGATCGGACTTGCGCCGTCGGCGCGAATCCCGCTGTGGAACGGCGCGCTCGAATGCCGGCTCTACGAGCTCAAGATCGTTTCAGGTAGTCCCACGCGGGATTCCCGCCGGTAACGCGCGGGCCATACGCGTATTTGAGCCGAGGCACGCGTACGTCGGGCCGGTGGAAAGGCGTTCCCCAGGAAAGGCCCAGCTTGCGCATCAGCTTCAAAGCGTCGAACGGCGCCTTTACCTTCACGTCGTTGTCGAAATAGACGTACACGTCGCGGCCGTCGCGGTCCCAGCCGCGGATGCGCCGCGCCCAGCTCGCGAGCGCCCGCTCGGAGTAGCCGCTGGTATAGATCTTCACGTCGCCATGCAGCCGCACATAGACGAAATCGGTCGTGACATGGAACATCTTCGGCCACTTGCCGGCGGTGTCGGCGACGACGAGGCCGACATCGTGGCTACGCAGCAGGCGCACGAAGGCTTCGGTCATGAAGCTCGGGTGGCGGATCTCGATCGCGTGGCGCAGCGGACGGTCGGCGTCGATGGCAAGCCGCGAGCGGCCGTGCATGCGTGCGTCGCGCCGGCGCGCCAGCGCGAGCGCTTCGCCGCTCGTGCGCGGCAGCAGCGCGAAGAACGCCTCGAGGCGCTCCGGCTTGAAGGTGAACATCGGCGGGAACTGCCACAAGAAAGGCCCGAGCTTGTCGCGCAGGTTGAGGATCCCGGAGGCGAAGAAGTTCGCGAGCGGCTTCTCCATCCTGGTGAGCCGCAGCATGTGCGTGATGTAGCGCGAGCCCTTCACCGCAAACCGGAAGCCGGGCGGCGTCTCGCGGTACCACTGCTCGTAGTATTCCGGGCGCTGCAGCGAATAGAAGGAGCCGTTGATCTCGACGGTCGGGAAGTGGCTCGCGCAGAACTCGAGCTCGCGCCGCTGCGCCAGCCCTTCCGGGTAGAACACCTTGCGCCACGGGTCGTAGCGCCAGCCCGAGATGCCGACGCGCACCATGGCTAGCCGAACTCGAGCTCTTTCCAGGCCTCCTGCTTGCGCACGCGCTCGAGCTCGGCGCGGTCGGTCAGGTCGAGCGCGAGCGGCGTCATGGAGATATAGCCCTGCTCGAGCGCCCAGCGGTCGCTGCCTTCCTCGGTCGCCTCCACGGGCACGACGGTGAACCAGTAGTGCGTGCGGCCCATGGGATCCTTGCCGGGCACCACTTTTCCGTCGTAATGGCGCACCGACTGGCTGGTCCAGCGCGTGCCGCGCGGCGGCTTCGCGGGGAAGTTGACGTTGACCAGGCAGGGCTCGGGAAAATCGAGCAGCATCTCGAGCACGCTCGCCGCCCACGGCTTGAGCATCTCGAAATCGGGTTGCGCTTCCTCGGTTGCCGGCGCGCTCAGGGCGATGCCGCGCAGGCCGAGGAGTGCCGCCTGCTTCGCGCCCGCCAGGGTGCCGGAGTGCCAGAGGGCGTTGCCGAGGTTCGAGCCGATGTTGATGCCGGACAGAACGAGCTTCACCCCGGCCCACAGGGTCGTGCCCAGCATGACGCAGTCGCTCGGCGTGCCGTTCACGCGGTAGGCCTCGAGGCCGTCGGCAAGTCCCGGGAGCGATGTTCGCTTGTAGCTCACCGGACGCGACGCGGTAATCGATTGGCTGGCCGAAGACATCTCCACGTCGGGAGCGACGATGCGCACCTCGCCGAAGCGGGCGGCGACCTGCGCCAGTGCGGCTATGCCGGGACTGTAGACGCCGTCGTCGTTGGTGATGAGGATGCGCATGGGACAAGCCTCGTGATGAGCGGATCTGTCTTGGTCCAGCAAAGAGCGTGCGCGTCACGCTGATCCATAACCCGGACGCGGGCCGCCAGGGCAGGGGGCAGGCCGCCCGGTCGCGCCGCGTGCTGGAGGATTTCGGCTACGAGGTGCGCTATGCATCGGCGAAAGAGAAGGGCTGGAAGGCGGCCCTGAAGAAGCCGGCCAACCTCGTCATCGTTGCGGGCGGCGACGGTACGGTGGCGCGCGTGGCGCGCCGCATGGTGGGGCGCGGGATCCCGCTCGCCGTCCTTCCCACCGGAACGGCGAACAACATCGCGCGCAGCCTCGGCGTCGTGGAGCGGCCGTTCGAGGAGCTCTTGCGCGGCCTGCAGGACGCCCGTCGCGTCAGGCTCGACGTCGGCATCGCCGCCGGCCCTTGGGGAGAGCGCTATTTCGTGGAAGGCGTCGGCGCCGGGCTGTTCGCCAACCTCCTCGGCAGCCCGGCCAGCGAGGCGCTCAAGACGGGCAACGCTCCCGTGGAAAGCGGCTTGCGAAAGCTGCGCCGGATCGCCGAGCGCTGCGAGCCGCTCGAAATTGGCGCCCTGCTCGATGGGCGAGACATCTCCGGACGCTACCTGCTCCTGGAGACGCTCAACCTGCCCTACGTCGGTCCCAACCTGCATCTCGCCGACGAGAGCCCGATCGGCGACGGCCAGCTGGACGTCGTCCTCGTCACCGAGGCAGAGCGTCCGCGGCTGCTGCATTACCTCGAGCACTGGCAGGACAACCGCGAGCGGCTCGCGGTCCTGCCGACCTTGCATGGCCGCCGGCTGCAGATCGAGTGGCACGGCTTCGCGCTGCACATCGACGACAAGCTCGAGCCGAAGGCCGGCGCCGGGCCGAAGAAGATCGCGGGAATCGTCGAGGCCCGCCTCGAGGGCGACGCCGTGGAGTTCCTGGTGCCGGCCTAGGCTTGGGCTAAAATCGCCCGGCCGCGCGCAAGCCGCGGCGCGCCGACCCGCCGTGGAGAGCACCGTGCCCCGAACGCCACAGGATTACGACGACATTCCCGGAACCTTCGTCTTCGACGCCGAGCGCTCGCGCCAGGGCTACGGCATCAACATGTTCTGCATGTCGCTCATGAAGGACGAGAACCGCAAGGCGTTCCGCGCCAACGAAGCGGAATACCTGAAGCGCTTTGCGCTTACGCCCGAGCAGACGCGCGCGATCCTCGAGCGCGACTACAACCGCATGCTCGAGCTTGGCGGCAACATCTACTTCACCGCCAAGCTTGGCGCCACCGACGGTCATTCCTTCCAGCATCTGGCAGCGCTCATGACCGGCATGACGCAGGAAGCGTACGCCGCCATGATGCTCGGCGGCGGCCGCTCGGCGGAGGGCAAGCGCGGCAAGTCCGGCAAGGAGAAGCCGCGCCAGAAGGGGGCCAAGCGTGGCTAGGATCATCGCCGGCGCGGCCACCTCGCACGTGCCGGCCATCGGCGCGGCGATCGACAACAAGAAGACCGAGCAGCCGTACTGGAAGCGCGTGTTCTCCGGCTTCGACAAGGCCAAGGAATGGATGGCCAAAGCGCGGCCCGACGTCGTCATCGGCATCTACAACGACCACGCCTCGGCCTTCTCGGTCGAGCTGGTGCCGACCTTCGCGCTCGGCTGCGCGCCGGAATTTCCGCCCGCCGACGAAGGCTGGGGACCGCGCCCGGTGCCCGTCGTGAAGGGCCATCCCGAGCTCGCCGCGCACATCGCGCAGTCGGTCATCCTCGACGAGTTCGACCTCACCATCGTGAACAGGATGGAGGTCGACCACGGCCTCACGGTGCCGCTCAACCTGCTGTTCGGCTCGCCGGCGCAGTGGCCCTGCCCGGTCATTCCCCTGGCGGTGAACGTGGTGCTCTACCCGCCGCCCACCGGGCACCGCTGCTTCATGCTTGGCCGCGCGCTGCGCAAGGCGATCCGCTCCTGGCCCGAGGACCTGCGCGTGCTGGTGCTCGGCACGGGCGGCATGTCGCACCAGATCTCCGGCCCGCGCGCGGGCCTGATCAACAGCAAGTTCGACAAGGCGTTCCTCGACAATCTCACCCGCGACCCGAAGAAGCTGACGCGCATTCCGCACCTCCAGTACATGCGCGAGGCCGGCGCCGAGGCCATCGAGCTGGTGATGTGGCTCATCATGCGCGGCGCGCTGGAGGACAGGGTCGACGAGGTCTACCGCTTCTATACCGTGCCGGCCTCGAACACTGCGGTGGGGCACATCATTCTGGAGAACAGGAGCAGGAAATGAAGATCTGTGTCGCCGGCCAGGGCGCATTCGGCCAGAAGCACCTCGACGCGCTGAAGCGCATCCAGGGCGTGGAGGTGACCTCGCTCGTCGGCGGCAGCCCGGCCTCGACCGCCGAGGTGGCGAGGAAGTACGCCATTGCGCACCACACTCAGGACCTGGCCGAGGGAATCCAGCGCGCCGACGCGGTGATCCTGACCACGCCGACCAAGATGCACTTCCGCCAGGCCGAGCAGGCCATGCGCGCCGGAAGACACGTGCTGGTCGAAATCCCGGTCACCGACAGCGTCGAGGATGCCGAGCGGCTGGTGAAGATCGCGGCCGAGACGCGCGTCACCGCCATGGGCGGCCACGTGCGGCGGTTCAATCCGAGCCACCAGTGGGTGCACAAGCGCATCCAGAAAGGCGAGCTCAGGATCCAGCAGATGGACGTGCAGACCTACTTCTTCCGGCGCAAGAACATCAATGCCGCCGGCAACCCGCGCAGCTGGACCGATCACCTGCTCTGGCACCATGCAGCGCACACGATCGACCTCTTCCAGTACCAAAGCGGCGAGACGATCTCGGACTGCTACGCGGTGCAGGGCCCGCAGCATCCGGAGCTCAAGATCGCGATGGACATGGGCATCGTGGCGAAGGTGCCCTCGGGCGCGATCCTCACGCTCTCGCTATCGTTCAACAACGACGGGCCGCTCGGCTCGTTTTTCCGCTACATCTGCGACAACGGCACCTACCAGGCCTACTACGACGACCTCGCCGACGGCAAGAAGAACCCGATCGACGTGTCGAAGGTCGACGTGTCGATGGACGGAATCGAGCTCGAGGACCGCGAGTTCGTCGCCGCGATCAAGGAGAAGCGGGAGCCGAACGCCAGCCTGGCGCAGCTCCTGCCCTGCATGCGTGTGCTCGGCCGCCTGGAGAAGATCGTCGACCCGCAGCGCCGAGCCCACGCCTGAGCGCTAGGGCCGCTCGGCCACCGCGTCGCCCCACGGCGAATGCGTCTCGGTGCACCCGGTGTTCAGCTCGCCCCAGCGCAGCACACCGGCCGGCACCGCGAAGTGATAGGGAAACGGCAGCCGTCTCGCGGTCGTCGTCGGGAAGACGGCTTCCAGCGCGCGCAGCTCTTCGCCGGCTAGCGCCACATCGGCGATCACGCGCTCGCCGCCGCTCATGTCGATGCGCGGCCGATGGAACGCCTCCTCGAGCGTCGCTCCGTCGTCGATCAGGAACGAGGCGAGCTGCAGCACCGCGCCGACGATCTTGCGCCCGCCGGACGCGCCGATCGCGAAGCGCGCGCCGGCCGGGGTCTCGCCGACCGCCGGGCAGTAGTTGCCGAGGCAGCGCTTTGCCGGCGCCAGTGAATTGGGCTTGCCCGGCTCCGGGTCGAACCACATGACGCCGTTATTCAGCAGCACGCCCGTGGAGGGCGCTACCACTTTCGAGCCGAAGATCGAAAGCAGCGTTTGGGTCACGGCGCACAGGTTGCCTTGCCGGTCGACCACGCTGAAGTGCGTGGTACAGCTGTCTCTGTCCCCGGCCTCTTGCAGCCGGCTGCGCCACGTAGCGTCGAGCGTCCGGGCGTAATCGACGTAGCCTGGCTTTTTCACTCCCGTCAGAAGTTCAAGACTTGCGCTGAGCGCTGGCCCACCCGTCATTCCGGGTGCGGCGAATACGCGGCCGCCGTGATAAGGGATGTCGAGCGGCTCGGCGACGTGCGCCTTGTAAGCGGCAAAGTCTGCAAGCGATAGGCAACCGCCCTTCGCGCGCACGTCCTTCGCGATCGCCGCGCCTATGTCTCCGCCGTAGAGCGCTCTTGCGCCATCCCTGGCAATGGCGTCCAGGGTGCGCGCGAGCGCTCGCTGATCGAGGCGCTTCTCGGTGAGCGCGGTCCAGCCGGCGAGGGGCGCCCAGCAGCCATCGTCGAGGAACATCGCGGCGGCATCGGGGTCGGCGGCGAGGCCGCGCGCGGCCGAGGCGATCTGCAGGCCGGCGAACCAGTCGAGCAGCATGCCGTCGCGAGCGAGCTGCGCCGCCGGCGCGACGACTTCGCGCCAGGGAAGCCGCCCGAAGCGCTCGTGCGCGAGCGCCATCCCGGCGACGACGCCCGGAACGGCGACCGCGCCCGCGCCTTGCACGTTGCGGTCATCCTTGACACGCGGCCAGGCGAAGAGGTCCGGCGCAGCGCCGCCGACGAGTGGATAGTCGACAGGATCGAGCTCGGCGGGCGAGCGCATGCCGTAATCGATGACGCTGGGCTTCGCCGCGCCGGCGCGCCAGATGAGCATGCAGCCGCCCGCGGCGATGCCGCTCATCCACGGCTCCACTACGCCGAGCGCGAACGAGGTCGCTACCGCCGCGTCCATCGCGTCGCCGCCCGCCTCGAGGATGGCTGCGCCGACGTGCGCCGCGCGCTTGTGCTGCGAGGCGACGACGCCGCCGCGCGTGGCAACGACGCGCTTGCGAACGGCTTGCGAGTCGGAGAAGTTGTCGATCAACTCGAGGCCGCGTTCGCCTTGGCATACGCCGCTATCTCGGCATGCGTGGCGAACCAAACGCCATCGTGGCTGCGCATGTGGCGGATCAGCTCCTCGAGGATCCAGATGCGCGAGCGATAACCGGTGACGTGGGGATGCAGGGTAAGCTGGAAGATCCCGCCTTCGCGGTAGGCGGCGTCGAACTCGCGGCGGAAGATGTCGAACACGTCGGCGGGCGGCGTATAGGGCCTGAGCGCGGCGAAGCGGTTCATGTTGAAGTACACCGCGTCGTCGCGGATCCACTCCACCGGCAGCTCGACGATGCCGGTCTGCTTGCCGTCCATCACCAGCTCGTAGCAGTCCACATCAGCCATGAGCGACGAGTCGTAGGCGAGGCCCATCTCGCGCGTGATCGCGAGCGTGTTCGGGCTGAAATCCCACGATGGCGTGCGGATGCCAACCGGACGCCGGCCGGTCACTTTCTCGAGCGCGTCGGCCGAGCGCATCTGCAAGTCGCGCTCGGCGTGCAACGGCAGCTCGGAGTTGCGCTCGTGAATCCAGCCATGGATTCCCACCTCGTGGCCGTCGCCGACCACCCGTCGCTGCTCGTCCGGATAGAGCAGCGCCGTCACGGCGGGAACGAAGAAGCTCGCCTGCACACCGAACTTGCCGAGGATGGCCAGGATGCGCGGCACGCCTTGCCGCTGGCCGTACTGCCCTTGCGAGAGCCGGCCGATCGACTGCCCGCCATCGCGTAGCTCGTTGGTTTCGTGGTCCGAGTCGAAGGAAAGCGCCACTGCGCAGCGCGCGCCGCCCGGCCACGACTTCGGCCGCAATGGCCGGCCCGCGCGCACGTGCTCGACGATGGCGCGCCAGCGCGGCTCGGGCCATTGCCAGGGGGCTTGGGGGGACTCTTCCTTCATTTCTTCGCTGCGTTGATCTTGCGCGCGAGCTCGTTGATGAAGAGCGACTCCTTCGCCACGAATCTGGCGAACTCGGCGGGCGGCATGCCGACGCCTTCCAGGCCCTGCGCATCGAACTGCGATTTCACCCCGGGATCGTCAAGCGCCTTGACCACCGCCAAGTGGATCTGCTCGGCGAGCCGCGGCGAGGCCCCGGCCGGCAGCCACAGGCCGAACCAGTTGATGAGGTTGTAGCCCTTGAAGCCCGCTTCCTCCATCGTCGGCGTATCGGGCAGGCCTTTCCAGCGCTTCGCGCCGGTGAGGGCGAGCACGCGCACCTTGCCGGCCTTCGCCTGCGAGGCCGCGACTTGCGTGCCGACGAAGAACATGTCCATCCGCCCGCTCATGACGTCGCCCATGATCTCCGGGATGCCGCGATATTGCACGCCGACGATGTCGATGCCGGCCATTGCCTTCATGAGCTCCGCGGGGATGTGGCTTGCCGTGCCGATGCCGGCGAAGGCGTAGTTCAACTTCCCCGGGTGCTCGCGCGCAAAGGCGACGATGTCCTGCGAGCTCTGGAACGGGGAGCTCGGCGGCACGATGAGCGCCTGGCCGAAGTTCTGCGCGATGAGCGTGACGTGCGTAAAGTCCCGCACCGGGTCGAACGGCACGTTCTCGTTGAAAGGCGGCGTGTTCGTGTGCGACGCCGTGGTGACCAGCCAGTTGTAGCCGTCCGGCGGAAGCTTGGCGAGGTACGCCGTGCCGACGATGCCGCCCGCCCCGGCGCGGTTCTCCACGATGAGCGGCTGGCCGAGCGGGCCCTGCAGCCCTGGCGTGAGCATGCGGGCGATGAGATCGGGCGGGCCGCCGGGCGGCGAAGGCACGACGATATGGATCGGCTTCGCCGGCCAGTTCTGCGCGTGCAGCGGCGCGGCAAGCGCAATGGCCAGCACGAGAATCAGTCTTTTCATTGTTGCGGCTCCAGGGAAACGCGGCTTCCTTCGCGCGCTGATCGTACGATGGCTTCCAGGACGGCGACATTGTGCACTTCGTCGCCGCCGGGCACGGCAAGCGGGCGGCGCGCCAGGGCGGCGTGCGCGAAATGCTCGAGCTCGGCTTGCTCGGTGCTCGTCCTTGGGAAGGTCAGGGGCACCGGCGGCGCCTTGCGTGTGACGTCGGCCGGGTCGATGAACGCGGCTTTCATGCTCCAGGTGTGGAGATGCTCCACGTCGCCGACCTCGAGCCAGCCTTTCGCGCCGAAGATCTGCATGCGCCACGTCTCGGCGGTGGCGATGACCGTGCCGAGGTAGCCGGTCGCACCGCTGCGAAAGCGAAACAGCATCGAGGTGGTATCGTCGGCCCCGCCGGGCTGCACCAGGCGGTCGCTTTGGGCGAAAACCGATGCGATGTGACCGGCGAGAAACAGCATGGCATCGACCACGTGAACGCCGCGTCCGGTCATCCCGCCCGCCGGTACTTCGTCGCGGTCGTGGCGCCAGTGCTCGAGCGCGAAGCGATACGCGCTCGGGCCGCAGAAGTTGCCCTCGATGTGCAGCAGCTTGCCGAGCCGTCCGTCCTCGAGCATGCGCCTGGCTTCGCGCAAGGCCGGCTGGAAACGCCAGTTGTAGCCCACGGCAAGGGTCACCTTCTGTTGCGCGCACGCGGCAACGGCCGCCGCAGAGCTTGCCGCATCGACGCCCAGGGGCTTCTCCGTGAACACATGCTTGCCGGCACGGGCCGCAGCGATGATTTGCGCGCAATGCCGGGAATGCGGGGTCGCGAGCACGACCGCGTCGACCTCCGCGTCGCCGAGCAATTGCTCGTAGCTTGGCACCAGGCGGATGCCCTGCTGGCGGCAGAAGTCGGCCGCCTTGCCGGGCGTGCGCGTTGCGCCGGCGACGAAGCGGATCACTTCGCTCTTTCCCTGCACGCTCGCGACCAGGTTGCGTCCCCAGGTGCCGATGCCGACGATGGCCGCGCGAAGCATGGCGGGATTCTAGAAACGAAAAAGGGCGCCCGAGCGCCCTTTCGAGAAGCGAAACGGAAGCTACTTGACCGGCTGGCGCACCGAGGTCGGCCGGAAGTCCTCCGTCAGGTGGAAGACGAGCGCCGGAACCATTTCGTCGCGCGGGTTCGATTGGCTCACGCCGCCGCTGATGCCTTCCGTGGCCGAGACATGCAAGGCGCCGATCTGCCGGCGCGCCCACGCGGAGCTGCTCCACACGCTGGCGCCGCTTGCGGTCTCGACGAGGCGGCTCGAGATGTCGCCGCGCATCTCGGTGCGCACGCCGCCGTCCAGCTTGGTGATGTCGCTCACCTTGATGTCCGTTCGCGGCTCCTGGTAGACGAGGTCGCCGAGGAAGATGGCGCGCACGCCGTACTTCTCGCCGATCTTCCTCAGGGCCGCTCCGTCGAGCTGCTTTGCGCCGACCGAGCCGAGCAGGACATCGCGATCGCCGAGCTCGACGAACGGAGTTCCGGGCTGTGCCGACTGCACCTGCTCCTGGAAGAGGCGCGTGGCGCGGCTGCTCGTGTTCATATCTCCGTTGGATGCGAAATTGACGATGCCGAGCGTGCCGTAGCTTTTCAGATCCATGCGCGGCGGCACGGAAACGAGGACGGTGTTGCTCGAGCAACCCGCGAGGACAAAGAGCGCGAGGAGCAGGAAGCGGATGGCGACGTTCTTGGGCATTGCGGGCCTCCCTTATCTGGCCAGCTAGGGTACCGGAGGCGGCAATGCCAGTCTGTGACGACCTACCTGAAGCGCAGGTTTTCGCGTGACAGCTGGCCGACCGAGGCGCAGCCCATGAGCTTCATGTCGCGCTCAAGCTCGGTGCGCAGGATCGCCAGCGCTCGCTCCACGCCGGCCTGGCCGCCCGCGGCGAGCGGAAAGAGGTAATAGCGGCCGATGCCCACCGCCTTGGCGCCGAGCGAAAGCGCCTTGAGGATATGCGTACCGCGCTGCACGCCGCCATCCATCATCACGTCGATCCGATCGCCTACGGCGTCGACCACTTCGGCGAGCTGGTCGAACGCGGCTCGTGAGCCGTCGAGCTGGCGGCCGCCGTGGTTCGACAGGATTACGCCCGCGCAGCCGATCTCCGCCGCGCGCCTCGCATCGCTCACGGACATCACGCCCTTCAGGCAAAACTGGCCGTTCCACTCGCTCACCATCTGCGCCACGTCGTGCCAGCTGAGCGATGGATCGAGCATCTCGGTGAAGTAGCGGCCGATGGACATCGGGCCGCGCCCCATGTCGACGTGTTCCTCGAGCTGCGGCAGGCGGAAGCGCTCGTGCGTCACGTAATTGAGGCCCCACATTGGCTTGAGCGCGAACTGCAGCATGCCGGCGGTCGTGAGTTTGAACGGAATGGAAAAGCCGGTGCGCAGGTCGCGCTCGCGGTTTCCGCCGGTGATGCTGTCCACGGTCAGCATCATCACGTCGATCCCGGCCTGCCTGGCGCGCTGGAGCATCGCCCGGTTGAGCCCGCGGTCCTTGTGGAAATAGAACTGGTAGGTCTGCGGCGTCGAATATGCCTTGCGCAGCTCCTCCAGGCCAACGGTGCCGAGCGAGGACACGCCGAACATCGTTCCGCACTTGGCCGCCGCTGCCGCAACCGAGCGCTCGCCGGTGTGGTGGAACAAGCGCTGCAGGGCCGTCGGCGAGCAATAGAACGGCACGGCGAGCTTCTGGCCCATCACCGTAACCGACAAGTCGACGTTCGCGACGCCGCGCAGCACGTTGGGCACGAGATCGCAGTGCTCGAAGCTCGCCGTGTTGCGGCGATACGTCACCTCGTCGTCGGCGGCGCCGTCGATGTAATCGAAGATCGGCCCGGGCAGGCGGCGCCTCGCGAGCTCCCGGAAATCGTGGAAGTTGCGGCAATCGCCGAGGCGCACGGCCTAGCCCGGCTGCTCGACGAAGGTCAGTCCTCCTTCGCGCACGAACTCCTCGAGCTGCGCCTTCACCGCCGCGTATTCCTGCTCGGTCGGGCGCAGCACGACGATCCT
>CAYZFN010000001.1:0-24053 GCA_964477695.1 uncultured Enterobacteriaceae bacterium | reverse complement strand
ATCGGCGTCGTCACGTCGCTCTTCAGCGGCCGCACGCCGCTCTACTCGGCGCTGCGCCAGGTGCTGATCGGGGCCGCCGCCGCGGCGATCACCTACGGGGCGGGCGACCTGATAGGCGTTTCGTTGAGCTGATCAGGGCTCTGACCCCGAATCGCGCGGCGGGCGCTTGCCCGCGCGGATCGCGGCGATGGCGGCGCGGTTTTTCGCGATGAGCTTGGCCTGCTCGAGCACTATGAGATCGACCAGGCGGCCGAGCTCGATCCAGTTGGCCTCGCGGGTGCCGCGGCAGTAATCGCGGAAATCGGCGTCGGAGCAGTTCATGGCAGTTCGGACCCGCTCGGCGGAACCGGCGAGCGACACCGCCATGGCGATCAGCCGTGAGCAAGTGTTCGGCGGCGTGGTGCGAGCCCGATCCACCCGTGCCTCCTCCTGGCGGCGCAGTGTGCGCCCGGCGTCTTACAGGACGGCTATAGGCTGTGCGCCGCCCGGCTTAAATTCCGTCCAGACCCGGCGCGGGCCGCCCGGCAAGCCCGTGGCGATAGGAATGTCGCTTGCTGGTCGGGCACCATGCAGACCGAGGAGAACGTTGCCCGCTATCGCAACGCGTCGCCCGAAGCCGTGCAGGGGCGGCTGGCGGAGCTTTCCCGCGAGTGGGACATCGAGCGGGCGATCGAAGCTAATGCGGCGTCGATCGCGCTGATCGGCATCCTGCTCGGCGCGTTCGTCGATATCTGGTTCCTGCTCGTGCCGGCGATCGTCGGCCTGTTCCTCCTCGAGCACGCCCTGCACGGCTGGTGTCCGCCCGTGCCGATCCTGCGCCGGCTCGGATTCCGCACTTCGCGCGAGATCTTCGAGGAGCGCCTGGCGCTGCTCGCCGCCACGCGGCGGCGCCACAAGACGGCGGCCGGCTAGCGCTTCGGCTGCTTGGCTTTCAGCGCGGCCACCGGATCGGCGTCGGCGGCGAGGCCCTTCACGGAGCCGACGACTGAAACGATCTTGCCGCGCACGCGGAAGGCGTCGGCCGAGACGTAGCCACCCGTTCCCGCCGAGCGGACGATGACCACGATGTCCGGCCGGCCATCGCCGTCCACGTCGGAAAACAGCAGCTTCGCCAGCGTGCCGTCGCGCCGCCGCACGATGCCGGCGATGAAGTCGTCGAACCTGGCGCGCGGATTGGCGCCGCCATAGATCCGCACCGCATAGCTCCCGGTGCTGCGCGGCTCGAGCTGCCCTTCGGAGACGACGACCAGCATCTTCTGCTTGCCGGGCAGCATGCCCTGCAGGATCGCCGGCCCGTCAGCCGCCCGCGACGCGGGCGGCAGCGCCAGGAGAATCGCCAAACCGATCTGGAGCAACTTTTCCATTCGAGCCTAACCAGTTGGCCATCCTTCGCGCTTTCCCTCAAGGCCATATTTCCCGCCGGCGCTCCATCGCGACCTGGCAGCGCCTGAACCCGAGCTTCTCGTAGAACGGCATCACGCCTTCGCGCGCTGCGCGAAGCACCCAGGTCATGTGCCGATCGTCGCCCATCACCGCATTCACCAGCGCGCGTCCCACGCCGCGGCGCCTGTGGCTCTCCGCCACGACCAGCATGGCTATGTAGCCATTGGACATCTCGTCGGAAATGGCGCGAATGAACCCGACGACCTGATCGGCGTCGAGGGCGACGAAAACGCGCTGCGAGCGGGAAACCAGCTGCCTGAACCGTTCCGGATCAGCGACCCGCTCGGCCCAGCCGTTGGCCGCGAGGAGCAAGCGCGCAGCTTCAACGTGCGACGGTTCAATGGCGCGGATCTGCACTATCGGCCTCCGGCGAGCAGCTCGGCGAGCCGGTCGAAATTGCCTTCGTTGCCCGCCGCGACGACATCCCGGATTTTCGCGTAGACGTGCGGGTTTTCAATCGTCCAGTACATGGTCACGCGCGTCTGATCGCGCACCGGCTCGAACGTCACCGTCCCCCGGTACTTCGGCCCGCTCAGGTGATCGACGACGAACAGCCGCGGCCGCTCGAGGCGCAGAAAAACGAGATGATTCTTGAACTCCTTGCCGTCCGGCCCCTTGAGCACAAAGCGCCAGTGGCCTCCCTCCTCGAGCTCGATCGACTCCGTCGTCAGGGTAAAGCCCGCCGGGCCCACCAGCGGACGATCTTGCGGCAGATTCATCGCGAGCAAGGCTATTGAACAATGCGCGAGCGGACAACTAGGCAAGCCGAGGAACACTCTGGCAACATGTGCGCCGCCGGGGAGGCACGATGAACGTCCCTAGAGTCTTGTTGCGCTCGGTTGTCCTCGTTGCGGCGCCCGTCCTCGCGGGATGTGCGTCCGAGCGGGCGGTGGACGAGGGGCTCGCGAAGGTCGAGCACATCGTGGTGATCTACGCCGAGAACCGCAGCTTCGATCACCTTTATGGTTCTTTTCCCGGCGCGGAGGGCCTCGCTCAGGCGACGGCGGAGCAGAGGACGCAGCTCGATCACGACGGAAAGCCGCTCGCGCACCTGCCGCCGGTGTACACGAACGGCAGGCCCGATCCGCGCTTTCCCGAGCGGCTTGCGAACGGGCCGTTCCGCATCGACGCGCCGCCGGTCAACGGGCGCCTGGATCAGGTGCTGCCGAGTCCGATCCACGCCTACTACCAGAACCGCGAGCAGATCAACGGCGGCAAGAACAACCGGTTCGTGGCGATGAGCAACGTCGGCGCCTGGGTAATGGGAAATTTCGACGGCTCGAAGATGAAAGTATGGAAGTGGGCGCAGGAGTACACGCTCGCCGATCACTTCTTCATGGGGGCGTTCGGCGGCTCGTTCCTCAATCACCAGTGGCTGATCTGCGCGTGCACGCCGGTCGACCGCGGTGCGCCGCAGGCGGTGCGGCCGCAGCTCGACGAGGACGGCAACCTGAAGAAAAAGCCCGGCTCGCCCGCGTCGGTGCTGCAGGGGCCGGTGGACGTGTTCGACGGGCGCGTGACGCCCGACGGCTACATCGTGAACACGTCGCAGCCGCCTTATCAGCCGAGCGGCATACCGCCCGCGCCCGACGGCAATCCGGATCTCGCCGATCCGGCGAAGAACCCGGTGCCGCCGCAGACCGAGAAGACGATCGGCGACACGCTGTCGGCGAAGGGCGTGAGCTGGGCGTGGTACGCGGGCGGGTGGAACGCGGCGCTCGCGGACGGGCGCCAGGATGCGCAGGCGCAGCGCCTCGTGATCTACAACAGCAAGGCGCCCGGCAGCCCGAACTTCCAGCCGCACCACCAGCCGTTCAACTACTACTCGCGCTTCGCGCCCGGCACGGCGGATCGCGCCGAGCACCTGAAGGACTACGAGGATCTGCTCGCCGATATAGAAAAGGGGACGCTGCCTGCGGTCGCGTTATACAAGCCGGCCGGGCGCCTGAACGAGCATCCGAGCTACACCGACATCATGAGCGGCGACGAGCACATCGCCGCGCTGCTCGCTCGCCTGAAAGCGAGCCCGCTGTGGCCGAAGATGGTGGTGATCGTGACCTACGACGAAAACGGCGGCTTCTGGGACCACGTGCCGCCGCCTTCCGGCGAGGGCTCGGGCGATCGCTGGGGGCCCGGGACGCGCATCCCGACGCTCGTCGTCTCGCCGTTCGCGAGGAAGGGCTACGTCGACAAGACGAGCTACGATACGACCTCGATCCTGAAGCTCATCACGCGCCGCTTCCATCTCGAGCCGCTGCCCGGGGTGCGGGCGAACGCGGGCGACCTGACCCACGCCCTCGAGTTCTAGAAATTTCTTCAGCGTCGGGCACTCGACGCATCCGCTCGACGAGTTCGCCGCCCTCGTCAAGCATGCCGGCGCGCGCTTCGTCGTCGACGTGCGCACGGTGCCGCGCTCGCGCAGGAATCCGCAGTACAACACCGATACGCTGCCCGAGGCGCTGCGCGGGCACGGCCTGGGCTACGAGCACATCGCGGCGCTCGGCGGCTTGCGTTCGCGCGTCAAGGACGTTCCGCCCGAGGTGAATGCGTTCTGGCAGAACGAGAGCTTCCACAACTACGCCGACTATGCGATGGGCCCGGCGTTCGCGGCAGGGTTCGCCCACCTCAGGGGGATCGGTGAGAAAACGCCGTGCGCCATCATGTGCGCCGAGGCGCTGTGGTGGCGCTGCCACCGGCGCATCATCACCGACTACCTGCTCGCCGCCGGCGAACACGTATCGCACATTCTCGCCAGCGGCGAGGTGAAGCCCGCCGGGATGACCGAGGGGGCGCGGCCGGGCCCCGGCGGCATCCTCACGTATCCCGCCGGGGACCTGCTCGGCTGATCACGACTGCGGGTGACGGCGCTTGTGCCGCTCGTCGAGCTTGGCGCGCTGCTCGGGCGTGAGGATGGCGCGCACGCGCTGCGCCGTCTGGGCGCGCAGCATCGCAAGCTGCGACACGGCCTTGCCCTGCGCGTCGGCTGCGGCCTGCGCGCGCGATGCATCGAAGCGATCGGACTCGGAGGCCGCGCGCATTGCGCTCTGCGCCGCGCGCAGCTGCTTCATCTGCTCGTGGAACGCGGGCGCCTGCTCGTGGAAGATCTGGAACACCTGGTCGCGCTGCGCCTCGGTGAGGTCGAGGCCCCGCAGCTGCATCATGGGACCGCCGCCTTCGCGATGGCCGCCGTGACTCCACATACCACCCTCGCCGGGCGCGGCGTGCGCCACGCCGAGCGCCATGCTGCTTGCGAGAAGGAAACTTGCGACGTGCTTCTTGCTGAGAGACATCTTCGGCTCCTGTTGAGGTTGCATGGCTCGCAGTGTCCGCGGGTCCGCTGTAAGCGCGGTAAACCTTGCGTAAAGCTGAGTAAAGACGACAGGCCGTAAAGGCCCGCTCGCTATCATCGCGCCCATGGCGACCCAGGTGCTGCTCGCGGACGACGACGTCGAGCTCTCGAGCATGCTCAAGGAGTACCTCGAGCGCGAGGGCTACGCGGTCACCGTGGTGCACGACGGCGAGGCCGCGGCGCGCCGCGCGCGCGAGTTCCAGATCGTCGTGCTCGACGTGATGATGCCGGAGCTCGACGGCATCGAGGCGCTGCGCCGCATCCGCCAGTCGAGCCGCGTGCCGGTGATCATGCTGACTGCGCGCGGCGACGATGTGGACCGCATCGTCGGGCTGGAGCTCGGCGCCGACGACTACGTGCCCAAGCCCTGCACGCCGCGCGAGCTCGCGGCGCGGCTGCGCGCCATCCTGCGCCGCACCGAGCCACAGGCCTCCGACGGTCCGCTCACCGTCGACAAGCTGGTGCTCTGGCCGGAGAAGCGGCGCGTGGAATGGCGCGGCCGGGCGCTCGAGCTGACGAGCACCGAGTTCAACCTGCTCGAGATGCTGATGCGGAACGCCGGCCGCGTGGTGAGCAAGAAGGAGCTCTCGGAAGGCGGCCTCGGCCGGCCGCTCGCGCGCTTCGACCGCGCGATCGACGTGCACCTCTCGAGCATCCGCCACAAGCTCGGCGAAGGCGCGGCGCTCATCCACACCGTGCGCGGCGTGGGCTACCACCTCGCCAAGGAATAGCCGTGGGCCGGCTCTTCTGGAAGATCTTCTTCGCCTTCTGGCTGGCGCTCGTCGCCGCCGCTGCGACGACCGGCACGGCGGTGTGGATCCATCATGGACCCCGCGACCCCGAGCGCGAGCTCGCCATCGGGCCGCCGCAGCAGTTCGAAGCCGGGCTTGCCGCCGCCACGCTCAAGTACGGCGGGGTGGACGCGCTGCGCGAATGGCTCGAGGAGGCGAGCGCCCGTACGCACCCGGTGTCGCTCTTCGCCGTGGACGAGCAGGGCAACGAGCTCCTCGGCCGCACGGTGCCCGAAGGCGCCCTGCATCGCGCGCGCGAGCTCGCCGATCAGCCCAATGCGCGCGGGGCGCGCATCGCCACCTCGCCCGACGGCAAGACCTACGTGCTGTTCGTCCCGCTCGCCGCGCAGCCGCGCCGCGCCGCGCCGCCGCCGCTCGTTCCGGCATGGATGATGATCGTCATCGGCGGCGCAACGAGCCTCGCGGTGAGCGCGCTCCTCGCCTGGTACCTGGCGCGGCCGATCCGCAGCCTGCGCTGGGCGTTCGACGCGGCGGCGAGCGGCCGGCTCGACACGCGCGTGCGGCCGCTCATCGGCCGCCGGCGCGACGAGCTCGCCGATCTCGGCCGCGACTTCGACCGCATGGCGCAGCAGCTGCAGGCGCTCGTCGCCTCGCAGCGGCGGCTCCTGCACGACGTCTCGCACGAGCTGCGCTCGCCGCTCGCGCGCCTGCAGGCGGCGATCGGCCTCGCGCGGCAGGATCCGCAGCGCGTGCAGGCCTCGCTCGAGCGCATCGAGCGCGAGATCGTGCGCATGGACGAGCTGGTGGGCGAGCTGCTCACGCTCGCGCGCCTGGAGGCCGGCCCTGCCCGGGCTTCGTACCAGGCGCTCGACCTCGCGGACCTCGTCGCCAGCATTGGCGAGGACGCGCGCTTCGAAGCCGAGGCCAGCGGCCGGCGCGTGCGCCTCGACCTGCCTTCGAGCGCGCTCGTGCAAGGCAATGCCGAGCTCCTGCATCGCGCGGTCGAGAACGTGGTGCGCAACGCCGTGAAATTCACTGCGCCCGGCACCGAGGTCGACATCGCGCTGCGCAAGGCGGGACGCAGCGCGACGCTGACGGTGGTCGACCGCGGGCCGGGAATTCCCGATGCCGAGCTCGGCAAGGTGTTCGAACCCTTCCATCGCGTCGCCGGGCACGGCATCGACGGATTCGGCCTCGGCCTGGCGATTGCGCAGCTCGCCGTGCAGGCGCACGGCGGCGCGATCCGCGCCGCGAACGCGCCGCAGGGCGGCCTGCGCGTCGAGATCGAGCTGCCGCTCGCCTAGGTCAGATCGCGGCCGTTACGGCCGGCGAGCAGCCCGCAGAGCGCTTCCAGCGCTTCCTGCTCGTCGGCGCCCTCGGCTTCGACGCGAAGGCGCCGTCCCGCCGCGGCGCCGAGCGCCATGACGCCCACGATATTGCGCGCGTTGGCGGCTCGGCCGTTGCAGGCGATCGACAGCTGCGCGCCGAACTGACACGCGAGGACAGCTACCTTGGCGGCGAGCCGCGCGTGCAAGCCATCGGGATTCACGACGTTCACTTCCTGGACTCGCATTGCCGCTCCTTCGATTCGCCCATTCGCATTGAAGCAGCCGCGCGCCGAAAGTTGCGTCGCGGCTGCGAAAATGTTCGGTAAAGATTCCTTTGCGTAGCTTTACATGAGGCTAACGGCGCTTTACTGCGCCGCGCGGCACTCTGCAGTCCTCCTCCCAGCAGCACCTTAGAGGCACGCCTACCTCCCCTTGGTGTGCCTTTTTTTTGCCCGGCGCGTTTACCCGTCTTTTACCTGCCCAGACGTCGCTTAACTCGAGCGCCGCGCATCCTGCGCGCGAGCCATGTGGCTCTCTCAAGAAAAGGAAAGTGCACCATGCGAAGCAAGCTGATGGCGGGCGCCGCAACTTTCGCGCTCCTTGCCTGCGCGAGCGCAGCACGCGCGCAGGACAGCGGTTTTTATGCCGACGCCGATATCGCGGCGAGCCGGTTGCACGTCGACGGCGTCGACGACCAGAACGGCACGAGCTACGGACTGAACGCGGGCTACCGCGTGAACCGCAACTTCGCGGTGGAGGGCGGCTATGCCCGCCTGGGCGATTTCGGCGACCAGACTTCGTACAGGGCGGACGCGCTTTCGCTCTCCGCGGTCGGCCTGCTGCCGCTCGAGCGGAGCTGGGCGCTGTACGGCAAAGCCGGCTTCGCGCGCACCAGCGCCGAAGTCCCTGGCGTGACCGACGACGCCAATGGTCTGGTCATCGGCGCGGGCGCCATGTACGACTTCACGCGCCAGTTCTACGCCAAGGCGGGCTGGGACCGCTACACGAAGGTCGGCGGCGCAGACACGGGCAGCGGCGCAGTCGACGTGTTCGGCGTCGGCCTGGGCATGCGCTTCTAGGCGGCGCGCCCGGTTTTCAGAGCAGCGAGGACAGCCCCGTGCGCGACGAGCGCACCGGGGCTGCGCTGCAGGATATCGGCGTAGCGGCGCTGGAAGTCGCCGTCGCCCGGCGAAAGGAGCTTGCGAATCGGCGCAGCATCGATGTCGCGCTCGCCGTCGGCCTGCAGCTCCTCCAGGCGCGCGATGAGCGCGGTGAGCGGCGCGAGCCAGGCGAATACCGGGTCGTTGATCAGCGCGTCGAGGAACTCGCCGCCCGAGAGCCGGCCGAGCGTGCGCTCATGCTCCTCGCGCTCCGCGTCGATTAGTGCCTTGTGCAGCTCGAGCAGCGGCCGCCGCACGGCTTCGATCTGCGCCATGCGGCCATGCTACGTCACCGCCTTCGCTTCGGGTGAGCGTCAGCCATCTTCGGTGGACAATCTGCGGCCGAGCTTGCGTCGGGCGAGCGGCAATCGGTGTTCTCGCGGCCCTGCGCGAGGTCCTTCTCCGCGCGCCTGATGATGCCGCGCGCGCTGCGCGTGGCCGCGAATCCCTTTACCGGTCGGGGCGTCTTTCGCATCACGGGAAGGTGCCGCGCTTGCCTTTCTTCATCGAGTCGGTCTTGTGGTCGGATCCGACGTGCAGGCGCTGCTGGTTCTGCCTGAGCTTCTCGGGATTGACGTCGCCCGAGGGCTCGAGCGCATCGGCCTGGCTGCGCCGGCCGGGTGAGCCTGCAAGATCGACCTGCGCACCCTTCGCTCTTTCGCTCATGGGTTTTCCGTTCCGGTTGTGGTAGCGAAAGCGGAGCAAGGCCCGCGCCCGACACGATATTTCCTAGGTGGTGAAGTGCAGCAGCCACGAGTAGATCCGCTCGTCGGCATAGGCGCGGCGCGCCGCGCCGACATGATCGTCGCCCTCGTCGTCGTAGACGCGCTCTCGCATGAGCGCGACCTGCGGCGCAGCGAGCGAGAGCGCGGCGATGAATTTTCCCTTCTGGTAGCGCGTCTCCTCGCCGGCCGACAGCCACACCGGGCGCCCGGGATCGCTGCGCGGCACGCGCGTCGGATCGACCGGCCAGAGCGCGCTCCACAGGTCCGGCTGCAACAGCGCCAGATCGAACACGCCGTTCGCGCCAAAGCTGAAGCCCGTGAGATACGCGCGCTTCGGGTCGCCGCCGAGGCGATCGAGCGTAGTGGCGACGAGCGCCTGGACTTCGTCGGCGTGGCGATGCCATACGTCGCCGGCGATCGGCAGCTGCGGCGCAAGCAGGATGAAGTCGTCCTTTACGCGCGCCGGATTTCCCGGACGCAGGGGGCCGTGCCGTGTCAGCGCTTCCTCGAGCGGTCGGGGCGCCGCCTCGTCGTAGCCGTGCAGAAAGCAGAGCAGCGGATGCGATCCTTCACTGCGCGGCAGCGAAAGCAGGTGCTTCATTCCTGCAAGGGCTCACGCCACCAGGCGCACGGCACTGCGCCGCGCTATCGCTCGCAGCTCGCTCTCGTAGCGATCGAGCATGCGCTCGAGGCCCAGGCGCAGCCGCGCGCTCGCGCGCACGACGTGCCGGTCGAGCATCACGGCGCGCCGCGCCGCCGCGGCGAGCCCGCTCGGATCGCCCGGTGCGACGAGCCATCCCGAGCGCCCGTCCTCGACGATCTCGGGCAGCGCGCCGATCGCATGGCCGACGACCGGGCAGCCGGCGAGCAGCGCCTGCGCGGCGACCCAGTCGAAGGCGGCCGGCTCATCCGCCGCCACGCACACCGCGCAGTGGGCGAACCTGCGCCACAGGTCCTTGCGTGCGATGCCGAGCAGGCTCGGCATCGCGATGCCGAGGCCGGCGCGCAGCGCCGCCACGGCGCCCGCGCGATCGGCGACCAGGGCGAGCGGACGCACGACCGCCGATGGCAGCGCGGAATCAGCCGCCGCGCCCGGAATGATGTGGATGCGCTCGAGCCCGGCCGCCTGCCACGCCCGCGCGGCGAAAGCCGAGGGCGCGGCGAACCATGCGCGGCAGCGCGTCGCGGCCTCGACGAGCGCCGGGCTCGGGCGGACGTGCAACGTGTGCAGGACGGGCAGGCCATCGGCAAGCGCGAACGCCTCGGGCTCGCCGACGTGCTGGCTCACCACATCGGGCGCGTCGGCGCGAAGCCGGCGGAAAAGCCGCTCATGGTCTGCCGTGTGGCGATACACGCGCACGCGATGGCCGCGCTCCGTGAGCCCGGCGGCGAGATCCTCCACCATCGGGCACGCGTCGCCGACCCGCTCGACAACGGCAATATTGAGAGCCTGCCGCAGCATGCTCCCTACGGAGCAAGCGCTGTACCGACGTGGGGCAGCTCGTCGTAGCGCGGGTCGCTCGTCTCGCCCTCGTAGTAAATGGTCTTCGGCTGCCGGCCGACGAACACCAGCTCCGAGACGCGCCGGAAGCGGCGGCGACCGATACGGTGCCGGTGGAGGACCTTAAGCCGTACGCGCGTTCCGGACCTGCGTTCATTCCGCGCCATGGCATGGCGGGTGCAAGCCACATGCCGCCCTGGCGATTGCGTGCTTAGAGCGCCGGCAGCTCTACGGTGATGTCGACGCGCCGCTCGGGCGCGAGGCAGGCGATGCGCGCCTCGCGCTCCTTTACGGCGGCGCACGCGTCGCTTTCCGGGGCGCCGGCGGCGCCCACCTCGATGCGCTTCGCGTCGACGCCGAGCTCGATCAGCTGCGCGCGCACGGCTTCGGCGCGCCTCTGCGAAAGCTCGAGGTTGTATTGCGCCTCGCCGACCGGATCGGCATGGCCCGTGATGCGGATCGCCGAGGCGCGCTTGAGGTTTTCGTCGCGCAGCCGGGCGCTCGCCTGCTCATCCAGGCTCGCATGGTCGAAGTCGAAAAGCAGCGGCGGCAGCGCGAGCACCGTGGGCCGGGCGGGCGGCGGCGCCGCGGGCGGCACTGCGGCGACCTTTGGCGCAGGCAGGCCGACGTAGGCGATGTTGTTCGCCACGACGTCGTACTGAAGAGTGAGGTTTATCTCTCCGGTTTCGAGCGTCATCCCGCTCGCCGGGCCGCTGACCCTGAAGGGCTTGCCGTCGGTGAGCGCGAACAGCGCTTCGTAGACCGCATTGCGGTCCGCCGTCTCGGGCAGGCCCAGGCGCGCGCGCAGGTCCGGAGCGACGCGCACGTCCTGGCTGAGAATGGCCGGCGCGGCGCCCGTGATGAACGCGCTCAGCACATAAGTGCGCGCGTCGCGGTCGCTGACCGTGCCGGCGTGCGCCAGGCCGCCCGCCAGAGCGGCGAGGGCGATAGCGCGGATGCCCGTTTTGAGGGTTCCTGCCACGCCAAGATTGTGGCGGGGAGCCTGCGAAACCCGCTATAAAACCTTGTCAGGGCTCAGGGTTTCAGCCGCCCGAGCACCCGGTCGACCATCGCGCCGGAGAGGCCCAGGTAGTGCGCCGGGTCACAAAGGCCGGCGAGCTTTTGCCGGTCCACATGCTGGGTGATCTCGGCGCTTCCGGCGAGCACGTCAAGGAGCGGCCGCTCCTGGCGGATCGCGTCGCGGCACAGGTCGTAGACGAGATCGTGAGCGCGCTCGCGGCCGAGGTAAGGCGCGAGACCCATCATCACCGCTTCCGAGACTACGAGGCCGTGCGTGATGTCCAGGTTCGCGCGCATGCGCTGTGCATCGACTTCCAGGCCGGCGAGGACGAAGTTCGCCTGGTGGAGCGCGCCGGCGGTGAGGACGAACGCCTCGGGCAGCACGATCCACTCGATCTCCCAGGGGCCGGTCGAGCGCTCGTGGTCGGCGAGCATCGCGTCGAGCAGCGCCGCAACGTGCTGGCGCACCACGCCGGCACAGGCATGGATATAGAGGCAGGAGATCGGGTTTCGCTTCTGCGGCATGGTGCTCGAGGAGCCCCGGCCGTGGGCGAACGGCTCGTAGACCTCGGCGACCTCGGTCTGCATGAGCAGCTTCACGTCCATGGCGATCTTGCCCAGCGTGCCCGTCACCAGCCCGAGGAAGGCGCCGACTTCGGCGATCGTGTCGCGCGTCGTATGCCAGGCGATCGGCGGCTGGGCGAGGCCGAGCTCGCGCAGGAGCTGCGCCTGCGTCTCGAGCGCGCCTTTTTCGAGCGAGGCGAGGGTGCCCGCCGCCCCGGCGAACTCGCCCATGAGCACCCGGGGTCTGATCTGCTCCAGTCTCTCCCGATGGCGCTCGACGCCGGCGAGGATGGCGGCCATCTTGTAGCCGAAGGTGATCGGCACGGCCTGCTGCAGGTTGGAGCGGCCGACCATTGGGGTATCCCTATGACGCTTCGCAAGCTGGGCCAGGGAGGCCGATAAACTCTGCAATTCCGTTTCCACGATGGCCAAGCCGTCGCGGATCTGGAGCACGGTCGCGGTGTCGGTGATGTCCTGCGTCGTGGCGCCCCAATGGCAGTACTCACCCAGGCCGTCGGCGCAGTTGGCGACGATCTGCTGCACCACGGGGAGCACCGGGTAGCCGATACGCTCGGTCTCGCGCGCAAGCTTCGCCAGGTCGATCTTCTCGAGCCGGCAGCTGCGGACGATCTCGTCGGCCGCCTTCTGCGGGATGATGCCCAGGCGCGCCTGCACGCGCGCGAGGGCGGCCTCGATCTCGAGGTACTTGCGCGTGCGGTTCTCGTCGGACCAGACCTCGCGCATGGCCTGCGTGCCGAACAGGTTGCCGAAGATCGGCGAGTCGATGGCGCTGGCGGGCATTGCGGCTCCTATTTGATGACGTAAGAATAGCGGCGCCGTGGGCCTGCGCGCATTCTGGTTCGTCCTTTTCGCCGTGCTCGGCGGGCACGGGCTCGCGCTGGCTGCCGATAACGAAGGACAGCGGGTCGCGGTGGTGCCGCTGGAAGGCGCGATCGGCCCGGCGAGCGCCGACTTCGTTAAGCGAGCCATCGAGCGCGCGGCGAAGGACCACCTGCAGCTCGTGGTGCTGCAGATGGACACGCCCGGCGGCCTCGACACCTCGATGCGCGAGATCATCAAGGCGATCCTCGCCTCGCCGGTGCCGGTGGCGAGCTTCGTCGCGCCGAGCGGCGCGCGCGCCGCCAGCGCCGGCACGTTCATCCTCTATGCCTCGCACATCGCCGCGATGGCGCCGGGCACGAACCTGGGCGCCGCGTCGCCGGTGTTCATCGGCGGCGGCGGCGGAGACGAGAAAGGCAAGAAATCCGAGGACACCTTGACCCGCAAGGCAACGAACGACGCGGTCGCCTACATCCGCGGCCTTGCGCAGCTGCGCAGGCGCAACGCCGACTGGGCGGAGCGCGCGGTGCGCCAGGCGGTGAGCCTGCCCGCCAACGAGGCGCTCAAGCTGAAGGTCATCGACGTGGTCGCCTCCGACACGGAAGCGTTGTTAAGGCAATTGGACGGTCGTACTGTGGAAGTCCAGGGCAAGAAGGAAATATTGAGGACCGCCGGTGCGGAGATCCGCCCGGTCGAGGCGGACTGGCGCACCCGGTTCCTCGCGGTGATCACCAATCCGAGCATCGCCTACGTGCTCATCCTCGTCGGCGCGTACGCGCTGCTCTTCGAGTTCATGAATCCCGGGCTGGTGCTGCCCGGCGTGGTCGGCGTGATCGCGCTGCTGATCGCGCTCTACGGGCTGCACATGCTGCCGGTCAACTATGCGGGCCTCGCGCTCATCTTTCTCGGCATCGGCTTCATGATCGCGGAGGCGTTCCTGCCGGCCTACGGCTCGCTCGGCATCGGCGGGCTGATCGCCTTCGTCATCGGCTCGGTGATGCTGATCGAGGACACCGACCTTCCGGGCTTCGAGATTCCCTACGCGCTGATCGCCGGCGTAGCGGCGGCGAGCGCGGGATTCCTGCTGCTGCTGTTCGGCCTGATGGCGAGGAGCCGGCGCGCCGCGGTGGTGAGCGGCCGCGAGGAGATGATCGGCGCTGCCGGCGAGGCGCTGGAAGACTTCGCGCGCGAGGGCTGGGCGCGAGTGCACGGCGAGCGCTGGAAAGTGCGCTCGGACGCGCCAGTGCGCCGCGGCGAGCGGCTGCGCGTCACGGCGATCGACGGCCTCACCCTGGAAGTGGTGCCTGAAGAAGCGCTTGGAAAAGGAGCAGCGCCATGATCTTCCCGTTCAGCTTCGGCGTCGGCGTGGTCATCGTCGTCGCCGTGCTCGTCCTCTCTTCGATCAAGATCCTGCGCGAGTACGAGCGCGCGGTCGTGTTCTTCCTCGGCCGCTTCGGCGGCGTGAAGGGGCCGGGGCTGGTGCTCATCCTGCCGGTGGTGCAGCAGATGGTGCGGGTCGACCTGAGGACGCGAGTGTTCGACGTCCCGCCCCAGGACGTCATCACGCGCGACAACGTCTCGGTGAAAGTCAATGCGGTGGTCTACTTCCGCGTCGTCGACCCGCAGCGCTCGATCATCCAGGTGGCGAACTTCATCGAGGCGACGAGCCAGCTCGCGCAGACCACGCTGCGCGCCGTGCTCGGCAAGCACGAGCTCGACCAGCTGCTCTCGGAGCGCGACAAGCTGAACACCGATATCCAGGAAGTCCTCGACCAGCAGACCGACGCCTGGGGCATCAAGGTCTCGAACGTCGAGATCAAGCAGGTCGACATCGGCGAGAACATGGTGCGCGCGATCGCGCGCCAGGCGGAGGCCGAGCGCGAGCGGCGCGCCAAGGTGATCCTCGCCGAGGCCGAGATGCAGGCGGCGCAGAAGCTGCTCGAGGCGGGCGAGATGCTGGCCAGGCGAAGCGAGGCGATGCAGCTCCGCTACCTGCAGACGCTCAACCAGATCGCCGGCGACAAGGCCTCGACCATCGTCTTCCCGGTGCCCATCGACGTGATCACGGCGCTCACGAAAAAGACATAAAAAAAGCGGGCCGCGCGGGCCCGCTTTTCCTCGCAACCGCGATCGCGGTTACTTGCTCGTCCCCGAGGAGGACGACGGCGACTTGCCGTAGCTCGAGCCGGACGACGACGGGCTGGAGCTGGGGCTCGCGCTCGACGGGCTCGAGGTGCTGCCGCTCGCGCTGGAGCTCGACGGGCTCGAGGAGCTCATGCCGCTCGAGGAGCTCGAGCCGCTGGAGCTCGACTTCTGCCCGGCTTCCCATTCGGAGCGGCTGAGCTGCCCGTCGTGGTTCTTGTCGAGCTTGTCGAACTCGCTGCTCGAGCTGGAGGACGACGTGCCGCCCGCTGCGGAGCTCGGGCTCGACGAGGACGAGCTCGGGCTGGACGACGACGACGTGCCGCCGGCCGAGGACGACGAGGGCGAGGACGACTTGTCGCTTTGCGACGTGGACGGCGAGGTGCTGGTTCCCGACGAGCTCTTCGAATCGCCCGCGGCATAACCGGCGGCGGCGAAGGCGAGCAGCGAGAAACTCAGGGCAACGGGCTTGATGAATTTCATGCAAGGTCTCCTTGTAGGGCTGGGTAAAGGTCGAGGGTCTCTGCTTCGGCTTGGCAGCCGCAGCTGTCAGCAAGCAGTAAGCGTGCCGCGTGCATGAAGTGCTGCGCCGCAACTTAAGTGCCTGATAAGGTCGGCGCGCAAGAATCACGGCGATGCGCCTTCTTGCCGTCTGCGTGCTCGTGTGCGTGCCAGCCTGGGCCTACGCGCAACGCGCAACGGAGCAGTACGCGCCGACGCAGATCGGCGTGGCGCGCGATTTCCTGGAGCGCGCCCGGGCTGCCGCAGGCCTCGGGGAGCTCTCGGAAGCTGACACTGACGCCCGGCAGGCGCAGCTCGACGCGCGCATTGCCTGGGGCATGACCGACGCGGCCGACTTGCGGGCGCAGGCCGCCGACATCGCCGCGCAGGCCGCGGCTCTAAGCCGCGGTTTGTCGACGCAGGCGAGCGCAAGCCGCTGACGGAGCGCATATTGCTCCCGGCGGGGCATGCCAGTTTCCCCCCGCGCACGACGGGGCGCGCTGCTTGCCGGCGGCGTTGTCGCGCTCCTCGTCGGCCTTTATGCCGCGCTCGGGTACCTGCTCGCGCCCTCGCTCCTGCGCAACGCGCTCGTCGAGCAGGCGGCGCGCGCGGGGCTGCAAGCGCAGTTCGGCTCCGTCGTCACGCATCCTTTCGCGCTCCACGCCGATGCCTACGACGCCCGGCTCTCGGACGCCGGGCGCAAGCTCGAGCTCGAGGCGCGGCGCATCTCGGTAGACCTCGCCTGGGCTTCGCTGTGGCGGCGCGCCTGGGTCGTCAACAGCGTGTCGCTCGCGGACGGCAGCGTCGCCATCGACCGTGCGCCTAAGCTGCAAGCGCTACAGCTCCAGGCGCGCAATCTTTCCACGCGGGGAGGCAACGGCGATTTCACGGGCACCGCGCAGATCGAGGGTGGCGGTAGCGCGCGCACGCAGGGCACGCTCGCGCTCGCGCCGCTCGCGGCGAGCGGGAAACTCGAGCTGGCGGACGCGCCGCTAGCCACGGCGTGGCGCTACGTGCCCTTCGGCGCGGGCGAGGCGCCGCGCGGCCGGCTGAGCGGCAGCTTGCAATACGACTATCGGGCAGGCCGCTTCGCCGTAGCCAGGCCGATGGCGCACGCGCAGCTCGATTCCGGCGGCGTAGTTACGGCGCAGGGTGAAGTCGCGCTCGCGCCCTTCGCCGCGGACCTGCAGCTCGACGCGAGCAGGGTGCCGCTTTCGCTCGCGCAGCGGTTCCTGCCCGCGTCGGCGCAGGTCCGCATAGCGGCGGGCGAGGTTTATGGCCGGGGAAGGCTGCGCCTCGGCGCGAAGGCCGCCTATGACGGCGCCGCGTCGGTGCGCGAGGCGCGCATCGACGATCGTGGCGGCAACGAGGTTCTCGCGTGGCAGGAGCTCGCGAGCGACGCGCTGCACCTCGAGTTCTCGCCTTTCGCCGCGCAAGCGCAGGAGGTGGTGCTGCGCGGGCCGCACGCCCGGATGGTGATCGGGCGCGATGGCGGGCTCAATCTCGCGCAGCTGCTGGCATTCGGCCCGGCGAGCGGCGCGAACAAACGTGAGCCGCCGCGCATCGAGGTGGCACGCCTGCGCATCGAGCAGGGCGAAATCGCCTTCACCGACCGCTCGCTCGATACGCCGTTTTCAACGACGGTGCGCGAGCTCTCCGGCGGCATCGCCGGCATCGGCGCGCCGGGCGACGAGCCGGCGCGCGTGCAGCTCGCCGGCCGCGTCGGCCAGTACGGCGATGCGCGGGCGACGGGCGTGATCGACCTCGACGCCCCGGCCTCGCGCACCAGCGTGCAGGTGCGCTTCCGCAACCTTGCGCTCGCCGACTTCACGCCGTACGCGGTGAAGTTCGCCGGCTATCGTATCCGCTCCGGTCGCCTTTCGGCGGAGCTGCGCTATCGCGTGCGCGACGGCCGGTTGGTGGGCGCCAACCGGCTCGTGTTCGACCGGCTCGAGCTTGGCGAGAAGGTGGAAAGCGCCGCCGCCCTCGATCTGCCGGTCGACCTCGCGGTCGCCCTCCTCACCGACGCGGAAGGCCGCATCAACCTCGCGATCCCGGTGAGCGGAAACCTGCGCGACCCGCAGTTCGACCTTGGCGGCCTGATCGCCAAGGCGCTGCGCAACACGCTCGGCAAGATCGTGTCCGCACCTTTCCGCGCACTCGCCGGACTGTTCGACCACGGCGGGGGCGCTCGCGACGAAGTTCGCTTCGATGCGGGCTCGGCGGCGCTCAGCCCGCCCGAGCAGGAAAACATCGCGCAGATGGCGCGCGCGCTGGCCGAGCGCCCGCAGCTCGAGCTGACGATCCGCGGCGGCTACGATCGCGAGGCCGATGAGAAAGCGTTGCGCCGTGCGCAGGTCATGCGCGAGCTGACGCAGCGCGCCGGCTATCGCGCGGCAGCCGGAGGCACGGCGGCCGCGGTGCCGCTCGACCTCGCCGACCCGAAGATCGAGCGCGCCGCCGAGCGGATGTACCTCGTGCGCGGCGGCGATCTCGGCTCGCTCAACCGGGGCGCGCCGGGCTACCGCCGGCGCCTGCTCGATGCGCTGGCGAACCAGACGCCGCTTTCGCCGGATGCCCTCGACACATTGGCGAGCTCGCGCGCGCGGGCGGTGCGCGATTCCCTCGTGAAGAGTGGCGTAGCCGCGGGACGGGTGCGCCTGCAGCCGCCGGTGCAGGCGCGGGCGAGCGACGCCGGCGTGCCCGTATCGCTCGCCCTGGATGCGCGCTGAGCGTCAGCGGAAGCGGTAGAGGATGCCGATCGTGTAGAGGTCCATGTCGGTGCTCGGGAACGGCCCGCCGCCCATGCCGCTGTAGCGCTGCCACTCGCCCCGCACCGCCACGTCGGGGCTGAGCTCGTATTGCGCGCCTACGCCGAAGGTCACATCGGTGGTCGTTTCGTCCATTCCCTCGCCACTCACCTTGGCGCGGTAGCCGCCGAGCTTGCCGTAGAAGCTGAAGCGCTCGTCGAGCGGCAGCCGCAGGAGGCCGACCAGCTCCCAGAGATGCGTGCCGACCGGCGCGCCGTTCAGGTTGGCGTCGCCGGTGTCGTGGTAGCCGAGCTCGACGCCGAAGTTGCGATTGACGTTGTAGCCGCCGAGCAGGCGCCACGCCGTCTCGTTGTCGCTGTTCATGCCGAAGCTCGCGCCGGCGTAGAAGCCGGGCGTGTCGCGCGGGCTCGTCTGCGCCGCTGCCGGCAGCGCGGCGACGGCGCCCGCCAGCAGCACGAGGAACCGGTACGACCACTTGCTATGCTTCACTCTGTCTCCTTTCGCATTGCTTAAGCGGCGCTTAATGCGCCGCCGCGCATCGTAGCGCGTTTGTCCGCCTTCGAAGAACAGTGGAAGACGCCCAGTTCTCCGACGAATTCTGCCGCTTCCTGCAGACCACGGTGCCGAGCGTGGATGCCGCCGAGCTGCTGCTCCACCTGCAGCGCGATTCCGAACGCTGGTGGAGCGTGGCCGAGCTCGCGGCGGCGCCCGGCACCACGCCGCTCGCCGACGCGGACGTGGCGCGCTACCTGGAAGCCTTCCAGGCGCGCGGCCTGATCGCCCAGGCGCCCGACAAGCGCATCCAGTTCCATCCCGCCGGCGAGGAGCTCGCGGGCTACGTCGCCACTCTCGCGCAGGCCTACAGCGAGCGGCCCGTCACCCTGATCCGCGTTATCTATGCATTGCGCGACAGCAAGATCCGCTCGTTCGCCGACGCCTTCAAGCTGAGGAGGAGCTGACCGCATGGTCTCCATCAACTTCGTCCTGTCGCTCCTCGCAACGCTCACCAGCCTCGCGTGCATGGTGTTCCTCTTCCGCGCCTACGCCGCGAACGGCACGCGCCTGCTCCTTTGGAGCGGGCTGTGCTTCGTCTTTCTCAGCGCCAACAACGTGCTGCTGTTCCTCGATTTGGTGGTCTTTCCCGCCCTTGACCTGCGGCCCTACCGCATCGTCACCGCGCTGATCGGGATTCTGTTCCTGCTCTACGGCTTCATCTGGGAGGCGGAATGATGGAGTTCCTGTCCGGCGCCGTAACCATGGGGTTCGTCGCCGCCGCCGCGTTCTTCCTGCGCTTCTGGCGGCGCACCGCGGATCGGCTGTTCCTCGCCTTCGCGGTCGCGTTCGGCCTGCTCGCTTGCAACCAGGCCCTCGCGACATGGCTCGGCGCAGCCGACGAGCGGGTCGGCTACACGTATCTCTTGCGCGTGCTCGGCTTCGTCATCATCCTCGCTGCGATCGTCGACAAGAACCTGGGAGAGAAGCGATGACCCGACACCGGGTACGTCTCTTGCTCGCGCGGCGGGCATGGTCGAACACCCTCGCTGGGCAGACATGTGCGCCCGCATCCTCCATCAGTGCGAGTTCCTGCGCGGCGGCCGCCAGAACCTCGCGCGCTTCCTCGATGTGCCCGAAGACGAGCTGGAACACTGGCTCGCGGCGAAAGGCGGCCCGCCGCGCGCCGTGTTCGAACGGGCCATGGAGCTGATCCTCGCGGAGCACGACCGGCGCACCGCGCTCGAGCGCGCGGGCAAGATGCCGCGCCGGCGCGCTACCGACCACTAGGAGTACCGCCGGACGGAGTATCGCCGGAGGGACTATCGCCGGCGCCGCGCGCCAACCGGGTCCGCCGCTTGCAACGTACCGCTCCATGGAACGCGACCTGCGCCTGACGCTCCGCACGCTGCACGCGAGCGACATTACCGCGGCGGCGCAGATCACGGGCGATGGACGCATCCAGGTATGGCTCGGCGACCGGACGCTCGGCGTATGCGACGCCGCTTTCTTTCCCCTGCATGAAGCGGCGCGCGCCGCCGATTGGCTTGCCGAGCGGGCCGTGAAATACTTTCCGAAGTCCGACTTCGCGAAGGTGCACCGGCTGATCGCCCTCGCCGCCGCCACCGCGGGGAGCAAGCCCGCGTAGAGGTTCTCTTCGAGCCCGCCGAGGGTCCGGCGCAGGCGCTCTTCGTCTGTGCGCACGGTGCCGGCGGGCACATGACCGATCGCAGCCTGCAGGCGATGGCGCCGCGCCTTCGCGCGTGCGGCCTGGACCTGCTGCGCTTCAACTTTCCCTACCGCGACAAGGGTTCCCGTCGCCCCGACCCCATGCCGGTGCTGCAGGCGGCCTTTGCCGCGATCGCCGAGCGCGCCCGGGGCGAGCATGCGCCGCGGCGGCTCGTCCTTGGCGGCCGCTCGATGGGCGGCCGCGTCGCAACGCTCCTCGCGGCGCAGGGCCATGCCTGCGACGCGCTGCTTCTTCTTGCCTATCCGCTGCATCCGGCCGGCGCGCCGGAGAAGCAGCGCGCCGCCCACCTCGGGAAGATCCGTGTTCCCGTGCTGTGCCTGAACGGCACGGAGGACGCGCTCTGCAGGCGCGACCTCATGCAGCAAGTCGTTGAAAACCTGAAGCCGCTCTGGCGCATGCATTGGCTCGAGGCCGCCGACCACTCCTTTCACGTGCGCAAGTCCTCCGGGCGCACCGATTCCCAGGTACTCGACGAAGCGGCGGGCGAAGTCGCGACATGGATAGCGGCCCTTTAGGTGTTAGCGTGAGGTATGCGCTACAAGATCGAGGCGCGCGAGGGCTACCTCCGGGCGGAGATGATCGAGCGCGAGACACCGCAGGAAACGCGGGAATTCGCCCTCGCTGCGCATGCCGCCATGGTCGAGAAGGGCATTTCCCGGGTCGTCGCCATCGTGCGCGCCTCCCGGCCGATATTCCGCGTCGAGGAATACCAGCTCACCGAGCTCCTCAAGCTCACTTCGGGCGTCGCGGAAGCGCGCCTGGCGCTCGTTTCCGACTCGCCCGAGGTGGCCGCAGCGCACCAGTACGTCGAGCTGATCGCCAGCCAGAAGGCCATCGCGCTGCGCGCCTTCGCCTCGGAGGCGGAGGCGGTGCAATGGTTGCTGCGAGGCTGAGGTGAATGGCCGCAGGCCTGTCGGCCGCATCCTCGTCGAGAAATTCCAGCCCGAGCTGATCGAGTGGCTGCGCGCGCGCGCCGAAGTCGTCGTCGTCGATCCGTGGGCCGAGCCCGAGCGCTGGGAGCGCGAAGCGCCGCAGGTCGACGCGGTGATCAGCCGCAAAGGCCGCATCACGCGTCGCCACATCGAGGAAAGCCGCGGCCGCCTGAAGATCGTCGCGCGCACCGGGGTCGGCGTGGATGTGTCGCGCATCGATGTCGATGCGGCGCGCGAGCACGACGTCTGGGTGACCAACATGCCGGGCTCGAACGCGGCGGCCGTGGCGGAGCTCGCGTTCGGCCAGATGGTGGCGCTCGCGCGCCATAGCGTCGCCGCTGCAGCCGCAGTGAAGGCGAACCGCTGGGCGGAAGGCCCGCGCTTCGTCGGCAGCGAGCTCGCCGGCAAGTCGCTCGGCATAGTCGGCATGGGCAACATCGGCACGCGCGTCGCGCTGCGCGCGCGCGCCTTCGAGATGGCGCTCCTCGTCTGCGATCCCTACATCCCGGCTTCGCACGTAACGGCGCTCGGCGGCCGCTGGGTCGGCCTGGAAGAGCTGTTCCGCGAATCCCATTTCGTCACGCTGCACTGTCCGCTCAACGCGGAGACGCGCCACATGGTCGGCGCGCCGCAGCTCGCGCTGATGAAAAGCTCGGCGTTCCTGGTCAACCTCGCGCGCGGCGGCGTCGTCGATGAGGACGCCCTGCTCGAGTGCCTGCGCGACAGGCGCATCGCCGGCGCGGCAATCGACGTCATGGAAGCCGAGCCGCCGCGCAAGGACCATCCGCTGCTCGCGCTCGACAACGTCCTCACCACGCCGCACATCGGCGGCTCGACTCGCGAGGCGCAAACGCGCGGCGAGTGGGGCGCCGCCGAGGAGGTCATCCGGGTGCTGCAGGGCGAACGCCCGCAGAATCCGGTCGTCGAGCCTCGGCGACGGAAGGCGGACTAATCGCCGCCGAACACGGCAGGGGGACGCTTTCTTTCGACGTGATAGCGCACGAGCGCGGCCAGGCGATACACGGCGTGCACGAACTTGCCGTAGGGCAGCGTGAGGAACAGCGCGAGCACCACGCCGAGGTGAATCGCGAGCAGAGGCGCCATTGCGCGCGTTTCACGCAGCGCCAGGAGCGCGAGGCCGGTCGCGCTCGTCAAGAAGAGCAGGGCGATGAATGCGACGTCCATCCCGTCCTGCTTCTTGTCGCCGAGCTCCGGGTCGCGTCGCAGCCGCAGGTAAAGCAGCCCGGCAGGGCCGACGAGCAGGCCGATGCCGCCCACCGTTCCTAATATGACCGGCAGGCTGGCGAGGGGGTAGGGCGCCGGCCAGCCCAATACATAGTGATAGAGCGTGCCTACGCAGGTCGCGGCGAAGCACAGGAGGAACCCGTAGAACGTGAGGTGATGGAAGCGCCGCCGGGCAAGAGAGGGCTTCTCGTCAGGATAGGTGCATCCCTCTCCACCGCCGTCGAGGTATTTCAGCGTCAGCGCATCGCTTGTCGCTGCTGCGATTCCGCCCGATCCGCGCCCGTTCATGTCACGCCAGAATCGGGCCGCACTTATGCCCAGCGCGCCGGCAACGAGGATTGCAATGATGGAAAAAAACCCGGCCATCACGGAATGCGGCATCGCGTTGTAGAACGAGCCGACGGCGTTGCCATTCACCATGCCGGAGACGGCGAACAGCGACGCTGCGCTCAGCAGCAGGGCGGCCAGGCCATTGCGCTGGAAAAGCGCGCCGAAGAAAGCAGGGGACGCGTACTTGCGATAGGTCTCGACGCGGACCTCGGCGAGCATGCGCGGGAAATTCAGCTCGAACTCGTGCGGCGGCGCGTACTGGCACGCGTACAGGCACGAGCCGCAGTTGTGGCAGAGATTGGCGAGGTAGTGCACGTCGCCTTCCGTGAAGTCGAGGCGGCGCTCGAGAGCGGGGAAGACCGCGCAGTAGCCCTCGCAGTAGCGGCAGGCGTTGCAGATGCGCAGCATGCGCTGCGCCTCGCCAATGAGGTTATCGAGATCCTGCATGCTTGCCGGCCTCGTTGCCGGCGAGGCGTCCGAAGACCGTGCCGATGGACATGCCGATGCCGGCGAGATAGCCCTTGCCGAGGATATTGCCCGCCATGATCTCGCCCGCGGCAAAAAGGTTCGGCGAAGGCTCGTTTCCAAACAGCACCTGCGAGCGCTCGTTCACTCTTACGCCGAGATAGGTGAACGTAACTCCCGGGCGTAGCGGATAGGCGAAGAAGGGCGGCTCGTCGATGCGCCGCGCCCAGTGGGTCTTGGGCGGCGACAAGCCCTCGGTCGCGCAATCGTCGAGTCGCGTGTGATCGAATGTGCCGGGTCGCACCGCTGCGTTGAACCCGGCGATCGTGCTCTCCAATGCTCGAGGATCGAGCCCGAGCTGCGTGGCAAGGGCGGGCATCGATTGCGCCCGCAGAGGCGGATACACCGGCGGCATGAACCTTCCCATCGCCTTTGCGTCGATCACGACGTAGGCGATCTGGCCGGGCTGTCCGGCGATCAGCCTGCCCCAGATGGCATAGCGCTTGGGCCAGAAATCCTCGCCCTCGTCGTAGAAGCGCTGCGCGTCGCGATTGACCACGACGCCGAGCGACACGCAGTCGACGCGGGTGACGATGCCGCCGTCGAACTTCGGCGAGCGCGCGTCGATCGCCACGCAGTGGCCCTGCGTCGGATCGCCGATGCCTTGCGCGCCCTTGTCGAGCAGCACGCGCAGCATGCGGCCTTTGTTGTACGGCGTGCCGCGAATGAGGAAGTTGTCGGCC